>CAZLDK010000381.1:0-2556 GCA_964558285.1 uncultured Spirochaetaceae bacterium | reverse complement strand
GTGGCGACCCGGTGGGAGCCCGGCTCCTTGGCACTTACCGACACTACCTCCAGGGAGAAGATGCGGAGATGCTCTGCGTGTGCAACGTCGCCCGCCCGGAAACCCAGGATGCGGCGACCATTGTAGACAATATTCGCCAAATCGAGGCTGCCTCCCGCCTCCGGGTTACCGGCCTTATCAACAACACCCACATGCTCGAGCACACCACGTTGGAGCATATCAAAGAGGGTAACGAAGTGTGCCTCCGGGTCTCAGACCTTCTCGGCATTCCGGTTCGTTACGTCGCAATTCTGGCTGCCTTGGCTCCGGATATTCCTGGCAACATCACCGGAGAGGTACTTCCCATCGCCATGCACCTTCGGGAGGCGTGGATGCACACAGATTAGGAGTAGGATATGGCAAAAGCAAAGGGACGCGTCAGCTTCGCGGAAGACCGGTGCAAGGGATGCGAGCTCTGCACGACCGTCTGTCCCGTCGATATCGTTTCTCTCGATACGTCTCGAATAAATAGCAAGGGGTATCACCCGGCCACGGTTACCGACATGGATCGCTGCATAGCTTGCAGCAGCTGCGCGATAATCTGCCCCGACGTCGTGATAACCGTCGAGCGCATTGCCTAGGAGGACCGTCGTGGAAAAAGTTCTGATGAAAGGAAACGAAGCGATCGGCGCGGCTGCCATTCGAGGCGGCTGTCGCTACTTTTTCGGCTATCCCATAACACCGCAAAACGAAGTGCCGGAATACATGTCCCGGGAGCTCCCAAAGGTTGGGGGCGTATTCCTACAGGCCGAAAGCGAGGTCGCCGCGATCAACATGGTCTACGGCGCCGCCGGTGCCGGAGCCCGGGTCATGACCTCTTCGTCGAGCCCCGGCATCGCCCTCAAGCAAGAGGGGATAAGCTACATCTGCGGCAGTGAGGTTCCCTGCGTTATCGTCAATATTATGCGGGGTGGTCCCGGCCTCGGAGGAATCCAGCCCTCCCAGGCCGACTATTTCCAGGCAACCCGGGGCGGCGGAAACGGAGACTACAACCTTATCGTTCTTGCGCCGGCGAACGTCCAAGAGGCGGCCGACATGATGACCGAAGCCTTCGACTTGGCCGACCTCTACCGAATACCGGTTATGCTCCTCGGCGACGGGATGATCGGACAAATGATGGAACCGGTCGAGTTTAGAGACGCTCCGCATCGGAATCTTCCGCCGAAGGATTGGGCAACGACGGGAACCGGCAACAAGCGGAAGCCCAACGTCATCAATTCGCTCTACCTCGACCCCTCGGCTCTCGAAGCCTTCAACAAGCGCCTCCAGGGCAAGTACGCGATTATCCGAGAGAAGGAGGCGCGTTACGAGAGCTACCGCGTCGAGGATGCGGAGCTCGTCTTTGTCTCCTACGGAACCTCTTCTCGGGTCGTAAAGAACGCGATCGGCGACCTCCGGGGACAGGGCGTCAAGGCCGGCCTGATCCGGCCGATTACCCTCTGGCCCTACCCCGTTGCCGCCTTCGAAGAGTTGCCCCCAACGGTCCGGGCGCTTATGTCGGTCGAAATGAGCGAGGGACAGATGGTGGAGGATGTCCGGTTGGCGGCCCGGGGCCGATGGCCCGTCGGGTTCTACGGTCGCTCGGGCGGCATGATTCCCCAGCAGCAGGACGTCGTCGACGCGGCCCTCAGTATGATCAAGGAGGTAGCATAGATGCCCGTTGTATTCGAACGAACCCCGGCCCTCACCGACGTTCAGTTTCACTACTGCCCGGGGTGCACCCACGGTGTCATCCATCGTCTCGTCGGTGAAAGCATAGACGAGCTGGGTATCCTCGGGGATGCCATCGGCGTTGCTCCGGTTGGCTGTGCAGTCTTCGCCTACAGCTACTTCAATTGTGACATGCACGAAGCCGCCCACGGCCGCGCCCCCGCAATGGCCACCGGAATAAAGCGGGTTCATCCGGACAAGACCGTCTTTACCTACCAGGGTGATGGAGACCTTGCGTCGATCGGAACCGCCGAAATTGTCCACGCCGCGCATCGAGGGGAGAACATAACCGTAATCTTCGTAAACAACGCGATCTACGGAATGACCGGCGGCCAAATGGCCCCGACCACGATGGTCGGACAAAAGACGACCACCTCTCCCCTCGGCCGGGACGCGGTTCACTCCGGCTATCCCATCCGGATGAGCGAGTTGCTCGCGACAATACCCGGGGCGGCGTTCATCGAGCGGGTATCGGTCCACAGTCCGGCACATATCCGTAAGGCCAAAAAGGCCATCAAAACGGCCTTCGAGGTCCAGGTTCAGAAACGGGGATTCGCACTGGTGGAGGTGCTTTCTACTTGCCCGACCAACTGGGGAATGACCCCGGTCGAATCGTTGGATTGGGTCAAGGAGACGATGGTTCCCTACTTTCCCCTCGGCAACTTTCGCTACCCAGAGAAGGAGGGCCCCATTAATGATTGACCGTATAGTCTGCGCGGGTTTCGGTGGCCAGGGGGTCATGTCCATGGGTCGACTGATCGCCTACACCGGTATGCAGGAAGGAATGGAGGTCTCCTGGCTCCCCTC
>CAZLDK010000380.1:0-2567 GCA_964558285.1 uncultured Spirochaetaceae bacterium | reverse complement strand
ACGGTTTCCGCCGACCTTGACGAATTCGTAGCAATACTCGCCGGCCCCCCGGCATCCCCAAACGAGGCTCGAATCGCTACGAGGGAAATTGAGGCAGGCAAAGCAAGGAAATTATGGCCATGAAGGCATCGCTTCCCGTCCAGCCCATTTTGGAGCTTTTCAAGCAGAATCACACCGAAGCGCTATGGATGGACTACGACCAGGACGCAGACGTGCTGTACGTCAACTTCCAAAGGCCGGCAGCCGCAGACCACTCGGAAATGGACGACACAGACACCGTTCTTCGTTACAAAGGCGATCGCCTGGTGGGCTTCACCATTTTGAACGCTTCTCAGCGGACTTAGAGCGCTTCATGACACACGGTTTCGGGCAAGCTCTCGAACGCTAAATGCAGCGAAGGCACCTGTCCAAAAGCATTGAACCGCAATCATGTCTAACGTAACCCATAAAGACGTCCGGGCCTTCGTTCGCCGCAAGCAGGAGGCCCAGGCACAAAAACGCAAAGAGCTCCACGCCCAGGCAAGTGAAGACGCCGAGGCGATTCTCGGGATGATCATCGAGAAGTACAGCCCGAGCCGTGTTATCCAGTGGGGATCGGTTCTCAACCCGGAGACCTTCCGGGAGTATTCGGATATCGACTTTGCGGTGGAGGGCATAACCGACCCGGCTGCCTATTTCGCCATGACAGGCGATGCCGAGGCCCTCACCCGCTTCCCCGTAGACATCGTGCAGCTCGAGCACCTCGAACCTGAGTACCGCGAGCTGCTCTTGTCCAAGGGCCGGGTGGTCTACGAGCGCCAAGAATGACTGACAGCGTCGCCATGCCCGACCTCGACCTAAACCCATGACCCAAGACATCCGCTGGAAGCAGCGCTTTTCCAATTTCGACAAGAGCCTGGCCAACCTCCGGGAGGCCCTGAACACAGCCAATCCGAACAAGCTGGAGCAGCAAGGCATCATCAAGGCCTTCGAGCTCTGCTACGAACTCGCCTGGAAGACCCTTCAGGACTATCTGGCGGAGATAGGCTTCGAGGGTGCCGTGGGGCCGAAACCGGTCATCCGCCAGGCCTTCGAGGCCGGCATTATTCACGATGGAGAGGCCTGGGCGCAGATGCATCAAGCCCGGAACGAGAGCGCCCACGTGTACAACGAGGAAAACGCCCGGGCTCTGGAAGCAGAGGTCCGGCAGACCTATGCCCCACTCCTTCGGCGCCTCGGCGACACTCTTCGCGCCAAGTTATGACCGATGTAGCCGCCCACGATAACCTCTCGCAGCACACCGGCCTGTCGGTCGAGAAGCTTTCTACTATCTGCCGCACCATCGGCTCCGACTCCCGGGTCACCCAGATCGTCCTCTTCGGCTCCCGGGCAAAAGGCACCTGGCGCGAGGGTTCGGACATCGATCTTGCAGTGTCAGGGGAAGATCTGGAGCCGGCCGACGCGTCCCGGTGGGCCGACACTCTCGAAGAAGCGCTTTTTCCCTGGAGCGTGGATGTTGTGCTCTTAGGCGACAACACGGACGCAGCCCTCAAAGAGCACATCGACAGGGTGGGCCTCCGGCTATCGGGCGTAGGCTAAAGGAGCGGAAGGTCCCCTCGACATGGCACATAACACCGATTCCGAGCTCCGGCACATCATCGAAACTCACAAGCGCCTCAATGCCGAGGCACGCGCTCGGACGCGGACGCGCCTGGAGAAGGCCCGGGAGGAAGCCAGAGCAGTAGCTGCGCGCCTCGCCGAAAGCGACCCCGGCCTCAGAAGAGTCGTTCTCTTCGGAAGCGTCGCCACCGGCCGGGTCCGGGACGAGAACTTCGATATCGACTTGGCCGTGGAGGGCGGTAACCTCACCTCCCTCTGGCTCCGGGCCGAAGAAAGCGAGTTTTCCGTGGACCTCGTAGACCTCGAACGGGTATCGCCTGAGTTTCGAAGGATGGTGGAAGCGCGCGGCACGGAGCTCTTCCTCCGGAAACAGACCTCATGAATCGGGACTCCGAAGCCTTTGGCGCCCTTATCGACGATCTACGGCTCGCCTTCAAGCATGTCGAGGACCAAGCAGCGCGGTATCAGTCCATGCGCCGCCGGGCAGATGCAGTAGCTCCACAGGATGCGGAAGGCCAGGAGATGGCCACCGCGGCGGTTGGTTTCGAGATCCATAACCTCTACAACGCCGTGGAAAACTACTTTCTTCGGATCGCGAAGTTCTTCGAGAATCAGCTAGAAGGCTCGACCTGGCACCGGGACCTGGTAAACCGTATGGCCACCAACGCCGCGGGGCTCCGGCCTCCGCTCCTGGACGCCGGTGAGCTCTCCCCGTTTCACGAGCTTCGGGCCTTCCGCCACGTTTTTCGGGTAATCTACGACGACCGGTTGGATCCAAGGCGGCTGGCACTGGCCGAAGACCAGATTGCTCCCGCCTTACGGAGTCTGGGGGCAGCCCACACGGCATACATTGAGAAGCTAAAGGAGATACGCCGGGCGCTTGCGGACGAGTAGATTACGAGCGCCTACCGCTCAAGTAAGAGGGGGAAGTCTCCCCCTCAGCGACGTCCCGGCCCCGGCCCCCAGGC
>CAZLDK010000379.1:0-2583 GCA_964558285.1 uncultured Spirochaetaceae bacterium | reverse complement strand
CGTACGCCCCGTTGTACATCGGTACCGTCGGTGAGCAGGCGCAGGAGCGATGCCTCGAGGTCGTCGTAGTCGGTGAGCCCTCGTTCGCGCTTGTAGTCGGTAAACTGATCGAGGGCGGCAGCGGCACAGGAGTACACCCCGTCAACCATTGTTCGGAAGTCGGCGAGGAACTCTGGTACTTCGCACACTCGCTCGGCGATGCGGTGGAGGTGATCCAGAACCCCCGCGGCGTCTCGTTTCGGTTCCGCCCCAGCAAGCTCGAGCCACGCCTTCCACGAAGCGACGCGACCACCGGCGGCATCTGAGAGAAACTGTCGCAGTGTATCCGTTACCTGCGCCGTGCCCTTCAGCGGGTTTGCGATCGCCTCCAGCTGTTCGACCGCCGACGTTGCCGCGGCGCTAAGCTCGTCGGTAGTCGGCGGTTGTCCTGCGGTGGAGGTGGTCTGCTCCCAGAGCCCGACGGTTGCTGCCGCCTGAGCGCGCAGATCGGTCGCTGTCATGCCGTTGGCGCGCGCAGCCCCGACGATATCACGGACGTCATCGCGCCAGTCGCGTTCTTTGCCGTACCCGCTCCCTTGCCCGGTACGGCCCATGCGGCGCGCCGGCGGTTCCATCGTGTCGGAGTAGCTTTCTACAGCGGTCTCAACGGCGATGTTGAAGATCCGGTCGGCATCTCCCTGCGGCAATACTTCTACGTCGGGAGAGATCCCCGCGTCGATCGCGTACTCCTTGAGCAGACGGAAACAGAGGCTGTGGACGGTGCCGATATACGCGTCGGCCACTCTGGCACCCAGATCCCGACGCCCCTGACGGGCCAACGCTTCCCGGACTCGGCCGCGAAGTTCCGCGGCGGCCTTAACGGTGAAGGTGGTGGCCATGATCCGCTCCGGCTGAACACCACCGAGTACCGCCTCCACGATCCGTTCTGTGAGGCGATAGGTCTTGCCGGTACCCGCAGAGGCACTGATCAGCTCTATGGAACTCAGTACGTGACTGGCTTGATTCATACTCGCCCCCGGCTCTTGCCACAGATAATGGCGTAGTCACAGAACTTGCACGGTGGCTCAACGTAGAGGCCACCCGATTCCTCCATAGTCTCTCTGCGCAGATCCGCGGCGTCCTCTGCCTCCGACTCCTGAAGTCCCGTTACCTCGACGATCCCGTCACTGTGCACACGTCGCAGCGCCTGGGTAACCGAGCGCTGGCCCCGCCGCCAGACCTCTGCGAGGGGCCGGTCGGACGCCACCGCATCGTCCCCGGCCAGCGGGCTGTCGGTTATGAGCTTCTGTCTGGGCAGGAGGAAGTATCCGCTTCCGATCGTCTGCTTCCCGGAGCGCTGTTCGATCAGCCACGCGTACGAGGCAAGCTGCAGCGCCTCGCCTCCGGATATGAGGTCGGTATAGTAGCTTTCAGCGTGGGAGTACTTGAGGTCGAGCACAAAAGGGTTTCCCGCGTCGTCGGCGAGCTCGAGATCGGCAAGCCCCCGAAAGAGAACGGGGGCCGCTGTTCCGCCCGCCTCTACCGTAAGCTGCCACGGCATCTCCAGAAACGTCTCTGCCTGCCTGACGCTGAGCTTCAGCCGGCGGATCACATCGCGAAGCGCCGCGACCGCGCCGATTACGATCTCACGATACCGTCGCAGCGCGAGACCGCGTCCGGGCTGCCGAAGCTCGGCCGCCATTACGGGAACCAACGCGTCAAAGAGCTTCGCCGCAATCTCTCCGGAGTTCTCCGGGAGAACGCCGGCCGATGAGTGATCCACCGCAATCCGCTCTACGATCTTGTGCGCAAGGGTACCCATCATCTGATTGCCGGTGGGAAGGGCGACGTTGGAAGCCGCCGAGAGACCGCGAATGCGCCCGAGAGTCCATTGCATGGGACACCCAATAAGCGAGTGCGTGGCAGAGTACGAGAGCTTATCGGGCAAGCCGACGACACCGGGCGGCACGCGGTGGACGCTCGTCGGTTCGTCCACGGTCGCCTGATCCGGCTCATGACGCGAAACTGTCACCCCACCGATTTCGATCTCGGACTCTCCGGCCGACAGGTGAACGGTTCGCACCGCAGCTCCCAGCGTGAACTCCAGTTCCGCGGCCCACGGAGCGGGTTCGGTGGCCTCGCCTCGCAGCTGCTCGGGAACAAAGGCGATGATGTGGCGACACGGCACCAGGAGAGCCCGATTCCGGTTCCACTCGGTCCGGGACCGGATCGCATCCGGAGGCTCCAGACGGTAGCCCGCCTCTAGCAGGGCGTCCCGCTCTGCGTCGGTGAAGCGTTGCGTCTCCGCCGTTTCAGCTTCGACGCAGTTCCAGTAGAAGACGGTGCCCGCGGAGACCGGAACGGTCGCGATCGAACCGTGAACCGTCCAAGCGGCGGCCTCTTCCGGTCGTCCCGCCGGGACGGGATGGACGACCGTGGCGACGATGCGGTCGAGTAGCGTCCGGGGGATCGTGTGTCCTGCATCCGAACCGAGACGCCGCATGATGTCTCGCAGTTCGGCGATGTGGCCAAGGGTGCAGCGAACCGTCTGGCGCCGATCAATCTGTACGGCAAGACGACGATGCAGCCATGCGAGACGTTCCT
>CAZLDK010000378.1:0-2599 GCA_964558285.1 uncultured Spirochaetaceae bacterium | reverse complement strand
AATTCCCGCTCTCTTTTCATCCGGCTTCCCTTAAAGAACACTTTCTCCACTCCATTCACACCCCCGGAATTAAACTGCATTTGTTTTTTCATCGTAGACGATGGACTGGGCTTTCTATGATAAATAATAACACCCTCAAAATTGGTTTGGGCAGTTAGCGAAGTTCCAATTAAAATGAGGATGCTGAAGATGATGTGTTTCATGATTACACAATTTAACAAGTATTTCATTGGGTTCCAAACGAGTGGTCTCTCTTATTTAACAGTATTTCTGTCCGTTTCATTGCTATCCGAAAAGCAAAATCTGATAGGGTGGGTCAGCATCCGCCGGATTGTCAGGAAAACGTTTCCAAAGTCCAGCTTTTCATCGTTTTATTCCCTGGATTTGGTGGATCAGCATGCTTCGGAATATCAAATTTGAGCTAAATGAACCTTTATAAGGCTTAAAAACGGCATGCAGGTTTTCCCTGAAATGGAGGCAAAACAACAAACATCCCTCCATCCTCTAATATAGCACTTTTTTTTAAAGGCCTAAAGTTGAGTCTGCTCCACAACAATTCCCTGGAAAATCGCATAATTAAACCAATTAGACCCAAACTCTCCTCCAATGGAAAAAGAATGGCGCTTGAGCAGACGCACTATTCATCGTCACATAAATGGGAGTCATATCCATATTGAGAAGAGAGACAATCGCACCAAATGCGATGCGTCTTTTTCAAGTTTCTATAAAAAACCTCACTCCCTTTGGCAGCCTTTACTAAATTAGCTGTGATAACGGCCTCATAGATTAGGGAAACATACCAAACGGTATTTGCGGCAAAGGACATGTTGTAGTCATCCGTGCAAGATGAAGAGAATGTTCGCGGATGGGTGAAGTGAGCCTTTTGCCTCACTAGTACGCTATCAAAGGAATATACTCTAATATCATCTAAATCCTGATCAATGGGAAGATCCGCCATATTATCAAAGGTGTGAACCGAATCATAAAATGTATACCCCAAGCTGTCAAAATTTGCATCCGATGAATCCTGTCCCATTGAGGGGCTTGCAAACATGAAAACAGAAAAAAGCAGACCAAGTAGGCTAACCGGTTTCAAATGAAATGGCCACAAAGAAATCTTAAACCTCATGATTTTAGTTTTTAATAAATGAAAGTCGATAATACAAGCCCAATTCTGTGAAACACTCCACTCCATTCTCTTTCGAAAAGGAGAAATCTATGCCCTATTCGAAACTTATATGCTTTAAATATAATAAAAGTTGCACAAATTCCAAATTTACTGAAATGAAATTATGTATAAGCCATTCAACTATCTCACTCATGAAGCTTCGTAATCATTCAGGCCCATATAAATCACTATAAATCTAACACATCTTCTATATTCGATTTTACATCTATGGTTAGGGAATGAGGCAACCGCCCAGTCCACTTTGTAAGTCTTTTATTATCAATAGCTCGGATTTGGTCAATCATTATATCGCAATCGCGGTTAACACCGGCCACGCCTCTAGTGTCATTACCACTAAATCCGCTCAGACCAAGTCTTGATCTTTTTGCTCACCTCTGCGTTGCTCCTCAGTCACATAGCTAATGCTATGCTCCTTCCTCGCGCCTTGATCTGAACAAAAATCTACTGCGACTTTTCTATACCTATTTAGTGGTAATGACACTAGGAATATGAACTCGAAGTACTTCTGAATTCTTTTTCACATTTGATGTAATTGGACAAACAAGTGTAGAGGTATGATTCACAAGATTGAGCAAATTAGTCTGTATCACTAAAACCGGCCTCATCTTTCCCGGTTCGGTGCCAATTTGTGGATTAAGATCAGCTATCCAGATATCAAATTGTTTAATCTCCATAATCAATAACCTCGAATTCCTTTAACACGGAGATCGAATCCTCTCTCACAAGTTTTGATTCAGATTCCAATTTCTCAGCAAGGATTTCTCTGTGCATCAACTTATTATAATGTTTAAGAGCTTGGTTGATATATCGGTTACGTGATGTATTAAGATGAGCTCGAATTTTTTCCGTTTCAACAAAAATATCTTCATCTATTTTAAGTGAAGTTCTATTCATATCTTCTTTTCTTGCAATAAATGTATATCATTTTTTGACATACTTCAAGTACATCAAGTTCCCCCATACCTCCGTTTCACAACGCCTACCTGCAATTCAAATTTTGATGCCAAAACAACGAAGACTCCTGACCTTCACAGCCTTTCGTCCCTCAACATCAGTCCACCCTTACGAATCGTTTAGTGACCTTTTGATATTCCGTATGCAATTCAAGTACATACACGCCCGGAGATAGTGTGTGGACAGGAATGTTGTTGTCTCTAATTTCACCTGCATCCATTTTTACACCAGCCGCTGAATAGATCGTGTATTGAATAGCCTCGGAACGATTCATGCCCGATATAATAAGGTTGTCGCTCGTTGGATTGGGATGAATGTTGACCTTTTTGCGCTCTAGATCCTCAGTACTTGTTGTCTCCCAGCAATCCGTTGCCGATGAATTCTGGTAGAGCACTTCGCCCTGTTCTGAAAAACATAACAATTGCTCATTAACATCTATAAGGCAGCTCCTCTTCA
>CAZLDK010000377.1:0-2609 GCA_964558285.1 uncultured Spirochaetaceae bacterium | reverse complement strand
CCGCCGTCGTCGAAGACAACGTTGTAGAAGTCCCTGCCGGCCGCCGTTCCCCCGGTCTGGACCGTTATGTCCGCCGCGGCGGTAAAGGTCGTGGTATTGGCTCCGCTGGTGTAGGTTCCGGCGTTGCTCCAGTCGCCGCCCAGCGTGACGTTGTGCGGCGTGCTGGTGTCGAGTGTCCCGGCGCCGGTTATCGTCAGGTCGCCGGAGACATTTAAGTTGCCCGACGAGGCCACGTTGGGCCCGGCGATCTCGAGGTCGGTATAGGCACCGCCGAGAACCGTGGATGCTCCTACCCCGCCGTTGTACCCCACGACCCCCGGAATCCGCGGCCCCGGTGCGGTTCGCAATCCGGCAGCGTTGGTAACGGTCTGCGTCCCGTCCAGCTCGAGGCGGTTGTTGTTGGTGAAGCTACCTAGCCCCGTCAGATCGACATTCTCGGCGGCAAAGTCGAGAACGTAGCCGACGTCGATGGTAAGGGCCGTATCGATGCTCGTGGCGGCGTTCAGGACGAAGGTGGTTCCCGCGCCGCCGCCGAGTGTGTCGGTAAACTGTAGGGTGGTGTAGGCGTCTCCGGCGGCAAGCCCCGTCACGGTGCCGCCGGGCCCGTAGTACTCGACGGTGCCCGGAACCGGCGCCCCCCCGAGGCTTAGATCCACGCTTGTCTCGTTGCCAACCAGGCGCAGCGTACCGGTGCTTACGTAGTTAGAGACTACCTCAAGGTCGTTTCCCTGCATGTCCAGGGTGGCGTCGGCGCCGATGTCGATGTCGTTGATGCGGCGGTTCGCCCCGGCGTTCACCACGAAGGAGCTGCCGTTGGGGATGATTGCGTCGTCGTCCCGGCCGGGAACTCCGTCGTCACCCGGGGTGCCGTCGCCGACGTCCCAGTTACCTTGCGTACCCCAGCCGGACCCTACGCCGGCGTCGGTCCAGGTAAAGGTCTGCCCCAGAACCCACCGGCCGACGTCGTTGTCAAAGGCCCCCCCGTCCCCGGGGTCGATGTCGTCGTAGACGTCGTTGTTACCGTCGTCCCGGAAGTTGGCCGGGGTTACAAGGGTGGTGCCGGTGATATCGCTGTCTTGCGGCGCAACCCAGTCGACGGTAACGCTCGCGGCGCCTGTGAGGTCAAGGGTCCAGAGGTTACCCGGGGTGGTCGAGTGGAGCTCGATGTAGTTAGCCGGACCCGTTCCCTGGACGTTGAAGTCGCCGCCGGTGACGATCTGGGTAACGCCGTCGTCGAACTGGATCTGCTTCCCTGCGGCGGTGCTAGTCAAGTTGTTGAAGGTGTTTGCCCCGAGGACGCTCACCGGGGTAACCGCGGCCTCGGTCAATTCCAAAGTACCGGTTGCCGTGTAGGTACCGCCGGCGCTGTTGTCCCAGCTGCCGTCCAGAAGGATCGTATTCCCGCCGTCGTCCAGCTCGGCGCCTGCGTTGATAGTGATGGTGTTGTTGCCGTTAATCGCCAAATCCCCACCAAGAACCGCAGCGAAGCCCCCGCTGGTGGCAACTATGACGTTCTCGAAGTCGTTGAAGATCCCGGTCCCGCCGGGGGTAATCGTCTGGTCCACCGTGGAGGCATCGAAGGTCACGGTGCTGCCTGCGGTCGCAAGGCCCCCGCCGGCAGCCACGGTCCAGTTGCCGGCTACCTGAACCGCCTGGCCGTTCAGGTCCCAATCACCGCTGGTTACGTCCACAGCACCGCCGGCGGCAAATGCACTATTCACCAGCTGAAAAAGGGCCCCGCCGCCGCCGTCATTAAACTCGACGTTAGCGAAGGGGTTCGCCGCACCGCCGGTGTCGATCGTCACGGTGCCGGAGGTTGCGTCGAAGATCGTGTTGTTGTTTCCGCTGGTGTAGCTCCCCCCGGCGGAGTTGTCCCAGCTGCCTCCGACGTTAACGTCGAAAGGACCGCCGGAGGTGTCCAGCTCGCCGTTTGCGGCTATCGTGAGGTCCCCGTTTACGTCCAACGCCGCCGTCGGCGCAACCACGTCGGGGCCGGCGCCTTCACCGATGATAAGGTTGAAGTAGCTGTTGCCGAGGGGTAGACCTGCCGCGGAACCGTAGTAGGTAACCGTTCCGCTGTCGGTGTCAAAATCTGCGGCGAGGGGGGGACTGTTCCCGGCGATGGTAACCGTTTCGGTGCCGTCCGATCGGATCTCGCCGTCCACGGAAATCGACGTCTGAATCTCGAAGTTCTGTCCCAAAAGGTCGAGGGTCGCCGTCGACTCAATGGTAACGTTGTTTACGCTCTCGGCGGCGCCGAGCCCGACGGTAAAGGGTCCGCCGGCATCCGGAATGGTTGCATCATCATTGATCCGCGGAACGCCATCCGGATTCCAGTTCCCGGCGGTCCCCCAGAGCGTTCCGACCCCTCCGTTATCCCAGGTGTAGCTGATTGGGAAGCGCCACCGCACATCGTCTGAGCCAAAGCCCCCGGGGTCGTTGGCCGCGGTGTAGATGTCGCTGTTCGCGTCGGTAATCGAGCTCCCGGCCGTGGTTGGCGATACGTCGACGGCGTCACCCGGATTGGCGACGTCCACCAGATCACCGTCTGTGACGCTGACGTAGTCTACGGTCGTGCCCGCGGCCGCCGAGACGTCCAGCTCCCACAA
>CAZLDK010000376.1:0-2618 GCA_964558285.1 uncultured Spirochaetaceae bacterium | reverse complement strand
GCAGGACTCGGGACGTCGCCCTTTAGAATAATGCGCTTCTTCCTGTGGCTCGGGTCGCTTACCGGCACCGCCGAGAGCAGCGCCTGGCTGTACGGGTGGAGGGGCTTCTCGTAGAACGCCTTCTTATCCGCAACCTCTACGAGCTTTCCGAGGTACATCACCCCAACCCGGTCGGCGATATGCTTGACCACACTGAGGTCGTGACTCACGAAAAGGTAGGTGAGGTCGAACTCCTCCTGGAGATCTTCGAGGAGGTTGATGATCTGACTCTGAATGCTTACGTCGAGGGCAGAGATCGGCTCGTCGGCGACGATAAACTTCGGATCGAGCGCCAGGGCTCGGGCGATAACCACCCGCTGTCGCTGCCCGCCTGAGAACTCGTGCGGGTAGCGGTCGGAGTGATAGGGCTGGAGGCCGCAGCGGCTCAGCACCTCTTCCACCCGGCGTTGTGCTGCCGCACCGGCGGCAATGCCGTGAACGCCGAGAATCTCTCTGATTGCGGCTCCGACGGTCATCCGGGGGTTGAGCGCGCTGTAGGGATCCTGGAAGACGATCTGCATCTCCTTCCGCAGCGCTCGCATGCGATCACCGGAGGCCGCGTAAACGTCCTCTCCGCGGTAGTGGACCGACCCACCGGTTGCCGTCAGGAGCCTCAGAATGACCTGCCCGGTCGTGCTCTTCCCGCAGCCGCTCTCTCCCACGAGGCCGAACGTCTCGCCGGGGTAGATATCGAAGGAGACCCCGTCGACGGCCTTTACGTGTCCGGCAACTCGGCTGAAGACACCGGAGCGAATCGGAAAATGCTTTTTCAGGTTCCGCAGAGAGATGACCGGCTTGCGGTCCTCGGCGTCGAGTGGAGCGGGTTCGGGTTCGCCTATTTGGTTCATCTGGCCTCCTCCTCGGCAGCGGGGCGAAGCGGGCGTGCCTGTTCCGAGCCCACGTTCTCGTGCAGCCAGCAGCGTACCATGTGGCCGCCCTCAAGTCTGCGCTCAGGCGGCATTTGTCCGGTGCATACGGCCATCGCACGCGGGCACCGGGGGTGGAAGGGGCAGCCGCCGGGCATGTCCAGCGGGTTCGGCACGTTTCCCGGGATGTAGACGAGGCGATCCCGCTCTATCTCCACCGACGGTCTGCTTCCGATGAGCCCCTGAGTGTAGGGATGCTGAGGCTCATGAAACAGGGTTGCGACGTCCGCCTCCTCTACTACCTTCCCTGCGTACATCACGATGACGCGGTCCGCCATTTCTGCGATGACGCTCAGATCGTGTGTGATAAAGAGGACCGCGGTGTTGATCTTCTCTTTGAGCTCCTGCATGAGCTCGAGAATCTGTGCCTGAATAGTCACGTCGAGGGCCGTGGTCGGCTCGTCGGCGATGAGGAGCTTCGGGTTGCAGCTTAGTGCCATCGCTATCATCGCCCGTTGTCGCATGCCGCCGGAGAAGCGGTGCGGATACTCGTCTATGACCTCGTCGGCCCGGGGGATCCCCACGAGCCGAAGCATCTCGATCGCCCGGTCCCGGAGCTCCTTGCCTTCGAGGTGCTGATGAAGGGTAATCGCTTCCATCAGCTGGTTGCCGATCGTGAATACCGGGTTAAGGCTCGTCATCGGCTCTTGGAAGATCATGGCAATCTCGTTCCCTCGAATGCGCCGTAGCTCCGAGGGGGAGAGGCGAAGCAGATCCCTCCCCTCGAAGACTATTTCCCCGCCGTCTATGGACGCCGGAGGTGACGGCAGCAGCTGGAGAATGCTCAGGGAGGTCACCGTCTTCCCGCATCCGCTCTCGCCGACGACGCCGACAACCTCTCCCTTGCGGATTTGGAGAGACACATCGTCCACGGCACGGACGAATCCGTCCTCGGTCTTGAAACTGGTGCGAAGATTTCGGATTTCCAGCAGCGATTCCATTGGCGTGGTCGTTCCTTCTCCGCGGTTCACCGCGTTTTTGGGTCTAGTGCGTCCCGGAGGCCGTCACCGACGAGGTTAAAGCCTAACACCATAAAAAGAATGGCGAGACCGGGATAGGTCGTGAGGTGGTGCGCCGTGCGGATGTACTCTCGACCGTTGGAGAGAATCGCCCCCCATTCCGGCGTCGGCGCCTGGGCACCGAGGCCAAGGAACCCGAGGCCCGCCGCCCACAGTATTGAGGTCGCGATCTGAAATGTGCTCTGCACGATAACCGGCGCAAGGCTGTTGGGCAGAATATGCCGAAAGATGATGCTGGTGTCCCCGATGCCTGCAGCCCGGGCTGCGGCGACGTAGCTCTGTTCCTTTGCGGCGAGCACCGACCCTCGTACCAATCGGGCGTAAATCGGAACGCTGGCGATGCCGGTTGCTATCATCACGTTTGTGACCCCGACACCAAGCACGGTAACTACGACGATGGCCAGGAGGATACCTGGGAACGCGATCATAATATCTATGAAGCGCTGGGTGATAATGTCGAGGCGGCCCCCGTAGTAGCCGCTCACTGCGCCGATGGGAACACCGATTAAGATGCCGATGGCGACGGAGATAATGCCGATGCTGAGCGAGATTCGGCCGCCGTAGAGCATGCGACTAAAAAGGTCGCGGCCGAGCTCGTCGGTTCCGAGCCAGTGTTCGGCGTCGGCGGGTTGCA
>CAZLDK010000375.1:0-2633 GCA_964558285.1 uncultured Spirochaetaceae bacterium | reverse complement strand
CGTCGTCCGGCGATTTGTTCCCGACTACAAGGAGAGGCGTAAATGGCTCCGGGAGAATGAGGCGGCGTTGAGTGTTTGAGGGGGATCGCTTAACCGAATACACATTTGCGGAATCCTGACTACTGGCGTATGATTTTACCTGCATATTCGGATTGCGTGATCCGAAAGGAGGTGCAGGATGCAGACGGTTCCTTATCTGATTTTCAACGGCAACTGCGAAGAGGCTCTCGATTTCTATGCCGGGGCCTTCGGCGAAAAAACGGAAATTATGCGCTACAGCGACATACCCGCCGACGGGGACATGGACGTAAGCGGCGCCTGGAAAGATAAGATAATGCACGCCGAGCTATCCCTCGGCGACGGCCAGGTTATCTATCTGTCGGATGCCTTCGAAGGGAGCGCCCCAACCGTAGGCGACAACGTAAGCGTCCACATCGACGTCGATTCTGAGGCGGACGTGCAGAAATACTTCGACGCCCTGGCCGACGGCGGCCGGGTTACCATGCCGGTGGAGAAGGTATTCTGGGGCGCGGTTTACGGGAGCCTCATCGACAAGTTCGGCGTAGGGTGGGGGTTCCACTACCAGCTGCCGGGGTAGGGTGGGCGGTGGCCCGATTCGAGCGGCTGTCCAGCCGGACTTCACCATGGTCCGACTACGCGAGCAGTAGTGAAGACGGCAGTTGGTGATCCACGCTCTGCATCTGATGCTTAATAAGCCCGCCAACAGCGTCGCCGTAGAATCGTAGATTGAGACGGCCCTAAAGACCCTGCTTCGATACCAACGTCATTGGGAAGGACTGACACAACGGCAGGTAGCCGACCAATTAGGACATAAGAATCTCTGTCGCCTACACTGACTTCCGTAGACACGTATGCTTAAACGATCCGGACCCGGCGTCGTAAGATGGCGGCGTTCGCCTAGGGCCACGAAGTTCATCTCCACGTTTGACACATAGTCAATTGCACTTTACATTGTACGTATATACGATATAGATGTAAAGTTGAGGGTCTACATGGGAGTTGAGAGCATACCTTCAAACCTTCTGCGTTACCGCAAGGCGAAAGGGATCACCCAACAGCAATTCGCGAAGGACGTAGGCCTATCGCGTCAAGCGTACTCAGCAATTGAGGCAGGGAGAAGCGTTCCGAAGAGCGGGACTCTTGTGGCTATTGCCCGAGCATTGGGCTCGTCTCTGCCGGACATCCTGGCGGACCCACCCTCATTCTCCTCGCTTAGGTTCCGCTCCGGGCGGTCGATGCCTAAGCGAGAGCAAGCCAAGAGAGATGTGCTCCTCCACGATTTCAGACGCTGGTTGGATGACTACAGTTTCCTTGTAGACCTGTTGGAAGCCGGTGGGCGATGGCGCTTCGAGGGCGTAGGCAGTGATGATCCGGCCAAGGCCGCGGCACAGGCGAGAGCCGCGATCGACGTCGAGCCGGATGAGCCGATCGATGACATCATAAGTCTTCTCGAATCGGCGGGGGCAAAGATATTCACTCGGGACTTTGAACTCCCGAAAGTGTTCGGATTCTCCGCCGGACGGGCCGACAACGGACCGGCGATTGCGGTGAATATCTCCCCCGCTATCAGCATTGAACGGCGGATATTCACCGTCGCTCATGAGCTCGGCCATCTCATTATGCATGGAAGCTCTTACGTTGGTGTTGTGGGTGCCGGTGACGACCGCGAAGAAACCGAGGCGAACCAATTCGGGTCCCACTTCCTCCTTCCCAGGGAGGCGTTCGAGCAAGAGCTCAAGGAGAGCTCCGGTCTCGCCATCGTAGATTTCGTCCTTCATGTGAAGCGTAAGTTCCGGATTAGCTACAAGACCGTCTTGTTTCGCCTCGTCAACGAGTATGGATTCGAGAGTTCGCTGTATCCGCGCTTCGCCGTCGCTTACGGGCAGCGGTATGGAGGGAACCTGAGAGACCACGCGGAACCCGATGCCCTCCAGGATCCGATCGCCCGCAATGAAGTCGAGGGGCTCACTCGTCACGACTTCGTCGAGAGCGGATTGGTTCGGCTGGTGAAACGGGCGTACGAGAAGGGACTTATTTCCGCGTCCCGGGCGGCGGAAATACTTCAGGTGCCTCTTGAGGCGATGCGCAGGCTCGAAAGCGATTGGGTAGCCGTGGATGTCGGAGAATGAGTACCACACACTGATCCTGACGGACGCGAATGTACTCATCGACTATGATTCCTGCGGCATCGAAATCCTGGCACTTGTATCCGAGTACCTGGCGCCGATTGGCGTTCTCGACATCGTTCTTCAGGAAGCCCACAGCCTAAGTCAAAAACAGATCGAGGAGGCCGGTATTGTCATCCTCGAGACGCCCTTGGCGCTCTTGGCACCCGACGCTCAGGCGTCGAAGCGCCTTTCCAATCAGGATCGGGTGTGCCTGGAAATGGCGAGCGCGAACGGCTGGAGGTGTGCAACGAACGACAAGGTTCTCAGAAGTGCGTGCCGGCAGAGGGGCGTGCCACTCTTGTGGGGCCTCGAGCTCATGGTGGAGCTTGTAGATCGTGGCGTTCTCCCGGTCAAGAAGGCGCAGACCGTTGGCAGGAAGATGCATGAGGCCAATCCGAAATCCATCACCGGTCCGGTGCTCACGGACTTCTTGGCAAGGATCCA
>CAZLDK010000374.1:0-2641 GCA_964558285.1 uncultured Spirochaetaceae bacterium | reverse complement strand
ATCGGCATAATCGGAGGGATGAGCTGGGAGTCCACGGTAACGTACTACCAGCTGATGAACCGGGAGGTTCAGCGGCGCCTCGGGGGCTACCACTCGGCGGACATTGTCTTGCGGTCCGTCGACTTTGCCCCGATCGAAGAGCTCCAACGGGCCGGTGATTGGCAAACGGCCGGGGAAAGGATCGCTGCCGCGGGCCGGGAGTGCGTCGCCGCCGGGGCTGAGGTCCTAGTTCTGGCGACCAACACCATGCACCTGGTCTTCGACGCCCTCCAAGGCGCGGTGTCGGTTCCGGTTATTCACATAGCCGACGCTACCGCCGAGGCGGCCCGCCGAGCCGGACTCTCTACCCTGGGGCTTCTGGGTACGTCCTTTACCATGGAGCAGGAGTTCTACCGAGGGCGCCTGGCGTCCTCCGGCGGCCTGTCGGTAATCGTTCCCGAGGCGGAGGACCGCCGGGAAATCCACCGCATCATTTTTGACGAGCTGGTGGTGGGGACCATTCGGCCCGAATCCCGGGAGGTCTACCGGGGTGTGATGGGGCGTCTAGTCGAGTCCGGAGCAGAAGGGGTTATCTTCGGGTGCACCGAAATCGGGCTCCTCGTTGGACCGGGGGAAGCCCCGACCCGGGGCGCGGACCGGGTCCCCCTCCTGGACACCTCGGAGCTACACGCCCTGGCGGCGGTGGAGGCGGCCCTCTCTTAGTCTGTTTCTACTCTATGCCTTCTCGATCTTCGCCGAGATCGAGTGGCCGAGCTTCTTTAGCCCCGAAACATCACCCTCGAGCATACCTAATGGATTGCAGTCGCTAGCGGCCCGGGGCTCGCTCCCGTTACTCGCGGGGGTCGGGCCGAAGAAGATGCAGAACGCCGTCCCCGGAGGCCAGTAGGCGAGCTCGCCAACCGCCATCTCGTCCCGGGCGCCGGACTCCATCGGAAGCGCCTCCCCGATGCTTCCGTAGTACTCCTCGCCCCAGCGGCTCATAGAGATGGTCAAGGGGAGCCTGTCGGCGATCTTTCGCCCGGAAGCGCTTTCGTTGAGCTCCCCGGAAAAGACCGTTCCATCGACGGTAATCGTGATTTTCTGTGGCATGGTGTCTCCTTTCTTGTAGAATCAGTTTACCACGTTCACGGGCTTCCCGGCCTTGAACGCCTGGATATTCTCCGCCGTGGTTTCCATCAGGCGGATCCTGGCTTCCTTGGCGGCCCATGCGATGTGGGGGGTAATGACGATGTTCTTTGCCGAGAGCAGCGGGTTGTCGTCGGCGATCGGCTCCGAAGAGACAACGTCAACGGCGGCGCCGGCGATAACGCCGTTGTTCAGGGCATCTGCGAGGTCCTTCTCGACGACCAGGCCTCCCCGGGCGGTGTTTACGAAGTAGGAGGTCGGCTTCATCTTGGCAAGAAGCGCCTTGTTTACCATCCCGGTGTTCTCCGGAGTCTGAGGGCAGTGGAGCGATACCACGTCGCTCTCACTAAACAGCTGGTCGATCTCGGCCCAGGAGAAGGGGTAGTCCGGCGGGTTCCCGTGGTAGGTGTCGTAGGCGAGGACCTTCATCTTGAACGCGCTCGCAAGCTCGCCGACCCGCCGGCCGATGCGTCCGAAGCCGACGATACCGATGGTCTTTCCGGCAAGCTCCCAGAGCGGGGTTTCCCAGAAGGAAAAATCTCCCTTTTTGGCCCACTCGCCCTTTTTGACCAGCTCGTCATGGAGGGCCGGCCGACGAAACTGATTCGTGATAAGGGAGATGACGTACTCCGCTACCGAATCAGTGCCGTAAACCGGAACGTTGGCCACCGGGATACCCCGCTCCTTGGCCGCAGCGGTGTCTACCACGTTGTAGCCGGTAGCCAAAACGCCGATAAACTTGAGCTTCGGCAGCGCCGGGAGAACGTCCTTTGTCAGCGGTGTCTTGTTCGTCAGAACGATCTCGGCGTCTTTCGCCCGCTCGAGAATCTTGTCGGTTGGGGTGCGGTCGTAGACGGTAAGGTCCCCGAGCTCCTCTACCTTGGTCCAGGGGTTGTCCCCGGGATTGAGCGTATATCCGTCAAGGACGACTATCTTCATGTGATGCTCCTATCGTGTGAATGTGATACTGCGTTATTTGTTCAGTGTGCTTATAAACGTGTTAGACGTTGATGAGCCCGGGGCGCCCCTCGAGGGACGCCCCGGCTGCCGCCCGGAGGGCGGGTGGTGCTTAGACCTTTGCCCACGCCTTGTCCAAGGTCTCCTTGCTCTGGGCGATCAGCTTTTCCCGGGTCCAATCCCCGTAGATGCAGACCTCGAAGCTCAGGAAGGGTTTGGACTTGGTGTTCAGGTATCCGGCGTCCAAGAGCACCTTCAGATAGTCGGCGAGCTCGTCGACACAGTTCTCCCCGTCTGGGTCGCAGAGAGGGGGATGCTCGTCTCCGTTCATCGGATGGTCGGGCTTGTTCATGATGGCGTTGCCCATATGGGCGTGGACGATGTACTCCCCGGCGTCGGCCCAGGCCTGGGCGGCCGTTTCCCCTTGAAGAGGGAGGTGGCTCAAGTCGATCATCAACCCGAACTTGGGAATGCTCTTCCGGACTTCCTTGGCAATTGCCGCCCCGTCCTTGTTCGGACCGATCAGGCAGTTCTTGCCGTAGTCGAGCTGGTCGAAGGT
>CAZLDK010000373.1:0-2648 GCA_964558285.1 uncultured Spirochaetaceae bacterium | reverse complement strand
ACATCTTTCTTATTCTTGCGTCGACGGCGGTAGACTATTTCGCCGCGATCGGTCTGGAGCAAAGCGATTCCCACCGTCGGAAACGAGCCCTCCTTCTGGTCAGCCTATTCACGAACCTGGGGCTGCTCTTCGCCTTCAAGTACTTCAATTTCTTCGCCGGCTCGCTGAGTGGGCTGATTGCGCTTCTTCGTCCCGACGCCGGGATGAATCCGGTACCGCACCTGAATGTGCTCCTCCCTGTCGGCATATCGTTCTACACCTTTCAGACCTTGAGCTACACCATCGACGTCTATAGGGGAAGCAAGAAGGCCGAACGCAACATCATCAACTTTGCTCTCTACGTCAGCTTTTTCCCCCAACTCGTCGCGGGCCCTATCGAACGGTCGACGCGGCTTTTGCCACAATTCGAAGCCGATAAACGCTTCGATCTCCAGCGGACCTTAGACGGCGCAAAGCTCATGCTTCTCGGGTTTTTCAAAAAAGTCGTCGTCGCCGACCGGGCCGCGCTCCTCGTCAATACCGTATACGGCAATCCCGAGGCCTTCTCGGGGCTCCAGCTTGTCGTTGCGACGCTCTTTTTCGCTGTACAGATCTACTGCGATTTCTCAGGCTACACCGATATCGCGATCGGTTCGGCCCGGGTTCTCGGTTTCAATTTGATGGACAACTTTAAGCAACCGTACTTCTCCAAGCGAATGGGCGAGTTCTGGAGCCGGTGGCACATATCCTTATCGAGCTGGTTTCGGGATTACGTCTATATTCCCCTCGGCGGAAACCGCCGTGGTGAGACCCGAACTCTGTTCAACATTGCCGTAGTTTTCGTGTTGAGTGGGCTCTGGCACGGGGCGAACTGGACGTTTGCGGCGTGGGGCCTCCTAAACGCCGTCTACGTCGTCGGGGAACGACTCTTGATTCGATGGGGCATTATCCGACAGGAGCCTGTTGGTCTTTTCTCGAAAGCCCTCTCCGTCGTCGTAACCTTTGCTCTGGTAAACCTAGGATGGGTGTTTTTCCGCGCCGCGTCGATTCAAGAGGCGTTCTACGTTCTCTCACATCTTTTCGTCGACCTTGATATGCGTTCCCTTGTGACCGACTTTTCCGGTCTCGGCCTCACCAAATTCAATATGGCGTTGCTTCTCGGAAGCATAGCTATCCTGCTCTCGATCGACCTTGCCAGTTGGAAAGGAGATCTTTTCGCGAGGGTCAAGGAGCTACCGCTTCCCCTGAAGATGTCTTTCTACTATTTTCTCTTGGTCGCGCCCATTCTTCTCGGAGTCTTTGGTGATGAAAGCCAATTTATCTACTTCCAATTCTGAGTCGACTCGCCGAGCCGACGGCACAATGTCGCGAAGGCGGTGGAAACTTGTCCAGGTAGGCCTGTTTCTCGCGCTTTCGGTAGCGAGCCTCTTTGCCCTCGGCGAGTGGATGGAGCGCCGTTTCCAACGGGGCGGAGAAAACAGCTTTGCCTTTATCTACGAAGAACCCGATATCGACTTTTTCTTCGTCGGCTCCTCCCAGTTCTACTTTGCGGTTAACCCTTGGGTCCTTCACGAGGAAGCCGGAGTGAATCCCTATGGGATCACGAGCTCCGGCCAGAAATTCGATTCGGCATACTACCTCTTGGAAAATGCTCTGAAGGTTCACGACCCGGACGTGGTCGTCATCGACGTCTACTGGCGCCTCCTTGAACAAGAGTTCGACTTTAGTCAGGCGGACTTCAACCTGTCTCGGGTAGTCGACGAGGAGGTTGCCCACGAATTCTACCGCGACGGTTTCCCTTTCTCCGCAAAGCTGCGCTATTCGATCAAGCTTCTGCGGTACCGCGATAGCCTCTACACCCAAGGGGAGGCCCTTATGAACGATGTAATCGACCGGCTGAGTCTCCGCCCGACGGCAGACCCAGCCCCGGCAAGGGACCAACCGGCTGCCGAGTCCCCGGCCGCTTCCGAAGACTCGATGGTCGCTTTCAATCGGCAGCGGGGATTTCGTTTTTCGGATAACGTCGTAAGCCGGCGAGAGCTGGAGGAAGACAACAAGTTCGCGAACTACTACTTTCGTGGCTTCGCTGCTCGGCAAGAGGAGTTTCTGGTGAGGATGCTCGAGCGCTGCCGGGAGGAAGGGGTTACGGCGGTTATGGTCAGCACCCCGATACCCGACGAATCCCTTGCCCACGTCGAAGACTATCCCCGAATCCACCGTTCCCTCGAGGTAATCGCGGAAGCCCACGATGCATACTTTTTTGACTTCAATACACTCACGGAGTCGCGTCAGGAATTTTCCCGAGAGCATTTCCAGGACGATAATCACCTCAACACTGCGGGCTCGGTTTTCTTTACCCAAGAGCTGATCCGACTCCTCGAGACAGAAGGCCTCTTGTGAAGAGCCGTGCCACCGGCTCCCCGGCCCGGTGACCGGCCTGGGCCGACAGCACCGCCTTCGTGGTACAATATCCACCGGGAGAGAACCATGATCGTTCGATTTGTGACCGTCACGGTCAAACCTGGCAGCGAGGCTGATTTCGAGGCCGCCACGAAGAAAAACCACGAAGGTTCCGTCGCCGAGCCCGGTTGCCTGCGCTTCGATGTCCTGAAGGATACTTCGCAGGAGGGGCTCTACTACCTATACGAGGTCTACCGCGACGATGCAGC
>CAZLDK010000372.1:0-2683 GCA_964558285.1 uncultured Spirochaetaceae bacterium | reverse complement strand
TCGATCACCTGAACCGTGCTCTAGCCCAAACCGGCTGGTCGGGGCCCGCGATTACCAAGGACAACTGGAAGGAAACCGTAGCCGAGGCACTCGGCCGGGTCGACTGGGGTCGGGCCGTCGACGACGTTGCCCCCTTTCTCGAACGTCCCCGGGAGATAGAGCTGATTAACGAGAAGACGCTACTCGAGCTCTTGCGGTCTTAATCCGCGAGCAACTCCCCGGCGAGCCCAATGGTCGGATGCGTCGGACCAGAGCCCCGGGCGGAAAACGGCCGAAAGGCGGGTTCCATCACTTGCCGCTGTGTCGGAAGCGGTCTGACCTCCGCGACCGGGCAACGGTACTTGGTGAGTACGATGGTTTCTCCGTTTTGAACCTCTCTGAGGTGGGCTGCGAAATGTAGTCTAAATTTCGAGACGTTTGCGTGCTTCATAGGTCAATCTTAGGCGATCTCCACGCCCGCGTGTCCGTTGTCGGCGGACACCTTGAATCCGATGATGGCATCATCAAAATGGCAGGCATTTCGAATGACTCTTGTGTATGCTTCTCACGGGGCTGTTACGAAATCGATTTGGCTTTGCCGGAAACTGCGTGCAATTCTAGGCCAAGTGCATTGACCACCTTTAGAATCGTGGCAAACTCAGGATTGCCCTCCGGTGATAGTGCTTTGTAGAGGCTTTCGCGACCTAAGCCGGTTTGATTTGCTATTTGAGACATTCCTTTTGCCCGGGCTATGTCTCCAAGAACCGCAGCAATGAGCGCGGGATCATTCTGTTCCAATGCCGCCTCAAGGTAGGCGGCCATGTCTTCTTCGGTTTCCAGATGCTCCGCCGGATCCCAGGTAGTTGTTCGCTCCCTATTCATGACGTCTTTATTCCTCCAATTGATCCGCGCTCTTGCAGCCCTGTCCCGCAGACCGGCAAACCATTTTCGGTAGGTCTCAGTCTGTCGGATTTCGATCATCTTCTTATTGTATCCCACAGGATACATCAAGTCAATGAGGTGGCCCAGCCGGCACCGTTGCTCACAAACACCTTGAAATTTGATGATGGCATCATCAAATTTCCGGTTGTTGCATTAGACCCGGAGGTCGATGAGGGTCGAAACGTTGATGCGGATACACATCAGGTATACGTTTTGCCTATGAGGAAGCGACTTATCCAGCACGGGAACAGCGCCGCCCTCGTAATCGACAAGGCTCTCCTGGATATCTTGAATGTGACGATGGATACCCCCTTAGAGATTACGACGGACGGGCGGAACATCATCGTATCGCCCCAGAGCGATGCCGAAGGGGAGTCCGACGTATTGAAAGCGCTGGAACGAATCAACAAGAAGCACGGCCAGACGCTCCGGCGATTGGCATAGACGGAGATGATTATGGACGAACGGTTGCGCAATATCCATCCGGGCGAAGTGCTGAAGGAGGAGTTCCTCGAGCCGATGAGTATAACCGCCTATCGTCTGTCCAAGGAGACCGGCATCCCCCAGACACGGCTGAGTGAGATTATCCGGGGGCGGCGACGGGTGACCGCGGCGACGGCCTTGCGCCTGGGCAAATACTTCGGCGTATCGCCTCGATTCTGGCTGGGACTTCAGGATGACTACGACCTGGAGGAGGAGCAGGAACAGCTCGCCGGATCGCTCGAGGAGATCCCGACGATCTCGGCATCGTCGTGAACAGGCGCGGAGCTTCTTGTCCGGTTATATTGCAGCCGGTGTTTTGGGTTCTTCGACCCAGTTTTCGACCAACAAGCCGGGTACTCTCTTAAACTCTTTTTGATTGTTGGTTACCAGGATTGCCTGATTGCATTTTGTGATCGCCGCGATCACGATGTCGTTAGGGCCGATCAGCTGTCCGGACTTTTCGATCTCGCTTCGTATTTCGGCATACGCATACGTAGCTTCATCGTTGAACGGAACGACCTCAAAGGGCCTTAGAAAGGCTTCAACTTTTTCCAAGGTTTCGGCCCTTCGTTGGCTTTTGAATGCTCCAAATATGAGCTCCGCCTTGACTACTGAGGGAATCGCGATCTCCATGGGAGGCATACTAATAATCTTGTTCTTTACGGCTTGCGAACGTCCATTTAGGTAGTAGATGCATGTGTTCGTATCCAGATAGTACACTAGAGATCTTCTCGGAACGAATCGTTTTCAAAGCCAATTGGTTCGGGTCGTTTGAGTTCTTCGTCCGCCACCGAGCCGAATAGTTCTTCGAATCCCTCTGGGTAGACAGGTTCAATTCTCGACCTGATCTGTTCGGCAACCCATTTAGAAATGGAAAGATGCCGGCGCTTGGCTGCACTTTCGATCTTTTCAAGCGTCTCCTGGTCTATGTAGAGAGAAATCTGCGGCACTATCTTCCTCCGCTAACGAGTATACCTCTTAGCTCCCGATGCGGCAAGTATACTCGCAAGTATACTGATAGCCTCCGGCGTTACAGGAACTTCTCCACCGAGACGTCGAAGAGCCCGGCGAGCGCGAGGGCGGTGTTCTTGCTAATGGCTCTATGGCCGTTTTCCATGTTCGAGATGTTCTGCCGGGTGAACTTGCCGAGTTTTTTGCCAAGCTCTTCTTGGGTCAATCCGTGGAGCTCGCGGTAGTGCCTTAGGCTTTCGCCCGGAGTGATGGTTGCTCGCAAAGAGCGATACCAGTGGCTATCGGTTACCCGAACAAGCTCTTCGTT
>CAZLDK010000371.1:0-2706 GCA_964558285.1 uncultured Spirochaetaceae bacterium | reverse complement strand
GCTTCCCGGGCCTGGGCCGACTTTCGGGCCCTCGACGCCCTTACCATGGACCGGCACGCGCAGATCGTCGACGTGTTAATGTACGTAAGACCGGAGTACCTCGCAGGGGCCCCGGGGCCCCACCGCCGGGCAGAGTACGCTCTGAACCTTCTCGACGTCACAAACCGTGTTTCCGGTGGTAACATCGACTCCCGGTACAGCCCGAAGGGCAAGCGGGGGCGCCTCCTCGTCGGCGCGCCCATCGACGCCGGGGCCATTCTCCGGGCGCCGGGGCGGTCTCCCAAGGGGGCGACGAAGGCACTTAACAGCCAGGTACAGGGTGCCTTGGTCGCCCTTTCGGCGGAGCTCGAGGAGCGCTTGACGGCGGAGCTATCGACCGCGGGAGACGCCGCTCCGGGGCGACTGTCCAGGTAACCGACGCCCAGGCGCGGGGATTGCTCCGGGGCCCAGGTTGTCCCCGCCGTCTCGGTTGTCCCCGGGGCTTCCCGACTGTACGTTTAAGGGTGATGGCCAAGCAGACAGACAAGAAGGACTATCTCTGGTACCACCGGGAGGCGGAAGAGTGCCTCCGAGAAGCCGAGAGCCGCCGGGAGGGATTGACCGAGGAGGAGGCTGAAGCGCGTCTCGAATCGGTGGGCAAGAACACCCTCCGGGAAGAGGAGGGGATCTCGGTCTTTCGGCTGCTCTTGCGGCAGCTCGAGAGTCCGTTGATCTATCTTCTCGCCGGAGCCGCCGCGGTTTCGGTGATTCCGGGGCATTACACCGACGCCATAGTCATTCTCGCGGTTATCGTCATAAACACCGCCTTGGGGTTCTTTCAGGAGTACAAGGCCGAAGAGGCCCTCGCTTCCCTCAAACGGCTCGCGGCGCCACGGGCACGCGTGCGCCGGGGAAACGACGTCCAGGTCATAGAGGCGGCCTTCGTCGTTCCGGGGGATATCGTAGTTCTCGAGACCGGTGACCGGATCCCGGCGGACGCCCGGCTCTTCGACGCCCACGACCTTCGGGTAGACGAGTCGATGCTTACCGGGGAGTCCGAGGCCGTCTCGAAGAACGTGGAGCCTCTTCCCGAGGAGACCCCCCTCGCAGACCGGACGAACACGGTGCACATGTCCACCTCGGTGGTCGGGGGCCGGGGGGAGGCCGTAGTTATCGCTACCGGTATGGAGACCGAGCTGGGGACGATTGCCGAGCAGGTGGAGTCGACGGAGAAAGAGGCGACACCGCTTCAGAAGCGGATGGGGAAGCTCAGCGGCATCTTGGGGCTCGTCGGTATTGGTCTCGCCGGTGCGGTCTTTGCCGTCGGTGTGGCGATGGGGCACGAATGGGTCGAGATGGCTCTGTTCTCCGTTGCCGTCGCCGTGTCCGCCATTCCCGAGGGCTTGCCGGCGGTCATCAGCGTGACCCTGGCCGTCGGGGTCAAGCGGATGTCCGGGCGCAACGCCATCATCCGGAGGCTCGCCTCGGTGGAGACCCTCGGTTCGACGACGGTCATCTGCACCGACAAGACCGGGACGGTTACCCGGAACGAGATGACCGTTACGCAAGTGTGGGCCGACTGCAAGGACTACGCGGTCACCGGGGAGGGGTACGATCTCGAAGGGGAGGTGGTCCCCGAAAACCACGAAGCCAAGCCGGAGGAGCAGGAGGCTCTCCGACGGCTCCACTCGATCGGGATCTTCGCCAACGACGCCCGGCTGGTCGAAAGAGACGAAGAGCGGCGACTCGATGGGAGCCCCACCGAAAAGGCCATTCTGGCCGCCTCCCTCAAAGGCCTCGGAAAAGACGCCTCAAAGAGGGAGGGGAGCCATCGCCTCGACGAAGTCCCCTTCTCCAGCCACCGAAAGTACATGGCCGTCCTCGTCGACTCCGACGGCCAAAGGGAGATCCTCGCGAAGGGGGCGCCGGAGCGCATACTCGACCGCTGTTCCTCCATCGTTAGCGAAGGTGAGACGGTCGAGCTGACCGACGACCTCCGGCGGCAGGTGATGGAGAAAAACGAAGAGCTTGCCGGGGGAGCCCTCCGGGTGATCGCCGCCGCGTACCGAAGCGCTCCGGAGAGCGAGGAGATCGGGGACGACGATGTCGCCGGGCTTACCCTTATCGGACTCTGGGGGATGATCGACCCGCCCCGGGAGGACGCCGTCCGGGCGATCGCCGACGCCCAGGAGGCGGGGATCCACGTAGTCATGGTGACCGGAGACCACGCGATTACCGCCGGGGCCATCGCCCGGCAGGCGGGTATCGCCCCGGAGAACGCCGGCGCCGCGACGGGCCTCGACGTCGACGAGATGAGCGATCAGGAGATCCGGAAGCACGCCTTTAACGTCGGTGTTTTTGCCCGGGTCTCACCGTCCCACAGCTCCGGATCCTGAGCGTCCTAAAGGACCACGGCGAGGTCGTGGCGATGACCGGCGACGGGGTAAACGATGCCCCGGCCCTGAAGGGTGCCGACATCGGTGTCGCGATGGGGATAGCGGGAACCGAGGTTGCGCGTAACGCCTCGGACATGACCCTGGCCGACGACAATTTCGCCTCGATCGTTAGCGCCGTCGAGGAAGGCCGGGTCATCTTTAACAACCTCCGGCGGGTCGTTTTCTACCTTCTTACGACCAACCTCGGAGAGGTCCTCGCGCTGGTTGCGTCGCTTCTTCTCGGGCTCCCGTTGCCGCTGACCGCGGTGATGATTCTCTGGATCAACCTGAT
>CAZLDK010000370.1:0-2721 GCA_964558285.1 uncultured Spirochaetaceae bacterium | reverse complement strand
CCGAAGAGTTCTTAACCCTGAACCGGGAGCTGGAGCAGGAGCACCCCTACGAGCTCATCTCCCTCGCCCACCGCGCCGGGCGGAACGGCATCGAGCGGACCCACATCGTCGACGCCGAAATAGAGGGTGTCATCCTCAAGGAGATTTTCTCCAACGCCGGGGTCGGGACGATGATCCACTCGAACGTCTACCAGAGTATCCGCCGGATGACCCAGGAGGATATCCCCGACGTTCTGCGGATCATGCAACTCTGGATTGCCCGGGGCGTCCTGCGGAAGCGGAGCGAAGAGGAGCTTCTGAACCGGAGCGAGGACTACGTGGTCTACGAGACCGACGGTTCCATCCGGGGCTGCGGCGCCCTCCATATCTATGCCGGGCACCTCGCGGAGGTCGCCGGGCTGGCAGTAGACCCGCACTTTGCCCGGCAGGGCATCGGACGACGCGTCGTCACCTACCTGATGCAGCGGGCCCGGGAGCTCAGAATCGGCCGGGTCTTTGTGCTGACGACCCAGACGACCGACTGGTTCGAAGGCCTCGGTTTTGCTCCCGGGACGCCGGAGGACCTTCCGGAGGAGCGCCGCTCGGACTACGACGAGAAACGCAAGTCCCGGGTTCTTATCCACGACGTCGCTCCCGCCGCCGAGCTTACCCGCTAATACACAAACTGCATCCCCGTTACAAACGAGAACCCTCCCGGCTGTCCGAAGCCGTAGAGGTCCGCCTCCTCGCCGGCCAGAATATTGGCAAAACCGTAGAAGGTGACGCCCTCCACCGCGTTCCACCGGACCCCGGGGGTTACCTGCGCCGAAAGGTCGATCGGGGAGACCAGGCTTCGAAGGTAGAGGCTTAAGGAGTTCGTGGGGGACCAGATGACTTCGGGGAATAGAGCCAGGGCGTAAGCCTCGCCGTCCTGGAGGCCGGCGGCCCCTGCTTCGGCTACACTCCACCGCTGCCACGGCATTAGGAGGCTCTCCAGCCGCAGCGAGAGGGTTTCCCCGCCGGGGTAGCTCGCGATGTGCAGAAGACCGAGAGAAACGGCAAGCTGATCCTTCTGGTAGCCCGACGGCGCTTCGGAGGAAGGTCCGGGGATGGCCGTCGAGGCCGAGAGATACCAGTCGACCCCCAGGTTGCCCTGGAGGCTCACCGCCGGGCGGTGGAGATCTCCGATTCTTGGGCTGGGCGGGTTGTTGGGCCCGCTGCCGGCACCGCCCCCGGCGACACCGCCGTCGTAGAGGTAGCTCGCCTCGGCCCTGATCTGCCCGATCTTGCCCTGGAACCGGAGGCCCGCCGCGCTGTTCTCTATGCCCGGCGGCTCCGGGGCTTCCGAGAGTAGGTCGACCCCCGGCACCAAGACTACCGGCTCGACGAAGCTAAACTGGCCCAGGGGAAAGAATCCGGCCAGGAGCCAGGACGCCTCGTCCCGGAGGGTGGTCTCGACGAAGCTCGCCGATTCCCCGACCCGGCCGTAGAGGGTGTCCGCCGCGTTAAAGTAAGCGCCGTCGCCCCAGCTCAGGCGGGCCCGACCGGCGGTGATGTGAAACCAGCGCTCCTGAAGAAAGGGAAGGCGCACCTTGACGAAGGCCCGGTCGATGCCGGCGTCGGTAGAGCCGTCGGCGGAGACCTCGGCGGTTACCCGGAGCCGTCCCCGGGCTTGCCGGTTTCCCGTCGACTGAAGGTCGACCTCGACCAAGCCCAGGCCCGCGGCGCTCCAGTCCGCCTCGTCGAGGCGGGTCAGCGAGTGGATGGCGTCGATGGTGATAATCTGCCGGGATTCGGCTTCCGCCGCCGGCGCCGCCATCGCGAAGAAGACAACGGCCAGGAGGGCGGCCGGAAGGCGGGCGATTACGGGGCGTCCGGTGGCTTGGCCCGGCCCGGCCGCTTGCCCCGGCCGGGCTACCATGTCAGCTCCTCCAGGGAAAAGATGTTCGGCGGCAGCCGGATGCCGATCTGCGCCTCGTCGACGATGAACTCGGTGCTGGAGTTTGCCTTCAGGGTGTCGGAGATGGTCATGGCCGCGGGAAAGACCAGGCCCGAGCGCTCCATAAGCTCGGTGACCACGATCTCCTTCAGGAGTCGCCCCGAGAGGGCGTACTGCTCCGAGCGGCGCATCACGTAGAGCTCGCTATCCACCCAGATCTTTTGACGCGGATAGGCGACGTCCCGGCTCGTTGCCTCGAGGTCTACCACAAAGCAGTCGAAGCCCCGGATGGTTTCCCGACCGGCGAGGGTCGCCCGGTAGGTGTCGAGGATTCCCCGGTTGCCGGTCATGTCCTCGTAGGAGACGTCGCTTCCCAGCATCGATTCCCGCAGCGCGGCCCCTTGGAGGCGAATCAGCTCCGCCGCGTCGGGGTAGAACAGATAGATCTCGTCTTCGGTCCGCAGGACCTTCTGCCCCGCCTCCGCGGCGCTGGTAAACTCCACCAGGACGTTCTGTTCTCCCTCGGTGTACATCTCGAAGCTGCTCGTGCGGCTTCCGAAGCGATCGGTCACAACCATCCTTCCTTCGATGTGGCTGGTTTCGTGGGTCTGATTGTGCTCCATTCCCCGAATGACCTCTTCGGCGCTCTGAGACCACCCTGAGGCGGACGAGAGGGCCATCATCGCCAGAACCGTGACGACGCGGGCCGCCGAGGCAGCCCGGGGCCGGCGGTGGGCCGCGGCGCTTCTCTCTTTGTGTTGTTTTCGCATCTTCTGCTCCTTATTCTCCATCGTGCTTTCTAT
>CAZLDK010000369.1:0-2778 GCA_964558285.1 uncultured Spirochaetaceae bacterium | reverse complement strand
CAAGCCTTGCGTCAGTCGTAACCGTCGCCGGCTCCCCGGACAACGTCTCGAATCGCCCGGTAACGATCCCGGTTGACTCCCATATCACTATGACCAACGCGAGAGGCGGAGCGAAGGTGCACCACCGACTCGCCTTTCGGAAGATAGAGCTCGAGGTCGTCGTGGAAGCCGAATACCCGGGAGGTAAAAACCGCCCGTAGGTAGCGCCCCTCCGTCCGGACGGCTTCCGCCCTCGGCTGCTGCCGTATCCAGTCGGTGAGCCGTTCGAGCACCTGCTCGGTGCTCCCTTCGTAGGGGATGGGCTCGGCGTAATGGGTCTCGTCCGCCGGGTCTGCCTGGGTCCGAACGCAGTTTGGGGTCTCAGGACAGGGGGATAGCCGGCCGTCCTCTACCCCAAGGTCGACCTCTTCGGTCGACGGCTGTTGCCGGCTTGCGACGAAGAGCGAGACGGTTAGAAAAAGGCCGCCGCTTACAACGAGACCTCCGAGTACAATAAGCACCCATTTGACAATGTTCACCTCGAACCTCCCGTTCGACCAACCGCCGAGCCACTGTGCCCCCTCTCCGTGCCAGAACCTACAGTCGGGCATGTTGGTCTTGCTACGGCTCAGACTCGCATCTACAACACCGGCAAGCCGTCATACTTTCGTACGAAACCACAAAGTCATATTCACGTCCGATTGTTGCCCGAAGCTTCAAAGTGCAGATTGGCTCCAAGGATAGAGACTCAAGGAGAGAAGAATGAAGAAGTGGATATATCTCATCGGACTAGTAATCGTGATCATCACTACCGGTTGCAATACAATGTACGGAGAGCATGACCCTGCCGTCGAATCCGGATGGCCGTGGGAAACGGTCTCCCCGGAGAGCCAGGGCATTCGATCCGAAGACCTGGCTCGTATGGTCGAGCACATCGACAGCAAGAACCTGGCAATTCACAGCATCATAATTTACAAGGATGGAACAATTCCTTTCGAGGTATACTTCGAGCCGTACGACAGGAGCGTGTCACATAACTTGAAGTCCACCAGCAAGGGCGTAATCTCCGCGCTGGTCGGCATAGCGTTACGCGAAGGATACATCGAGAGCCTCGACGAGAGCGTCTTTTCTTACTTCCCCGAGCACGAAGTGATCGATACCGAGAAATCCGACATCACCATACGAGACTTGCTCACGATGTCTTCCGGATTGAAGTGGGATGAAAACGATCTCAACAGCATGTACACATTCTTTGTCAGCAAGCGAATCGCCGAGAGAGTTCTGAAACAACCCCTCGTGACCGAGCCCGGATCAAGCTTCAACTATAACACCGGATTGACGCATCTCTTGTCGGTCATCATCTCGAAAGCTTCGGAAATGAGCACGTTGGAATTCGCCCAAGAGTATCTCTTCGGTCCGCTCGGCATACACAACGTCCAATGGGAGAAAGACAGAGAGGGTTTTCATATGGGCGGATCAGAATTGTTTCTGACGCCGCGCGCCATGACAAAGTTCGGCGTAACGTATCTGCAGGAGGGAATGTACTCGGGTCGGCAAATCGTCCCCAGAGACTGGGTCAGAGAGTCAACCGCCACGCAGATCGGAGGATCGTTTCACGGTACACAGGTGCAGTACGGCTACCTCTGGTGGCTCGATGTCGAGAACCCGCTCTTCACCTACCTGGACAATGAGCACGCATTCCTTGCGATGGGAGTCCATGGGCAGAGGATCCTCGTACACCCGCGGCTCGATATGGTTGTTGTGATCACTGCGGATCAGGAAGACGAGTCACAGTGCGATATCCTCATTCGGGACTTCATCCTGCCGGCTCTGTAGGGTGCCCAGACTCTGGTACCGAGAGCCCCCGCCGACCCAAGAAAAGGTCCGCACCTCCCTTGCATCAAGAAGTCTCCGGAAAAACATGGGCGGTTCAAAATCTTCATGGTATCATTCCAGAGTCACTGAACGACTCAAACGAAAAAGGTGGAAAAGGATGCGCAAGTCTTCTCAGAATTGGCTATTAATCGGGCTCCTTGGCGTAATGCTCACTTCCTGTGCGACTCAGTACTACGCCTTTGACGGTGACTACAACGGGAAAAAGGCCGATGTTGAGCTCACCGAGGATGAGCGTGCGGCGCAGACCCGCCTCATCGACCAGGCGCGGGTCCTCGAATCGTTTTCGGACGCAACGCTCGAAGAGGGGTTCCAGGAGGTCGGCGCTCGTGGCCAGGTAGAAGGCGGAGAGTACCTGATTCGCGGCGATGAGTCTGAGGGGCTTGAGGCGTTGCGCTACAATGACGGCCAGGAGTTCACGTCGGTCTCTGTATGCTGGGACATCGATTCCTCGCAGGGGCACTTGATCATCTGGGCGACTATACCCGGTTTCGGTCGGCCCACTTTCTTCAACAACCCCCGAGCTACGTCGGCCCATATCCATCTTGACTCTCTCAACGGTGATACGGAGTTCTTGGGACATAACAAAGACAATCGGCGGGGCTATCTCGTGCAAGAAGTACGCGTTGAGGAAGACGAAATCGTGCTCCTTGTAAACGGCAGCGAGTTCTCGCGATACCCAATGGACCGATCGCGGAAGATTACCGAGTTCCAGATAGGGACTAACGAGGGTGGAACCGGAGCGATCGACTGGATCGCAGTTCGATAGTTGGTCCTTCTCGACCAGTTCCAATAACGCGATGCTGGCCTCCGCCACCGTGTCTGTCAGAGCACATCGGAGACGGCGGTGGCTTGCTTCAACCTCCGCTCGGATTCACAACCACTCTGTTGGAACCTACCTTCGCC
>CAZLDK010000368.1:0-2784 GCA_964558285.1 uncultured Spirochaetaceae bacterium | reverse complement strand
CGGGGTTGATGGGAGTAAGCGACAGCCCGCTGATGATCCTGCTTCTGATCAACCTGTTTCTGTTTGTTATCGGCTGCTTTCTCGACCCGACGGTCGCAATCCTTATCCTGACACCGATCTTTATGCCGGTCATTGCCCAGGCGGGCATCGACCCGGTTCATTTCGGGGTGGTCATGGTTTTAAATCTGATGATCGGGCTTCTGACGCCGCCGTTCGGGATTGTGCTCTTTGTGATGGCCCAGGTTTCCGGGCTCCCCTTTGCCCGGGTGGTCCGGTCGACGGCGCCCTTCCTGCTCCCCCTGGTACTGGTCTTAGTGCTTATCGTCCTAGTCCCGGAGGTGGTAACGGCCCTGCCGAATCTGCTCTACGGAGGCGCGGGTTAGGCGACCTGGAAGCGTTTGACGGCGTCCCGGTTCAGCTCGATGCCGAGCCCCGGCTTGGTCGGCGCCGGGACGCTCCCGCCCACAAGAGACAGGTCCTCGGTTACGAGCTCCCGACGCAGAACTTCTTCGCAGATCTGAGGAGGGAGGTACTCGACGTAGGGGCAGTGGGGCGTCACCAGCGCCATGTGGACAGTCGCCGAAATCGATATTCCCGTCTTCCAGCAGTGGGGCACCACCAGTCGCCCTCGTTCGGCCGCCGCGTCTGCGACGGCGAGGGTCTCTATGAGCCCCCCTACCCTACCAACGTCCGGCTGAACCACGTCCAGCTTCCCTCGGTCCATCGCGTCGGTAAACTCGTGTCGGGTGGTAAGCCACTCTCCCATGGCGATGGGCATAAGCCCGGCGTCGTGGAGCGTCCCGTAGTCCTCGAGGTTATCCACCCAGATGGGCGTCTCGAGAAAGAAGAGGTTGAACTGTTTCCAATCCCGGACGACGGCGATGCAGCTATCGAAATCGTCGAACATGTACTGCACGTCCACCATCAGGTCGATGTCGGGACCGATCGCCGAACGGACCGCCGCGATAACGTCGGTATGACGATCGTAGGGCTCCGAGAGGCCGCTGTGGGCGTAGGGGCCGTTCATCGTCACCTCGGCCTTTACCGCCCGGAACCCCAGCTCTTTCGCCCGAAGGGCCCATTCCACCAGGCTATCGCGATACTCCTCCCAGGAGGCCCCGCTCGGCTGGAGCGAGGCGTAGGGGGTCACGCTGGTCCGAAGCGGGTGCCCCGTCTCTTCGGCGAGGAGCTCGTATACCGGCCGCTCGAGGGCCTTTCCCTTCAGGTCCCAGAGGGCCATCTCCACCGCACCGAGGGCGTGTATCAGGGCGCCCCGGCGGCCGTCCATCGCGGTGCCGACGTAGAGGCGCTTCATCAAAGCCGGAATCTCTAAAGGATCCTCCCCGACTAGAAGCTGTTTGACACCCTGGCTCATCGTGTGGGTTCCCGGCGCCTCGATACACGCCTTCATGATCCAGGGGTTGGCGTCGGTTTCTCCGATCCCAACGAGTCCCTCGTCGGTTCGGATCTCCAGGACGAAGCTGTCCTGGGCGCTCGAGGTCTTGGCCGTGTCGTAGTTCGGCGCCAAAAGAACGTAGGGTACGACGTCGGTTATCTTCATGTCTGACCTACCCTTGCAGCACCTGTAAGAGCGCGCGCATGTAGCCCATCGCCCAGGCCATTCCGGCGTGCCAGCCGTCGTCGCAGTCCATCAGCGGCGTGTGGTCCGGGATCACGACCCCGTCGTAGCCCTTCTCGTGGAGGATCTTGGCCACCCGCACCATGTCCATATCACCCTCGTCGAGGAAGACCTCGTGATACTTCGGGACCGTACCGACGATGTTGCGGAAGTGGATGTAGCCGATTTCTCCCCGGGAGACGTGCTTCTCGATGGTCTCGTAGATGTCGCCCCCGGGCATCTCCATCAAGCTCCCGAGGCAGAACTCCAGCTTGTTCGCCGGGGAGGAGTTCAAGTCCAAGAGCCGCTGGTAGCGGTCGTGGGTGTAGACCAGCCGGGGTTGCTGACGCACCCGCTCGAAGGGAGGGTCGTCGGGATGGGCCGCCAGGGTTACGCCGGCCTCTTCGGCCACCGGGAGCACCGCGTCGAGAAAATACTGCAATCGGTTCCAGAGCTCCTCCTCGCTGATCGGCTCCAAGAAGCCCGGCTCGGCGTTCCGGTCGTAGACCATGTTCCAGATCATCCCGTTCGGGATCGGCGCGTCGGTACCGCCGTCTACGCCTACCGACTCGGCGTCTCCCCGAGCCCACCGCCCGGAGATGCGCCCGGCGACACCGGCGAGTGAGAAGTTGTAGCCAAGAATGGGAATAGCAACCTCTCCGAGGTTTCGGATGATCTTCTTTACGTTTTCGATATGCTCGTCGCGCTTAGGACCGGCGAGGAGGACGTCGTACCAAAAGACCGGGTCGAGATTCTCCACGGCGTGGAGGGTAAGCCCGTGCTCCGCCATTTCCTTTTTGATCCGGCGCAGCGACTCCACCTCCCAGAGGTGAACCGTCGCTCCGGCTACGCCCCACCCCTCGTCGCCGCCGACGGGCTGGTTGTCGACGACGTCCTTCTGCCGCTCGGCCCGCATCTCGTCGGCCTTGTAGAGGTAGTCGACCAGATGCACCACCGCGTGGGTCGCCCCGCATTGCCGGGCGAAGCGATAGCCTTCCGTGTTCAACATGTGCTGATAAAAACCGAAACCAAGCTTGATGGAACTCATGGTTACCGAGCATACCCGATGGCTTAGTGGGGGTACAATATCGCGCGCCCGAGACGCAGCGTTCGGGCGCGCCGCTTAGGTCACCTCCCCGAAGGAGGGCTCCCAGTGCTGCACCAGA
>CAZLDK010000367.1:0-2840 GCA_964558285.1 uncultured Spirochaetaceae bacterium | reverse complement strand
CACCAGCCGAATTCCCGGAGAGTACTCGACGATGTGGTACTGCCCGATCGACGGGATGGTACGGGGATCGACGTCCACGCTCAGGAGGTTCTGGACCGCCTCGATACCCCCCTCCCGCAAGGCCGGCTCGTAGAGGTAGCGGGGTCCGAACACCATGTTCGACGAGAGAGTCGGGTTCGCGACGATCCGCGGATAGACGAAGGTAAAGCTCTCATCGTTCACCTTCTCTACGGTAATCCGCCCCCGGCTCCCGTCGGGCATATCGACGAACTGCTGGGCGAAGCCGCTCATCTGGAACTGGGGCTCGGCGACGATTTCGTCGTACCAGAAGATGACGTCGTCCGAGGTTACCTTTACCCCCTCCTCTCGACGCTGCCCCGGAAGGGTCCAGTAGAGGTCGTCCCGGAGGGTGAAGGTGATGCGGAGCTCGTCGGCCGCTTCGTCGACCTCGATCTCGAAGGAGGCGACGTTCGGGGTCCACTCCCGGGTGTAGACGTCGTAGTCTGCGAGGTAGTCGAAGGTGGCGCCGATGATCGAATTGGTTTCCGAATCCTGGGCGTTGACGTAGTTAAAGGTCTTTGGGTCGTTGGTCAGCGTGGTAACCCACGTGCCCCCGACGACCCCGGGCTCGTACCCCTGTCCCCCGGGACGGGAGACGGTCCGCCGGAGAACCTGCTCCTCCAAGGAGCCTTCCCGGAGACCTTGGGCCGTCTCCACGTCTATCTCTTCTCGGCCTCCGCAGGAGACGATAAGGAGCGCCGCCAAGACGCTCCCTGCTACCATTGCTACTGCCTTCACTCTCGTTCTCATGCTACAGAATGTAGCGGTTAGACCGGCAGCGGTCTACTCCGCCAGGGGATCTCCGAATTCGGCGATGTAGTCCTTGACGATCTGCGGTGGCTCGGCACCCTCGGGGACGAAGATAAGCGAGGCGCCGTTGATGCAGTAGCGAAGCCCCGTCGGGTCCGGGCCGTCGTTGAAGACGTGGCCCAAATGGGAGCCGCTGGAGCTGTCGGTAACTTCCACGCGCCGCATAAAGAATCCGTTATCCGCGTAGTAGTCGATGGCGTCCAGGGTGATCGGCCGCCAGAAGCTCGGCCATCCGCTCCTGGAGTCGTACTTGTGCTCCGTCGAAAAGAGCGGCTGCCCCGTTGCCCGGGAGTAGAAAATTCCAGGCTCCTTTACGTTGTCCAAGGGGCTGGTAAAGGCGCGTTCGGTGCCCTTCTCCCGGAGAACGTAGTATTCAAAGTCCGTCAATCGGTCCTTCCACTCCTGTTCCGAGAGCTCGATCGGGTAGTCCTTGCTTCCCTCCGGGGTCAGCTCATAGTCGATGGTCGTTATCTCTGCGGGCATTTCGGTCCTCCCGGTGTCCTGTTGATTAGACTGGGCCGTGACGATTCCCACGGCCAAGAGCGCAATTACAGCAATCCAGACGGTCTGTCTCATTACTCTTACCTCCGCTGTAGACAATATAGCGACTCGTAGTAAAATCGAAAAATCTATTCTATAGTAGGGCGCAGGTGGCTTCGAAAGACAAAACCCCACTTCCAGAGAGCATGAAAGCCGTCGTCGTACCTCGCTTCGGAGGGCCGGACGTACTCACCGTCGAAGAGCGTCCGCTGCCGGAGCTGCGACACGACGACGTACTGATCCGCGTCCGGGCGATCGGCATAAACCCCGTGGACCACAAGACCCGGTCCGGCGAGGGGGTGGCATCCCACTTTGGAGACCCGCCCTTCGTCATCGGGTGGGATGTTGCCGGAGAGGTTGTCGATGTCGGCCGCCGAGTAACCGACCGAGCCGTCGGGGATCGCGTGGCCGGGATGGTGAATTTTCCTACCCCCGGGGGTGGCTACGCCGAGTTCGTCCGGGCGGATGTCCGGGAGGTGGCGGCTATTCCCGAGGGAGTCAGTTTCCAATCCGCCGCCGGCCTGCCCCTCGCGGGATTAACCGCCTACCAGGCCCTCTTCGACATCGCGAAGCTACGCATCCGTAGCCGACTCCTCATCCACGGAGCCGCCGGCGGGGTGGGGCATTTGGCGGTTCAGCTGGCCAAGGACGCCGGCTGCGATATTGTCGGAACCGCGTCTCCCCGGAACCGGCAGTACCTAGAGGCGATTGGGGTCCAACAAGTCGTCGATTACCACGACCCAAAGTGGGAACAAAAGATCGATTTCGTAGATGCAATTCTGGACCCCATCGGCGGGGAGACAAGGGAGCGCTCGCTTTCGGTGTTGGCCCGGCATGGCGTTCTGGTTGCACTAACCTCGGACGCCCGGAATGTCTCCTCCCAGCGGGTCAAGTGGATGCTGGTTAAGCCCCAGGCGCGTCAACTTTCGGATCTGATGTCCAAGCTCGAGGCAGGAAGCCTCCGGGTTACGGTAACCACCGTCCCGGGGCTACAGGGCATCGCCCAGGCCCACGTGATGAGCCAGAGCGGCCACGTTCGGGGAAAGGTCGTGGCCGAGCTCTAGAGGATACCTACCGCCTTGGCCGCTTTTTCGGACACGTCGAGAATCTTGTCCAAGTCCTCGTCCTCGTGGATAGCCATGTACGAGGTCCGGACCAGGGCGCGGTTCGGCGGGACCGCCGGGCTAATTACCGGATTGACGTAGATCCCCTGCTCGTAGAGGTATTTCCAGAAGTAGAAGGTCTTCTCGTTGTCTCCGATTATCAGGGGGATGACCGCGGTTTCCGTTGTTCCGATATTAAAGCCGATCTGCTCGAAACCCGCCTGCATCTTTGTGGCGATCTGCTGAAGTCGCTGCACCCGCTCCGGCTCTTCCTCGATAATGTCGAGGGCCTTCATCGCCGCCGCGAGGTTCGCCGGGGGCATGCTC
>CAZLDK010000366.1:0-2841 GCA_964558285.1 uncultured Spirochaetaceae bacterium | reverse complement strand
GCCAGGCCGAAGACAAGCGATACGGTTGCCACCCAGGGATCGCGTTTCGGCGGCCCGGCGAGAGCCGGCTTTCCAAAGAGAATAAGCGAGTACTTAACGAAGCTTAGGGTGGTCCCCAGGTTTATAACGAAGAGTCCGATTCCCCCGAGGTCGCCCTGGAGCCCCTGTTGGATGAAGTACTTGGAGATACTCCCGTTAAAGAAGGGCGCGCCGGTTATGCCGAGCACTCCGGCGAGGGTCCCAATTCCGATCGCCGGCATGTGGCGGAGCACTCCGCGTATCTCCGCGTAGGAGCGGGTCCCGTACTCTTCGATGATGATCCCCGCCGTAAGGAAGAGCAGACCCTTGAACAACGCATGGTTGATGACGTGGTACATGGCACCCCAGAAAGCGACCTCGGACCCGAGGTGGAGTCCCACGACGATCAGACCGACCTGGCTGACGGTGTGGTAGGCAAGGATGAGCTTGATGTCCTTCTGGGCAATCGCTAGAAGAAAGCCGACGATGGAGGTGACAAAACCGACTGCGAGAAAGAACGGAGTCGCGTCGATCACCCCTTCGAAGACCTGGGACATCCGGACCAACAGATAGACGCCGGCCTTTACCTGGACACCCGAGAGCACCGCAGAGACGATTGCCGGGGCGCTCGGCGCGCCGTGGGCCCGGGGGAGCCAGCTAAAGAGGGGGAAGAGGGCCGCCTTGACGGCAATTGCCGTCATGATCAAGGCGTAGGGGACCATTACCGTCCTAGGATTTTCCAGGAGGGGCAAGCGCTGGTGCATAGCGGCCAGATCGAGTACCCCGGTTATCCGGTAGAGATAGCCGATGCCGAGGAGAAAAAAGGCCATCGCGATAAAGTTCATCATGAGGTAGAGCATCGCGTCGTAGACCGATTGCTTCTCCTGCTTGTACATAATCAGTATCGCGATGACGAGCATGCCGAGCTCGATCAGGACATACACGTTGAAGAGGTCCCCGCTCAGGAACATCCCGATCAACGCCGACTCGAGCATCGCGAAGAGAAAGAGAAAGGTCTTGTCCAGGTAGTCGGCCTGGGTACTGAAGAGAAAGGTTCCGGCAAAGAAGACCACCGTGAGCAGGACGAGGGGGGCCGAGTAGCTGTCGGCAACGAGCTTGATGGCAATCCACTGCGGCCACCCGGCCATGAGCTCCGTGACGTCGGCTCCCCACCGAACTTCCACGAAAGTCGATACCGCAAAGAGCACCATGACGACGTTGACCAGAAAGAGCAGAACGTGATACGCCCGTTGCTTAAGAAAGAAGCCGGCGGCTCCCGCCGTTACCGGAGTGAGAACCAGGAAGTGTAGGGGAACGGTAAGCAGAGACATCACTGGTCGAGCCGTCGAATCAGAATGTTCCAGTCGGCGGTACCGTAGCGGTAGGCTACCCGCATGTACATCGCCAGGCACATTGCGATAACCGAGACGCCGATGACGATGGCGGTGATCATGAGCGCCTGGGGTACCGGGTCGGCCATCTGCTCTACCGGTGCCGGGGCGATCGGCGGCCGTGCGTCCTCCGGGTAGTTAGCCATCATAAAGAAAGTGATTGCCCCAATGTCCATGATGCCCACGGACATGATCGTCTTTACGATGCTCCGTTGGCTCATAGCGCCGTAGAGTCCGAGAAAGAAGATAGCGACGGCGAGGTCGTCGACTCGAAGCTGCTCTATAAATGCCATGTCTGGCCCACTCCATGAAAGAATCCAAAGCGTAGGATTGCCACACCGAGGCCCAGGCCCACCTGGACGCCGATGAGTATGTCCATCAATGTCAGATACGTGCTACGAAACGCCTCGTAGCGGGCGACGAATCCGGTAAACAAAAGCGCAGCGGGGGCGACGAGTATGAGCGTCAGAAAGAGCCGCTGGAGCCCGTGGACACGGGCGCTGTCTATGTCTTCCACCGGATAGATGACAAACCGCGCGACAAAGAGGGAGGCCAGGACGCCACCGCCCTGGAAACCGCCTCCGGGGGTGTAGTGCCCGTTCATGATAATCGAGAAGCCGAAGAGCATGATAAAGGGGTAAAGCAGCCCGACCATCATTTTGAGGATGACGGACTCCTCTATGTAGGACTCCTCTCGGTAGGAATCATCTATAGATGCCATGTCTGGCCGACCCCCTCAAAGAATCCGAAGCGCAGCACCGCCACGCCGAGCTCCACTCCTACCTGAAGGCCGATCAGCACGTTCATCAGCGTAAGGTAGGCCCCGTTGTACTCCGGAAAGCGGGTGACGAACCCGGTAAACAGCACCAAAATCGGCGTCAAAAGGATAAGCGCGATGAAGGTGCGCTGCATTACGTGGAGCCGCTCACGGTCGGTGTCGTCCACCGGATGGACGACGAACCGGGCTACGAAGATGGCGGCGAGAACCCCGCCCCCCTGAAAGCCTCCCCCCGGCGTATCCTGGCCGTTAAGGATTACGTAGAAACCGAAGAGCATCATGATCGGGTAGAGGAGGCCCACGGTAGTCTTGAGGATGATCGAGTCTTCTCCGTACGCGACGTCGTGCCTGACGTCATCCATCGTCATGCTCCTTCTTGCCTTTGTGTGTCGATTCGTAGTGCCTAATGTCGCTTTCTCTCGGCAGGAACTGGTTCATGCCGATGATCGCGGCCAGGAGAATAAGCGCCTCGAACATCGTGTCGTACATCCGATAGTTCAGCAGAATCGACGCCACCGCGTTCTTTGCGTGGGTGTCCTCCTCGAAATTTCGAACGATGTAGTCCCGCATCAGCGGATCGAGCTCGGTACGGTTAGTCGCGGTAATACCGGTTACCAGGAGAAACACCGTCAACACGAGAATCCCGGATGCGAC
>CAZLDK010000365.1:0-2841 GCA_964558285.1 uncultured Spirochaetaceae bacterium | reverse complement strand
GAGAATCTCAGCCCTTGACCGCTCCGGCGGTCATACCGGCAATCAGTTGCTTCTGAATAAAGAAAAACAGAACCACGACGGGAATGGCACTGACGATGCCGCCGGCGGTGAGAAGTCCCCAGGCGATCTGATACTCACCGACCATGTTCTGGAGGGCGATCGGAATTGTACGGACGTTCCGGCTGGTCAGTACGGATGCAAACACGAATTCATTCCAGGAGGTTATGAAGATATAGATCCCGGTGGCGGCAATTCCGGGCATTGCAATGGGAAAGATAACCCGTAGGAGTGCTCCAAGACGAGAACACCCGTCGATGAGTGCCGCGTCGTCCAGTTGTTTCGGAATGGCGGCAAAGAACGAGGTCATCATCCATGTGGAAAACGGAATGGTAAACGTTGCGTAGGCAAGAACCAGCGCCAGATAGGTATCCATGATCTTCAGGGCGGAGAAGATGACAAAGAGCGGAATCAGTAACAGAACCACGGGAAACATGTTGATTACCAGAAATTGCAACAGCAAATAGCGTCGAAATCGAAACCGGAAACGCGAAAAAGAATAGCTCGCCGTGACACTGAAGGTGAGACCGAAGATCATACTGAAACTGGCAACCAGGAAGCTGTCGATGAGGTTTTCGGTGAAGTTGATGCGATCAAACAGCCGCACGTAGTTCTCGCCGGTGGGATTGCGGGGGACGTAGCGCAGGCCATCCACGTACATTTCACCCTCAGGTGTAATTGACGATACAAAACCCCATGCGTACGGAAAGATGGCAAACAGAACGATTACCGTCAGCGGCAGATAGATAGTCAGGAAACGTTTCACCCGAGCTGGTCCTCCGTTTGCGAAATGCGGATCACATAAAGTGTTACCACCGCGATGAGGAGTAGCGTCAGATATACCGCGATTGTGCCGGCGTACCCGAAATCGAGACCGCGATACGCCTTGATGTACGAATACAGCGGAAGGGTATGGCTGTTGTATCCGGGACCGCCGCCGGTCATGATGAAGATAATGTCCAGAGAATTGGCGACCCAGATCGACCGCAGGAGAATGGTGGTGAAGAGGACCGGAGTAATCATCGGAAACGTGATTCGGAAAAACTTCTGAATCGTCGTGGCTCCGTCCACATCGGCAACCTCGTACAACTCCGTCGGAATCGCCTGCAACCCGGCAAGAATCATAATCGCAAAGAACGGAAATCCCTGCCACATCAGCGCCACCATCACCGCCGGGAGCGCCGTAGCTCCCTGAGCGAGCCACGGAACGTACCGCTCCAGGAGCCCGACGCGAACCAGAAGGTCGTTGAGGACGCCGGTGTTTCCATCGTACATCCACCGCCACATAAGGGCGGTTATGACGCTTGGTGTCACCCAGGGAATCAGAATGATCGCCCGGGCAACGCCACGCATGGGAAACTGCTGGTTCAGGATGAGCGCGGTCGCGAATCCCAGCACAAGTTGCAGCCCGATCACCCCGAAAATCCAGACAAACGTATTTTTCAGGCTGATAAGGAAGATCTCGTCGGTCCACACGGCGATGTAGTTTTTCAACCCGACAAAGCCCATCTCGTTTGGTTTCCAGATGACGTAGTCCATGAAGCTCAAGCTCACGGCATACACAATTGGAAAAAAGATCACCGCGAGCGTGGCAAAGAGTGCCGGCGATAGAAACAGGTACGGCAACGCAGGGCTGTGCAGATGAGACCGTGTCGAACTCGGCACGGGTACTACCTCCTGAAACAGACGGGGTGGCGGTACACCGCCACCCCGCGTTGAATATATCTCGTGTTCTACTCCGAAAAATGGTCTGCGAACGTTTCCATCATCTCGCGACTGCTTATTTCGCCAAGCAGAGCGCGCTGCGTTGCCGCAGGCCACACGCTCTCGACAAACTCCGCCGTACCGGGGTGAGCAGGAAGGACACCGGCAAACGGGGTGGATGCAGAGGTCGCAGCGTAAAACCGCTCCAGCTCTCCATGATCCTGGTCTCCGTTGCTGATGTTGATGGAAACCTGGCCGCTGGACTTCTGCCAGACCGCATTATTCTCCGCCTCAGCAAGGAACGCCGCCCATTTGAACGCCGCGTCGGGACTGTCGGTTTCGGCAAACACCGCGTTTTCCTCGTCACCGAAGCTGGTCCATCGCCCGTGGCTGCCTTCCGGCACGGGAAATGCGGAGATGTCTTCGCCCAACGCCTCATGCATGCCCGCAGCGCTTCCGATGTGGTGAATCGTCATCGCTGTCGTTCCGTTCTGCATATTGGCAATAATCTCACGGAACCCGTCGTTCGGCGTTGTCGGCGGACTCACACCGTGTTCACGATACAGGTCCAGAAACCACTCATTTGCGGCGATCGCTTCGGGAGTGGCCAACGCAACGTTTCCGTTGTCATCAAAGAACTCGGCTCCGCTGGAAAGGACAAAGGACCCCCACCAGTCATGACCACCGCGGGCACCGCGGATACCAAAGCCGTAGACGTCGACTTCACCATCACCGTCGGTATCGCGCGTCAGCGCCTGAGCAACCTCCAGGAACTCTTCACGTGTTTCCGGTATGGAAAGTCCGAGCTCGTCAAACATATCAACCCGGTAGTACATGTACAGGACCACCATCTGCAGCGGCATGTAGTACTGCTGACCGTCGGAGTGGCGCGTCAGCTCCCAGACACGCGGATATACATCATCTTTTCCATCCCAGTCCGCAATGTAGTCGTCCAGAGGAAGCAGCGCTCCCATTTCCACCAGCTGCGGTTGCCACCACAGCTTCACTTGGGCCACGTCGGGAGGATCGCCGGCGGCAACCGCCGTCAGAAGACGCTGGTAGTAAGCATCCCACGGAACC
>CAZLDK010000364.1:0-2842 GCA_964558285.1 uncultured Spirochaetaceae bacterium | reverse complement strand
CCGGGAAGGGCGCCCGTCGCTGGAGCTTCTCGACGAGCTCGAAGAGAAACTCGATATCAAGGTACGCCCCCTGAGCTGGCCGATCGGGATGGGGCAGGCCTTCAAAGGCGTCTACAACCTCCACGATTCGGACCTCTATCTTTTTCGGCCCGGGAAAACCGTCGTAGAAGACGATCGGGTGCACATTTCGGATCTTGCGGATCCGGCGCTCGACACGCAGCTCGGAAGTCACGCGGCTCGACTTCGGGAAGACGTCGACCTCGTGGAAGGTGTCTACGAACCCTTCTCAATCGAAGAGTATCGGTCCGGCCGTCTGGCCCCGGTTTTTTTCGGAAGCGCCTTGAACAACTTCGGAGTGCAGGAGCTCCTGCGAACGTTCTTGGAGATCGCTCCGTCTCCGATTCCTCGCAAAGCCCACGACCCGGATCACCAGGAGCGCTTCGTCGCCGCCGAGGAGGAACGCTTCAGCGGCTTCATCTTCAAGATTCATGCGAATCTGGACCCGAGGCACCGGGACCGCATCGCCTTCCTCCGGGTCTGCTCAGGGAAGTTCCAGCGCGATAAGGCCTTCTTGCACGTCCCCGCGGGCAAGAGCGTCCGCTTTACGACCCCCTACAGCTTTATGGCCCAGCGCAAGAGCGTCATCGACGAGGCGTATCCCGGGGACGTCGTGGGGCTCTACGACCGGGGGGACCTTAAGATCGGAGACACGGTTACCGAGGGGGAGAAGATTACCTTCGCCGGGATCCCGAGCTTTTCGCCGGAGATCTTCAAAGAGGTCGTGAGCACCGACCCGATGCGGTCGAAGCAGCTCGATAAGGGGCTTACTCACCTGATGGAGGAGGGGCTCGCCCAGCTCTTCGTCCAGCATCAGGGGCGCCGAAAGATAGTCGGTACCGTAGGGGCCCTTCAGTACGAGGTAATCCAGTACCGTCTGACGAACGAATACGGCGCCGCCTGCCGCTTCGAGATGCTCCCCTACAGCCGGGCCTGCTGGATAGCTTCGGAGAAGGCCGGCGCCCTCAAAGAGTTCATCAAGTACAGGGAAGATCAAATCGCCTACGACAAAGAGGGTAAGCCGGTCTACCTCGCCGAGTCCGAGTGGATGCTCCGGTCGATCCGGGAGCGGTTTCCAGAGATAGCCTTCTATTTTACCTCGGAATGGGAGACCCAAGGTTCCGAGCCGGCGGTCGGGGCGGCGTCGCGACCCGTCTATAGGTAAGAGGCCGAGAGGTCTGGTTTTTCAACCTCTCCTGTTATAGTCTCTCCTTGTGATACATCGCGCCTTACGGCTCCTTCCGGAGCATCTCTACCCGTCGGAAGAGTGGGCCATCGTCGAGACGGCGTTTTCCACGGACTGGATGGGAAACGCAGAAACGATCTTCTCCCTCTCCAACGGTTTTTTAGGAATCCGGGGTATTTTCGAGGAGGGACGTCCTTCGATCGAGGCCGCCACTTTCTGCAACGGCTTCCACGAGACCTGGCCAATCGTCCACGCGGAAGAGGCCTTCGGCTTTGCCCGAACCGGCCAGACCATCGTCAACGTACCGGATGCAACGCTTCTGAAGCTCTACGTCGCCGACGAGCCCCTCTACCTGCCGACGGCGCGGTTGACGGAGTACCAGCGATCCCTGGACTTTCGGGAGGGTATCCTCCGGCGCGATATGAACTGGTCTTCCCCTTCGGGGCGGCAGGTCCGGATATCGACCCGGCGGCTGGTATCCTTCGAGCACCGCCACCTCGCGGCGATAACCTACGAGGTAACCGTCGACCGGGATGCTCCCGTGGTCTTGTCCTCCCAGCTCCTCAATCGTCAGGATAGCTACGCCATCGACGAGCCGGCTCCGCGAAACGGAAACGGCGACCCCCGAAGGGCCAGGGCCTTCTCCGGGCGCGTCTTGAACGCGAAGAACCACATAGACGTCAACAACAGGATCGTGACCGGGTACCGGACCTCCCGGTCCAAAATGAGCCTCGGGTGCGGTATCGACCACGTCGTAGAGACCGAAAACCCCTGGTTCGCGGAGCACAGCTGGAGCGAGGACCTCGGGAAGGTCGTCTTTACGATCGAAGCCAAGGCCGGGATCCCGATTCGCATTACCAAGTACGCGACCTACCACACCTCCCGGTCGGTTCCGCCGGTCGAGCTCGTCGACCGCTGCACCCGGACCCTCGACCGGGCCGTCCGGGACGGTTACCAATGCCTTGTCGACGCCCAGAGGGCATTCCTCGACGACTTCTGGCCCCGGGCGGACGTTTTTGTCGACGCGGAGTCACGGATCCAGCAGGCGATTCGATGGAACATCTTCCAGATTCTCCAGGCTTCGGCCCGGGCGGAAACGACGGGAATTCCGGCAAAGGGCCTGACCGGCCAGGCCTACGAAGGGCACTACTTCTGGGATACCGAGATCTACGTAGCCCCCTTCCTGACCTACACGACCCCCCGGATTACCCGGAACCTCCTGCGGTTTCGCCACTCGATGCTCGACGACGCCCGGGCCCGGGCGAAGGAGCTCTCGGAGGAGGGGGCTCTGTTTCCCTGGCGCACCATCAACGGCGAGGAAGCTTCCTCCTACTACGCCGCCGGGACCGCGCAGTACCATATAAACGCCGACATAGCCTACGCCATAAAGCGCTACGTCGACGTACGGGGAGATCGGGATATTCTCGCCGAAGTGGGCGCCGAGATTCTCGTCGAGACGGCCCGGATGTGGGCCAGCCTCGGGTTTCTTAGCCCGGACACCGGAAAGTTCCATATACACGGAGTAACCGGCCCCGACGAGTACACCACCGTCGTCAACGACAATACCTACACCAATCTGATGGCCCGGATGAACCTACG
>CAZLDK010000363.1:750-2846 GCA_964558285.1 uncultured Spirochaetaceae bacterium | reverse complement strand
CCCGGCTCGGTCGGTCCAGGTGCGGAAAAAGCTTACGGCGGGGGGACGATGGAAGTGAATGCGATACTCTTCGAGGCCGAGGTTCCGGGCGAGGGCGTCGGTGACGGGAACTACATTTTCCCGAAGAATACGTTGGCCTTCAGAAATCGTCGGGGCGGTGTAGGCTTGCTGTACCGGCTCGAGGGACGCGACGATCGTTGCAACCTGAAGCGCCTTTTCGGTCAGCTCGTCTATCGCGAGCTGGAGAAGTTCCGCCTTTTCGGTTGAGTCGCGGCGTACCTGCTGGTTGAATCGGTCGGTCGAGTAGACCCGAAAGAGGCCGGCCAAGCCGGCAAGGATGACGACAAACACAACGAGGATGAGTAAGGAAATTTTTTGATAGATTTTCATTGTTCTGTGCCCCGAAATATACCACATCGGAAGAGAGTTACCCCGGACGCGATTCGAACGCGTGACCTACTGCTTAGGAGGCAGTTGCTCTATCCCCTGAGCTACCGGGGCCTGGATTGGACCGCCGCGAAGTGTGTTTTCGGCGCGGTTGTCGTCACCGAGAGTGTAGGCAAGGGGTACAAGCTCTGTCAACGAAGCGGGGGCGCCCCACGGTCGGCGTCGACCCTTAGTATTGTTAGAATATGGAAGCACAACGAATTCTTGTTACCGGAAGTACCGACGGTATAGGGCTCGAGACAGCCGCGGAACTCGGAGAGATGGGCCATAGGATTGTCGTTCACGGCCGCTCTCCGGAGAAAGCCGAGGGCGCCCGCAAAGCCGTGGCCGATCGGGTGGCGTCAGCGGGGGGAGACGCAGGCGGCGTGGAGTCGGTCGTCGGGGATCTTGCCCGACTTTCCGAGGTTGAAAGGATGGCGGCGGAGGTAGGGGACGGCTTTCCCGACCTTTGTGTACTAATCGCCAACGCCGGGGTAACCACCCGAGAGCGGCGGGAGAGCGCCGACGGCTACGAGTTGACCTTTGCGGTCAATCATCTCGCCCATTTCCTCCTCATCAATAGGCTCATAGATACCCTCCGGAAGAACACCCCGAGTAGGATCGTAATCGTCAGCTCGATGGTACACCGGTCGGGGAGCATCGACTTCGACGACCTGCAGCTGGAGAAGAGCTTCTCTGGGCACACGGCGTACTCTCAGTCGAAGCTGGCGAACCTGCTCTACGCCTTCGAGCTTGGACGCCGTCTCCAAGGGACCGGAGTGACGGTCAACGGCCTGCATCCCGGGGTCATCTCTACTAAGCTTCTCCACGCCAACTTTTCCGGGGGTGCCCCGGTGTCCGCCGGCGCCAAAACCCCGGTCTACCTGGCAACCTCCCCGGAGGTCGAAGGGGTTACCGGTGAGTACTTTGAGAATCGGCGGACGAGCGATCCTTCGCCCGCCGCCCGGGATCGGGAGCAAGGTAAACGACTTTGGGAGATAAGCGAAGAGCTGGTTACGAAGGCCCTGGGAGGGTAGAAGCGGCGGGCTGCCGGGGCCGGTGTCCCCCGTCCGGCACCCAAGGGCATAAAAAAACCCCAGGGGGAAGGAGGAGGAAACCCCTGGGGAGTACGGTCATGATAGGGTCTTGGAGAGGAAGAACCCTAATCAATCCTAACAATTAGAATATATACCCTAAAAACTCTAATGTCAACTTTTTGGTGAAAAAAGTTTAAAAATCATTGGGTGTCAACAAGCCTGTTGATATCCCGCGTAAAAGGGCCCCGCTCGAAAGCGGGGCCAGGTGGAGAAGAGTAGCGCCGCTTCGCTGCCGCGAAACGGTAGGGGAGCCGGGTCCCGTCTAGGGAGCCCCGCGAGGGTTCGGGGCCTGCCCCGGCTTCCCGAGTCCTATAGTTGCATCCGGGCGCCGATGGCCGCCTGGATATTCCCAGCGAAAATGTCGTACCCCAAGCCGAGGTCGAGGTTCAAAAGGAGAATTTTAAAGCCGACGCCGCCGAAGACACGGAATCCCCACCCGGTAACGGCGCTGGAAATGTTTATTCCCGTCTGGTCGAGCTCGTCGGGGACCGGGAAGCCGGCGTCTATCAGGTCCTGCTTGGCGTCCTCGACCGAGCCGCCGCTATAGGTAACGTCGGAGCTGAGGCCTCCCCC
>CAZLDK010000363.1:0-740 GCA_964558285.1 uncultured Spirochaetaceae bacterium | reverse complement strand
TGGGAGGTTGCGTAGGAAAGACCCAACCCGCCGAAGGGTCGCAGGATAAGGATCTTCTTGCTGACCTGCGCCTTCAAATCGAAGACCGAGGCCCCCCAGTTCATCGCGAGATCGGGGTTCCCAAAGGTAAGAGTACCGGCGGTCGGAATGGTTACGTCGTACCCGGAAGCAACATCCGGCACGACTATTTCGCTGTAGAGGTAGTTGTAGCCGATCCCTACCGAAATGTCGGGTTTTGGTCCTTTCTCTTCCATCAGAGCGAAACGGATATCCGCTCCGGCGAGAAGGTATTCGAAGTCGAAGGGCATAGAGCCGAACATGCCGGAGTTGAGTCCCCCGAGCTTGACGCCGAAGTCGAAGGGAAGGCCGATACCTCCGACTCGAAGGTCCGCGGTGTAGGCGGGAAAGGGGACGCCGTAGGAGGAGAAGTTCTCGATGTCGCTCGGCATCGAGAGGCCAAGGTCTGTAAAAACGGCGTTTATCGTGTCGTAGGGCAGGGTGGATGCACCTGCTGTAATGCCGACGCCGAGGTGGGGCACGCCTCCGAGCAGTTGTCCGATGTAGGCGTCGGACCAGGTGTTGCCGATGGTGGCGTTGAGGGGAAGCCCCGAGGCCAAATCCGACGCGAAGTCCTTGAATCCTGCTTCGAACTCATCGTAGGCGATCTGACCAAAGACCGGCGCGGCGACTACCAGGCCGACGGCCAGGAGGAGCGCGATAATCGTCAACGTTTTACTTAT
>CAZLDK010000362.1:0-2872 GCA_964558285.1 uncultured Spirochaetaceae bacterium | reverse complement strand
GACCGATTCCTCGGTGTTGAAGCTCGCCGAATACTCCACGCGCTCCCCGTGGCTCAGAGACGGAAGGCGGAGTTCCGGAAACCCGACGTCCTCTCCCTGCCGGAGGAAACGCAATTCCATAGCGACCTCACCCGCAGGCGACTCTACCTCGGCCACTATCTCTACCGTGGCACCCGAGTCTTCGGGAAAATCGAGATACTGCCCCGACGTCAAGCTCGCCGTTTCTCCCGGGGCGAGCTCGTATTTCCCGTTCTCTATTAAGACAAAACCGTCTCCGGAATCGCCGGACCCGTCGGACTCGTCGAGGGTTCCTGAGGCCTCCTCCCGCCAGGCCTCTACCTCGGCTACGATGCGTTTTGCGGAGTCCCGCGAGGGTACTTCGACCTCGTAGTGCGCCGCGTAGAGGACGCCCTCTTCCGGGCGGTAGATCTTAACCCTATCGTTCCCGAGAAGCTCGTAGATCACCCCCGGGTGGGGGGAGGCGAAGCGTTCAAATAGCAGGGGCCTTCGGTCCTCCTCAGGAGGCTCGAGCATGCTCCGCCGGTGAATTACCTGCCCCTCTTCCGAGAGTCCAAGGAAGTATAGGAGGGTCCAGGGCACGTCGATCAGCCCGTAGCGCGCATCGTTGATCGACGGCTCAGTCTCGGGGGTCCGGATTACGGCAAGGGGCCAGTAACGCCCGAAGGGTTGTCGGACGACCCCATGGGATTCGTCGGAAGTCACGACGACGACGGTGTCCTCGAGGTATCCGCCATCCTCCAGGTCGGTCAAAAACTCTCCCAAGACCTGGTCGAGAAAATAGACCGCGGCTATCCGTTCACTCGGATACTCATTGAGCATCTCCTCCGGCACGGCGTAGGGATGATGGGTACCGACGTTCAAGAGAGTCAGAAGCCACGGCCGTTCATCGTCGTCGAGGGATTCGATCATGTCGAAGGCGCCTTCGAAGAACGCTTGGTCGTCGGGGCCCCATCCGAAATCGATGTACTGTTCGTCGAAGTGGTCCGACCCGAGAACACGCTCAAAACCTGCGGACTCCATGAAGTAGTCTTTCGACATGTAGCTGAGCTCCGCCGCCTGGAGGAATACGGTTTGGTAACCGGCGGCAGTGAGGAGAAACGGAAGAGCGGTCGGTTTCTCTTCCTCCGGAAGCGCCATGTACTGATAAGCCCGAGGGGTGGTCAGGCTAAACTCCGGATAGTCGCCGGTCAGGATCGGATAGAGCCCCCGGATGGTCTGCCGGTTGTGCGACACGACGTTCGGAATTACAACGGCGTCCTCGGCGAAGTCGCTGAGGTTGTCCATTACCACAGGGTAGTCGACGCCGGTTGCCTCCTGTACCTGTCGCAGGTAGGGACCGGCCATCCCTTCCAGAACAAGGAGGAGAACGTTGTAGTCTCTCCGGAGCGCAGCCATGGTCTCTTCCGAAGGTCCCGCGGCGGTGGACGGGACCGGCCCTCCCGGCGCCGTCGGCTCCGGAGCCGAGGAAACCGCAGAGCCCAGGCTTCCCGAAGAGAAGGCCGCCTCTGCGGTCTGCGCAGCCGTGGCCCAGAGAAGGCTCGAAACCTCCCACCGCTGCCCGGCGTAACCGCGGACGAAGAGCGGTGTAAACGTAACCAGGACCCCGAGGAGGGCAAGGGTCAAAACAGCCAGGGTACGGGGAGGGGGCAGAGGGCGCCGATACCAGGATGCCATAACAAGGAGCGTGGCCACGCCGAGGACGATGCCGTACCACAGAAATATGGGACGCGTAATGCTCCCTTGGAAAAAGGCGTGCCCCACCCCGAAGGTGAGCTCCTGAAGACGAAGCACCGACTGGAGGGAGGAAACCATCTCCATGTTCACGATGTGTCCGAAACCCAGGACAAAGAGGAGGACGGTGCCGAGGATCGGCCGAATCCGGTAGAGCAGGGCCCCGAGGCACAGAATGGTAAGCGCTACCAAGGCTTCCGTCAGGGCGGCGCGAACGGTAACCGGTAGACCGACCAGCCTCCTGGCAAGGACGAATCGTCCCCCGACGTAGATCGATACGTAGAGTAGGGTGGCAACGATCGTGGGCGCCGGTGTCAATCGACGGCGGTTTTCGCTGTGGTTATCCATAATCTTGTCCCGTACCATAAGTATAGTCGTGATTAAGCCACTATAGCTAATCGCTACTCTACGGTGGCAAGAACAGCGATCCTCCGCGTATTATTGACCACATGACGGTCAACAAGGTCCTGCTGCTTACCAACGAATACCCTCCCAACGTCTACGGGGGCGCCGGGGTCCACGTCGAGTACCTGAGCAAAGCGCTCTCCCGGTTGGTGCCGGTAGAGGTGCGCTGTTTCGGGGACCAGGACTACACCGAGGGGCATCTGCGCGTCCGGGGGTACGCCCCCTGGGAAGAGATGAAGCGGAACACCGACCCGCGCTTTGCCGGGGCTCTCGGCGCCTTCTCCCAGAGCCTCGCGATGGCGAAGGACACCATCGACGCCGACGTGGTCCACTGTCACACCTGGTACACCCAGATGGGGGGCCTCCTTGCCGCCAAGCTCTGGGATATTCCCTTTCTGTTGACGACCCACTCCTTGGAGCCGCTTCGCCCCTGGAAGGCGGAGCAGCTCGGTTCTGCCTATCATCTGAGCAGTTGGATGGAACGGACGGCGATTGACGGCGCCGACGCGGTTATCGCCGTTTCCAAGGAGACGCGAAACGATATCTTCGAGCACTTCGGTTCCGCCGAGGGGAAGACCCACATCATCCACAACGGCATCGACCTCGATGAGTATCAGCCCGTGGAGGCAACCGACGCCCTCGAGCGCCGGGGTGTGGACCCGACGAGACCCTACGTGCTCTTTGTCGGGCGCATCACCCGGCAGAAGGGCATTAT
>CAZLDK010000361.1:0-2909 GCA_964558285.1 uncultured Spirochaetaceae bacterium | reverse complement strand
GAGGATCCGTTCGGTTCCCCTGTTCCCGGAGTACGCGGTGGACTGGATACTCGCGCAGATGGATACCTTTCCTACGCGCCGGGGGGATCAATTCGCCATCTCCGAACAGCAGAAGGCGGTCTTGCGGGAGAAGCTGCCGTACTGGCAGGGTCGATGCCTCCGGGACCAGATAAAGGGTTCTGCGCCTCCTGAGCTTCTCGCGGCGGTTAGCCACGGGGTGTTCCGGAACGAGAACTACACCATGTCCGCCCCGGGGCATATGAGCCCGGACTACGCGACGCTCCTCGACCGGGGCCTCGAGTCCCTCCGAAGGGAGTGCGTAGAGCGGCGGGACGCCCTGGACATTTCCGCCCCGGACTATTTCCGGCACTACGATTTCTACAGCGGCTGTATTGTTACCTGCGAGGCGGTCATCGACTTTGCCGGCCGGTACGCCGACGAAGCCGAGCGTCTGGCCGTAAAGACCCAGGACCCGAGACGCAAGCAGGAGTTGCTTACAATCGCCGAGAACTGCCGCCACGTCCCGGCGCACCGCCCGGAGACCTTCCACCAGGCGCTGCAGTTTATCTACTTCGTCCAGCTGATCATGCAGCTGGAAGGGAACGGACTGGCGATAGCCTTGGGGCGTCTGGACCAGACTCTCTATCCCTTCTATCAAGTCGACCAGTCCTTTGGGCGCCTGGACCGGGAAGAGGCCCTCGAGCTCTTGGAAGCGTTCTACCTAAAGATCAACGAAATCGACAAGATCTACTCCAACGAGGCCACCCGCTTCTTGCAGGGTCCCGGTCACGGCCAATGCATTACCCTCGGCGGCGTCGGGCCCAACGGCCGGGACGCCGGCAACGTGCTGACCGTGCTGCTCCTCGAGGCGGACCACCGGATCCGGCTCGCCCAGCCGGACATCGCCCTGCGCATCAACCCGGACATGACCGAGGAGGTCCTCGGACCGGCGGTCCGGAACATCCACGAGGGGCTCAACAAGATCAAGATCTTCAACGACGAAGTTGTGGTCCGGTCGATGCAAGGCATCGGCGCAAGCCTCGAGGATGCCCGGGATCACTGTTTTCTCGGGTGCAGCGAGGCTGTGATGTCGGGAAAGACGAATAGCTGGGGCAATTCGGGGCACATCAATCTGGCCAAATGCCTGGAGCTGGCACTGAACAACGGAAAGTGTATGTTGACCGGCGCCCAGATGGGACCCGAGACGGGAGCCCCGGAGGAGCTTTCGAGCTTCGACGACGTGGTCGCGGCCTTCCGAGCCCAGGTGGCCTACTTCGTGCACCACCTTGTAGCCTGGGACAACCTACTCGACTATCATCACGCGCATTTTGCACCCCTGCCCTTCTACTCACTGACCACAGACTCCTGCATCGAGAAGGGCCTCGACTTCAACGCCGGGGGCGCGAAGTACAACACATCCTCCCCGTTGGGGGTCGGTCCCATTACCGCCGGCGATTCCCTGGCTGCCGTCAAGAAGCTGGTCTTCGAGGAGAAGTGGCTGTCGATGGAGGAGCTGGTAGATAGCTTGCGCACGGACTTCGCCGACGCCGAAAAGCTCCGGCTTACCCTGGAGAAGAAGGCCCCGAAGTTCGGCAACGACGAAGACTACGTCGACGAGCTCTGTAACGAGGTGCTCTTGGCCTTTGTTGATGAGCTTTCGAAGTACACCAACTACCGCGGTGGACCCTACGTCGCGGGGCTCTACTATCTCTCGGCAAATATCCCCTTCGGCCGGGCAACCGGGGCGACCGCCGACGGCCGCCGGGCGGGAGAGCCCTTGAACGACGGCGGCGTCTCCCCCTCCCATGGGGCGGACGTAAAGGGCGCCACCGCCGTTGCAAAGTCGGTCGGGAAGCTCGACCACGTCCGGGTCCCCCACGGCTCGGTTTTGAACCAGCGCTTTCATCCCTCCATTTTCGAGGGCGAGGGAAAGGAGAAGCTCTTCGGGGACTACATTCGGGGTTACATTGCCCTCGGCGGCTGGGAGTCGCAGTTCAACGTGGTGACGAACGAGACCCTCCGGGCCGCCCAGAAGGACCCCCACTCCTACCGGGATCTGGTCGTACGGGTTGCCGGGTACAGCGCCTTCTTTACCCAGCTCGAGCCGGAGCTTCAGGAGGACATCATCCAGCGGACGGAGCAGGAGAAGCTCTAGGCGCGTGGAGGGCATAGTATTCAATATCCAGCGCCATGCCGTCCACGACGGCCCGGGTATCCGTACTCTCGTCTTTCTGAAAGGGTGTCCCTTGAGCTGCACCTGGTGCAGCAACCCGGAATCTCAAGCCTACGGTCCCGAGGTGCTCTTTGACCCGGAGGAATGCGTCGGCTGCGGCGACTGCGTTGCCGTCTGCCCCTCCGGAGCCATAGAACAGACCGAAGAAGGCGAAATAGTCTTCCGTCGGGAGCTTTGCATCGGCTGCGGAAAGTGCGCCGATGTCTGCCTCTACGACGCCCGGTCCCTCGCCGGCCGGCGCTACACCGCGGAAGAGCTCTTGGATGAGATCAAAAAAGATGAAGCCTTCTATCACACCTCCGGAGGAGGCGTTACCTTTAGCGGTGGCGAACCCTTGGCGCAACCGGTCTTCCTCGTCGAGGCTCTCTCCGCCTGCCGGAAGGCCGGCATCCACACCGCCATCGAAACCACCGGAAGCGTCGCCCCCGAATGGCTCGAGAAGGTCATTCCGTTGGTCGACCTCTTCCTCTACGACATCAAGCAGCTCGACGACGAGAAGCACCGGGCGATGACCGGCGTCTCGAACGAGCTCATTCTCGCGAATCTCCGGCGGGTTGTGGACGCAGGCGCCAACGTCTGGATCCGGGTACCGGTGGTGCCGGGGTTCAACGATTCGGTCGAAGCGCTCGCCCCGATCCTCGACCGCGCCCGAGAGCTCGGCGTCGGCCGGGTGCAC
>CAZLDK010000360.1:0-2928 GCA_964558285.1 uncultured Spirochaetaceae bacterium | reverse complement strand
TGAACAGCTCATCGTCCTCGCCTTGCCGAGACGCGTTCTGGAAGAGCACCCCGACTCGAAGGAGCTGCTCCTGCCACTCCACCTCGTCGAGGGTACCGACCTCTCGATCGAACAGAAAGATGTGCCCTCGACTCGCCTCCACCAAGCCCAGAACGGCCTTTAGAAGGGTCGTCTTTCCGCACCCGCTTTCCCCGACGATGCAGACGATCTCCTTCGGAAAGACAGAGCAGCTCGCCCCGGAAAGAACCTCCGTCTGACCGTAGACAACCGATACGTTTTGTACGCGAAGCAAAGGGCCGGGCTTCATGATGGGCGCTCTCTCATGACGGCAAATAGAAGAAGCTAAAGAAGACGTCGATCAGAATAACGACGAATATGGACGCCACGACCGAAACGGTGGTCATTCGCCCGACGCCCTCGGCGCCTCCGGTTGCCTTAAAACCGTAGTGGCTCCCGATTATCACGATATGCCAGGCGAAGACCGTGCTCTTGATGATGGCGATCAACAGGTCCTCGAACTGTACCGCGTCGATCATGTTCGAAAAAAAGGAAGCCGGGGAGATGCCGAGGTAGGTCATGCCGACGATAACCCCACCGAGCATCGACATCGCGATCGAGATTGTCACGAGAATCGGCATGGCGATGGTAATGGCGTGGAACTTCGGGACAACGACGTAGCGCACCGGGTCCAGACCCATCACCCGGAGGGCGTCGAGCTCCTCGGAGACTTTCATCGTCGAAATCTCGGCGGCAATCGCCGAGCCGCTCCTTCCGGCAACCAGGATAGCCGTCATCATGGGGCCCATTTCCCGGACCACGGCCAGGGAAAGCAGCATGGCGACAAAGATATTCGCCCCGAACTGCTCGAGCTGAGCGGCGGATTGCAGCGAAAGAATCAAACCCAAGATCAACGACAGGAGCGCCACGATCCCCACGGCGTTTACGCCGATCTCGATCAGCTGCCGGCCGAGAGCGCCGCGGCGCTGCCCCCGACGGTCGAAGAGGCCGTGGATCGACCAGACGAAGATGTCCGCAGAGAGCTGGAAGTAGGTCCCTGCTTCGCGATACGCGGCGGATAGGAGCTCGGTCGCCCGGGCGAAGGCGTTGTACCGTTCCTTCCGCTCCGTCTCGGGCTTCGCACCCCCTTCGAAGAGGGTTAGAAGCCGCTCTATCTCCGGCCTCGCACCGACTACCGGTATCTCGCTTCCGGAACCCGACGTGCGCCGTACCAGGTCGAGAAGCGCGACACCGGAGCTGTCGGCTTCGGTAACATCCGACAAGTCTATTCGTCGAATCCCCGTGAGCGCCATAATCGAGTCGTGAAGCTTCGGGACGTCCCCTTTCGTAAGGGAACCTTGGAGCTTGAGCGTTCCGTCTGCGTGGGCGACGAAGTCCGTCACGGCGCGGCGGTTCTGATTTCGGCCAGAAACTGATCGATGGCGGCGGAGAGACGCCGGTTAACCGTTAGGACAAACTCGGTAACCGAAGCCGGTATTTCGTCCTCGGTAGCGCTTCTATGCCGGGCGATAGCGTTGCCCTCAGCGTCAAAGAGAATCAGCTCGACATCGAAAATGGCCAGAGGCGTCTCGGCGCAACAGCGGTATTCGAGGGCATCGACGTGGGTCCGAAGGACGTAAGGGTCTTGGGCTCCCAGGATTCTTCGGCCTACCTCGACCTCGGAGAAGAAATTCTCCCGGCGGAGGCGGTCGTAGACTACCTCGCGCACCGCGTCTCCGGGACTAACGACCCAGAGATCCCGGGTCCGTAGCACTATCTCCGGCGCCTCGGGGCGTTGCACGATCTGTCGCCGGTCGAAGAGGGGAGCCACGGTGGGGTCCTCGACGACAACGGCGGCGTCGAAGGGCGCCTGGCCCTGCTGTTCCACTCCGGTCTCCCCGAGGTAGTCGATCAGGAAGTAGCGCGTAGGCGCGTCGCTCGAGAAGAGACACCCCGACAGGGTCGAGACGACGAGAATAAGGAGGCTAGCGAACCAGCCGCGATGGATTTTCGCTAATGAGCATCGCAAAATTGTTTAGGTACTCCAGTGTTTCTTCGAGAAGAGAGATTGAATCGAGGAGCCCGCGCTCGCTCTCGACCACCATACGCTCTATGTTTTGGAGGCTGCTTTCCGCCTGCACCACCGTCCGGTTGAGTCCCGACACCAAGTCGGCAAAAGAATCCGCGTCCCCCGCTCCGCCGAGGGCCCGGCTCAGAGCCAGGCTTGCCGATTCGAGGTTTTGGGCCGCCAGGTTCATATCTTGGAGCGTCCGTTCGAAACTCTCGCGGTTCCCGGCTACTATCTGATCGGTGTTCCGAACGATCCGGGCAATCGACCCCCTGTTGTCGCTCATTATACCGGCGGCGTTCTCGAGGAACGCTGCTACGTTGTCCCGGTTCTCTTCGCTCAAGAGGAGCTCTATGCTCTCGACGATGTTCTGAGCAGGCTCTCCGAGGCGGGACAGACTATCGAGAACCGACTGGCTTTCGGGAATCCGGCTTCTAGGCGGGAGCTGATCCGCAGCGTCGGTCCCGCCGACAAGGTTTATCTGCCGGGTCCCGGTTATCCCGACGGGATACATCCGGGCCCTGACGTCGTCCTTGACCGGAACGTCCTGTCGGATCGAAAGGGTCACGATAATCCGTTCCACGCTGTCTTCGGCGAAGTCGATCGATTCGACGGCCCCGACGACGATGCCGTTATACCGAACCTGGCTCCCGACTTGAAGCCCGGTAACCGAACCGGCGGAGAACTCTACGTAATAGGTATCCCGAGATTCGAAGAGCTCGCTCCCGGCAATAAGCAGAAAAAAGATTACAAGAACCGCCCCTCCGAGAACCAAAAAGATCCCGAGACGGATTCGTTGACGACGACCGAGTGCCATAGAAAAGCAGTCTACTACAAGGGATACCGCTTGGGCTACGACGGTT
>CAZLDK010000359.1:0-2944 GCA_964558285.1 uncultured Spirochaetaceae bacterium | reverse complement strand
GTCGAGATTCACCAGATAGCTGCGGTGCACCTTCGCGATGCCGAAGGGCGAGAGGCGCTCCTCGACGTAGCGAAGGGGCGCCCGGAGTCGGTGTTCGGTGTGCCCATCACCGTCGGCATTGGTGGTAAGAATCACATAGTTGTCCCGGCTCTCGACGTACAACAGGGCGTTGACGTCTACCGAGACAAACTCCTCGACTTCCGGGGATGCGATAACCACCTTTGCTCCTTCCCGCTTTCGCCGCCCTGCGGCAATTCTCCGGAGAAGCTCCAGAGTTACCACCGGGAAAGCGCCGACGAGGGCGGTGTACCCCAGAAAGCGCAACCCGGACGAGAACCTGGGAGGCGCAAGCCCCAGGCGGAAGGCCAGAAGGACGTTGGCGACGCCCACCACAAAGACTTGCAATGTGCTCAAGAGGCTCTGCTCCCCAAAGCTTCTGCTCCCCAGGTCCCGGCAGAGCCGGTAGGCCAGAATAGCCCCGACGACCCAGAGGCTTGCGACGGTCGCCCCGGCGAACGCGGCCGCGGTCCCCAGTCTGGTTGGATACGACATCTCAGAGAGCCCGAAGGGTTCGAAGAGAAAGAGAAAGCCGAAGACGAAGGCCGCAATAGCGAGGCCCCGGAGTGCCGCGTTGCCCAGGCGACGGGCCAGGAGAGAGACAGCCATACGTCAAACATAACGAGAGCGACGCCACTTCGTCCCAGATTCTGCCGCTTTGTCCCAGGAGCACTCCAGATCGCAGGATCGACATAAACCTTAGTGTATGGGGGAGACCATGGAACCAGGACGAAGCGCGGCAGTCGGAGGGGGGCGTTTTGCGCGGACTGCCCTTATTCTATTCTCAGGAGCGGCCCTCCTGCTCTTCGGGCCCCGGGGGCTGCCGGCGCTCACTTTGGAGGAGTACCTGAGCCGCCTTCAGCAGACCCACCCCGTCTTTCGCCGGAGTGAGCTCTCCGTGGCTGTTGCAAGTCGTCGGGTAGAGGAACTCCTGCCGGACTACAGTCAGTGGCGTTTCGAAATCGAGCCAAGCTACACCTACACCGGAGAGACGCAATCGCGGGAGTTCAACGCCGAAAGCTCCCACACGAGCGCTCTCGACGCCCGAGCCTCCCGGGATCTTGCCACCGGCGGAAGCTTAAGCTTTGCGCTCGAGTCCAGCTACACCTCTCTGCTGGATCAGCAGCTCCCGGGGCCGCCTCCCACCACCGAAGACACCGAAGAGTACCGAACATCGGTTGGCGTCGAGTACAGCCAGCCCTTGGTCCGAAACCTCGGCGACCGGTTTCGTCGCCTCCAAGGCGACTTAGCTCGATACGACGTAGAAGCGGCGCGTCTTGAGGCGGCGGAGCAGCAGGAGCAGTTTCTCCTCCAGGCCGCCCAACTCTATCTAAGATGGGCAGAGGCGGTTGCTCGGCAAGGTGCCTGGGAGGAGCAGGTGGAGATAGTACAGCGCCGATTCCAGCTGACCCAAGAGCAGAGAGACGCCAACTTGGTGGACGCTGCGGATTTGCTCCAGGCGGAGGAGGCCACCCGTCGCGCTGAGACGGCCTTGAGCGCCGCGCAAGGCGAAGCTCTCGCCTTGCGACGACGGATCGAAGTGACGTTAGGGGAGGAAAACGATCGCCTAGACACACCGGAATACGAGCTATCCACACTGCCGGAAATTCCCACCCTGGAGTCGGGCTCCGAGGAGCTCGGTCCGACGATCGATGATGCCCGGCCTCTGGCTCAGATCGACGTCCGTATAGCCAGAGCCCGGGAGGAGCGAGCCCGTCAGGAAGAACAGACCCAGCCGGCGGTCGCACTCTCCGGTGCCGCCCGGATTGCCGGGGCAAACGAGGAGATCTCCGGCGTCGTCGATTCGCCGAGCCCAGAGCTCGTCGTTGCCGGCCGGATCTCTTTCGGTGCGAGCTACCCCGGGGTCGAGAACACCATGGCTCGGGTCGACGCAGAGATGGCGCAGTTAGAAGCGCAACGGCAGCAGGTCTATCTGGATCTGGCGAGCAGGCTCTCGGAAACGAGGACCCGAATGGCATCCCTCCGCACCACTGTAGAGGGCTACCGCGGGCTTCTCGAAACGACTCGCCGGACCGCGGCAGCGGAAGAGGAGCGTTACAACCAGGGGCGGGTTCCCCTCTCCCGCCTCTTGGACTCCCAGGCCGCCATCCAGGAGGCCCGACGGTCGATTCTGCGGACGGCGCTGGAGTACCACCTGGCACTCCAGGAGCACCGGGCCCTGACTGATCAGCTACTCCGGGAGCCTGCGCTATGAGGGGATTCTTCGAGTTCTTTGTCCGCCGCCACACGCTGACCCTGCTCTTGACGGTCACCGTCTTTGCCATGGGGCTGAGCTCTCTTATCGACCTGCAGCGCGACATCTTTCCCGACGCGGACCTAGGACAGATCATCATCACCACCAGCTATCCGGGAGCCTCGGTAAAGGACGTCGAGCTCAACGTCACCACGCCTATCGAAGAAGAGCTCGACGGCATCGTGGGAATCGAGCGGGTAACCTCGGTTTCCCTGGAGAACCTCTCCCGGATAACCGTGAGCATCGACCCCGACGCCGAGGACGCCGACCGGGTAAACCGGGACGTGCGCAACGCCGTAGACCGGGTAACCGACCTGCCGGAGGACCTTCCCGAAGCGCCTCTGGTCCGGGAGCTCGAAACCTCGATATTCCCCATCCTGGAGGTTGGGATAACCGGGGACGTCGACTACCGGGAGCTCCGTTCCCAGGCACAACGCCTAAAGGAAGCGATCGAAGCAGTGCCCCAAGTGTCCCGGGTGGAAACCCACGGCTTCCGGGACCGGGAAGTGCAGGTCGAGGTAATCCCGGAGCAGATCGAACGGTTCCAGCTGCCTTTGCGGGACATCGCCGACGCTATCCGTGCCCGGAACGTCCGGGCTACCGGCGGCACCTTCGAGTCCTTTACCGACGAGC
>CAZLDK010000358.1:0-2987 GCA_964558285.1 uncultured Spirochaetaceae bacterium | reverse complement strand
AGATGATCATCGACCGGGTGTCCCAGACCCTCTACCTCTCGCTGGGAATCTTTCTCCCGCTGATTACGGTTAACTGCGCCATCCTCGGTGTCTCCCTCTTTATGGAGATCCGGAGCTACACCTTTTGGCAGGCGGTCATCTTCGGGTTCGGGTCGGGACTCGGCTGGTGGCTCGCGATAATGCTTCTCTCGGCGATTCGAAAGAAAACCGAGAAGGCGCCGATACCCGCGGGGCTCCAGGGAGCGGGCATAACGATGATTACGATTGGCTTCATGGCGATGGCCTTTATGGGTTTTTCCGGCATGTTGCAGGTACAGTAAAGGAGTCGAAGCGTGAATCTGGCGTACTTTGTAGCACCCCTGGCGATATCCGGAATAAGCGCCGCCTTAGCGCTCCTTATTTCGGTAACCGACCGGGTGGTAAACAACTACGGCGACGTAGTCATAAACATCAACAACAAGAAGAAGGTGCTCGACGTAAAGGGTGGAGCGAACATGCTCGTAACCCTCGCCGAGAGCGGAATCTTTATCCCCTCGGCCTGCGGCGGCCGGGGAAGCTGTGGGGAGTGCAAGGTAAAGGTTACCTCCGACGTCGGCCCCCATCTGCCGACGGAGTTGCCCTACCTGAGCAAGGAGCAGATCGAGGAGAACGTCCGGCTTTCGTGCCAGGTCAAGATAAAGACCGACGTCGATATCAAGATCCCGGACTACCTCTTTAACATCCAGCAGTATTCCGGAACCATCGAACGGCTGAGCGATGTAACCCACGACATAAAGGAAGTCTACATAGCCCTCGACGAGGGACAGACCGTCTCCTTTACCGCGGGACAGTACGGCCAGATCGAGGTGCCTCCCTACGACAAGGTAAAGGAGCGGACAAACCGGGCCTACTCGATGTCCTCGAATCCTGCAGACAAGAACCACCTCGAGTTCCTTGTCCGGCTGGTCCCCGGGGGAATCGTAACCACCTACGTCCACGAGCACCTCAAAGAGGGGGAACGGGTAAAGATCGTCGCCCCCTTCGGCGAGTTCTACGTCCGGGACACCGACGCGACGATGATCTGCGTCGCCGGCGGTTCGGGTATGGCTCCCTTCAAGGCCATTCTGACCGACTTTATGGAACGTGATAAAATGGGCGAGCGGGATATCTGGTATTTCTTCGGCGCCCGAACCGAGCGCGACATGTTCTACCTCGACTGGCTCTGGGAGCTGGACGAGAAATACGAGCGATTCCATTTTGTCCCGGCGCTCTCGGAGCCCGAGCCCGACGGCAGTTGGAAGGGGGCGACCGGCCTGATTACCGAGGTGCTGGAGAAGTACCTCCAGACCGAGATCTCGGAGGAGAAAGAAAAAGAGGGCTACCTCTGCGGAAGCCCCGGTATGTTGGACGCCTGTATGGATGTCATGCGTCGGAATAAGATGGAAGACGAGAAAATTTATTTTGATAAGTTTGCGTGAGGTGAAGCGATGAAGATGTCCCCGGAATACACCAAAGCACAGGCGAATATGCAGCCCGGCGAGATAACCTCCGATGGTTTTTTGGGAAACGACGAACGCCCCCTGGTGGACATCATCGCCGCCGACGAGAACAAGATGTCCGCCATCGGGGTCTCCTTCGAAGACGCCGTCGAGCGGATGCGCTACCTGATGGCAGAGGGGCGCAAGGGTCTCGAAGAGCCGGTAACCGTCGACAACAAATGGATAGTCCGGGTCAGCGAGGCCCGAGGCTTTCTCGCCTCTCCCTTCGAGGACGGCATATTCCGTAAGGTAAACGCCCAGATCGAGCTGGCTCCCGGTGGGAAGGGTACGGGGGAAACCCTCCTCATTTCCGAGCTTTCGATCCACCTCGCGGAAAAGCACCACTTTCTCGAAGGAAAAGGATCGTCTTTTCGGATGGAGCCGGAGCAAATAAAAAAAGTTCTAGACCTATAAAAACTCTATCTTTTACTTGATCTTCTTCGATATTCGGTCTATCCTGGACTCATTGGACTTTATATGGATAGTCAGCGGATTCTAATAGTCGAAGACGAACGCATCATTGCCCTGGATCTGCAGCGCCGCTTGGAGAAGTTCGGTTTCAACGTTGTCGGCATAGCCGCCACGGCCGACGAGTCTATCGAGCTGGCCCGGGAATACCGGCCGAATCTTATCCTGATGGATATTATGCTCGCCGGACCCGTCGACGGCATCGAAGCGGCGACGCGCATAAAGCAGAGCCTTTCGATTCCAGTCGTCTTCCTGACCGCCTACGCCGACGACACGACGATCGAGCGGGCGAAGGATGCGGAACCCTTCGGCTACGTCCTTAAGCCGTTCAAGGAACGCGAGCTCTACACGACGATCGATATGGCGCTCTTCAAGAGTCGTCTCCATGCGGAGCTGCTTCGACAGAAGCGGTGGTTCTCTTCGGTTCTCCACAGCGTCGCCGACGGCCTCGTGGCCACGGACCACGACTTTCAAGTGCAGCTGTTGAACCCTGCGGCTGAGGCGTTGACCGGTTTCGGCAGCGACGGCGCCCGGGGATTGCCCTTGGACGAGGTTTTCCAACTCTACGACGACAAGAGCAAGCTCAAAGTCTCCCTGCCGAAGACCTTCGAATCGCAGACCCCACGATACTTCGACCACGTCTATCTGAAAAACAAGCAGGGTGCTGAGATTCACGTCGAGGGGGTTATGTCCGTTATCCACGGCGAAGCCGGAGACATCGAGGGCATCGCCATCGCGTTTCGCGACGTCTCGGACATAAAGTCGATGTCGGATACCATCGTCTATCAGGCGAGCCACGACGCCCTTACCGGTCTGATTAACCGTCAGGAGCTCTTCGCCCGGGTGGATGACCTCATCCACAACTCTCTGAACAACGGCCACCATCACGCCTTTGCCTACGTCGACCTCGACCAGTTCAAGGTAGTAAACGACGTCTGCGGCCACGGCGCGGGAGACGAGCTTCTCCGGCAGATAGCACAGACTATCGACGAGACGGTCGAC
>CAZLDK010000357.1:0-2998 GCA_964558285.1 uncultured Spirochaetaceae bacterium | reverse complement strand
CCGTATACCGCTTTGGATGAAAGGCTAAACACCGCAGACAAGTATCCCCTCCGCCCCGATCAAGGTCAAGGTCAGGGCCGGGGCCGGGGCCGGGGCCGGGGCCGGGGCCAATATGCTGTTTCCAAAGTGAGATAGTAAACATATACTCAGGTGATGCGCATCTTTTCCATCGCCGAAACCATCGGAAACACTCCCCTCGTTCGTCTTTCGCGCCTCCACACGGGGAGCTCGCTGGTACTCTGCAAGCTCGAAGGGGACAACCCAGCCGGCTCGGTCAAGGATAGGCCGGCGCTCCGAATGATTACCGCCGCGGAGGAGCGGGGTACGATATCACCGGGAGACACGCTGATCGAGGCGACGAGCGGGAACACCGGCATCGCCCTCGCGATGGCCGCCGCCATCAAGGGATACCGCATCATTCTTATCATGCCGGAACACATGAGCGCCGAACGCCGGGCCTTGATGAAGGCCTACGGCGCGGAAATTATACTGACTCCCCAGGCGAGGAGCATGGAGGGGGCCATCGACCTTGCCCGGGAGATGGAGAGTGCCGGCGAGGGCATCGTTCTCGACCAGTTCTCGAACCCCGACAACGTCGAAGCCCACTACCGCACCACGGGCCCCGAGATTTGGCGGGACACCGACGGAAGGGTGACTCACTTCGTCGCCTCCACCGGCACGACGGGAACGCTGATGGGCACCTCCCGCTACTTAAAGGAACAGAGCCCCGCCGTCCGGATCGTAGCCGTCCGGCCCGACCGGGTCGGGGGCATCCCTGGAATCCGGGCGTGGCAGCCGGAGTACATGCCGGCGATCTACGACGAGAGCCGGATCGACGAGAAGAGAGAGGTCTCCCGGGACCAGGCGGTAGAGACGATGCGGGCCCTCGCCGCGAAAGAAGGCATCTTCGCCGGAATCTCCTCCGGCGGGAACGTCGCCGTCGCCTTGGACCTTGCCCAGGAGGCCGAAGCTGCCGGCGTCTGTGACGCTGTTATCGTTACGATTATCTGCGACCGGGGCGACCGCTACATCTCCACAGGGGTGTTTCCGGGCTAATGTGACGTATCAACAAGCCTGTTGATAATTAGCTTTAACTCCTTTCAGCGTCGACAGTTCCCGATAGAGTTGAGAATCAGCCGGCAAACGCCCTCTAAAGCCATTTATTGAAAACAGATACATGGATTTCCATCAACAGGCTTGTTGATACGTCACACGGCTTGCAACTAAGTCAAATAATAAGGTATATTTATATCGATATTTATATACCCGATAATACGGGGAAGGAGTTGTTACATGAGTACTAGCCAAACGGCGGTATTCCAGGCGTTCGCTGCGCTTAAGGAAAAGGATCGGTTCGTACCCTGGGGATACGAGCCTCAACCCCTAGAGCAGGGAGATATTGAAGTTCGGGTTACGCACAACGGCCTGTGCCACACCGATCTGCACATGCGCGACAACGACTGGGGAATTTCGAGCTATCCCCTTGTTGCGGGCCACGAGGTCGTCGGGGAAGTGGCTGCGGTCGGGGAAAAAGTAAACGGGTTCGTGGTTGGCGACCGCGTCGGGATCGGGTGGATCAGGGACTCCTGCGGAACCTGCGACCACTGCCTACAGGGGCAGGAGAACATCTGCCGGGTGGGCTACACGGGCTTGATTGTGGGCAACCACGGAGGTTTTGCCGACAGGCTGCGTGTTCCGGCAGAGTTTGCGTTTCGTATCCCAGACGGCCTCGACTCGGTCAGCGCCGCTCCGCTGCTTTGCGCCGGAATTACGGTCTACTCACCGCTTCGTACCCACGTCACTCGACCTGGAATGCGGGTTGGTGTAATGGGAATCGGAGGGCTCGGACACCTGGCGCTGCAGTTCGCTCGGGCCATGGGTGCCGAAGTCGTGGCAATCTCTACTTCGCCGTCCAAGGCGGAGGAGGCGAAGAGTTTCGGCGCACACAGCTTCTGCCAGTGGGGAAACGCCGAGGCCTTGGCCGACTTCGCCGGTACGATGGACCTGGTTCTCTGCACCGTCAGCGCAGACACCGATTGGGACGCTGCGTTCAGTCTCTTGGCAAATAACGGAAAGCTTGTGCTTGTGGGCATTCCTGTTTCGTCGATGAACATTCCTTTTATTCCGCTGGTATTCGGGCAAAAGGCGATCGTCGGCAGTATTGTCGGTGGACGACACTTCATGCAGGAAATGCTCGAGTTCGCCGCTATCCACGGCATTAAACCTCAGACGGAAACGATGCCCCTGGAGCAGCTAAACGAAGCAATGGATCGGGTTGCAGCCAATAAGGCACGGTACCGCATTGTGCTTGTGACGGAGTAAGGAGCACTCGCCCTGGTCGCTCACGCGACCAGGGCCCGTTTTATTGGCTTCTTTGCGAGATGAGTTTCGCTCCAATCCGCCCCCCGCAGACGGGTAGCGCACCCCGCGCCCTGGCCTGACGGTGAGCAGACGCTATCAGGGGGCACGAGGTCTTCTTGCACGCGCCTCTGACTCAGGCCGCACCCCAGCCGCCCTCGCAGAGCCTTCCCCCCATGCGCTACACTTTCTCAGCGTGGATACAAGCTCGGTCAGCGAAGCGTGCGAGAAGATCCCGGGTCCCCGTGAATCCGGCCTCGCCCGTCGGGCCGGGGCGGAGGGTGAGCCTCCGCCGGGGACGCTCCCGCCTCTGGTTAGAACAAAAACGTAAACGCGATTCCCGCCCGGGGAATGGTCGCTTCGAGCCGCCAGTCGCTCTCGACGTCGGAAACGTCTCTGGTCTCGACCCAGAAGGGGAAGAGAATACCCGTAACGTAGACCCGGGATCCGATAAATTGATCCACCGTCAGGCGGAGGCCGGCGTCGAGGTATTCGTCGTACTGAACCTCGTCGATACCGAGAGCGGTTCTTACGTCCGCTCCTGCCCCGAAGCGCAAGGAAGAAGTAGGATCCCCGAAGAGGTAGACGACGTGGGCTCCGAGGAGAAGTCTGCTGGGAAGGGAGGTGTCTTCCGCCGAGG
>CAZLDK010000356.1:0-3013 GCA_964558285.1 uncultured Spirochaetaceae bacterium | reverse complement strand
GGACTCGACGACCTTCGGGAGCTCTTCTCCCAGGACCTCGAAGCAATCCGCCTCCGGAGGGGTGCCTAGGCATGCCAAAAATAGACGTGCACCAAGAAACGTTTTTCCGCTTTCTCGGACGGAGCTTTACCGACGACGAGCTCGAAGCGGTGCTTCCCGCCGCCAAGGCGGAGCTCGATGCCCCGGTGGACAAAGAGGGTATCGTCAAGATCGAGCTGAACGACACCAACAGACCGGACCTCTGGTCTACCGCCGGTCTCGCCCGGCAGCTCGGGAGCTACCTTGGCGGTCCCCCGAGGGAATACCCCTTTGTCTCCTCCGAGGTGGAGCGCCTCGACCACGCCGGCCGGGTCGTCGAAGTCGACCCAAACCTCCAGGAGATTCGCCCCTTCATCGCCGCCTTCGCCGTCGAGGGCCACGGACTCACCGAAGCCGAGCTCGACGACCTTATCCAGACCCAGGAGAAGCTCTGCTGGAACTTCGGGCGGAAGCGGAGCTCGATCGCGATGGGGGTTTACCGGACCGACCTTATCGAGTATCCGGTTCACTACGTCGCGGCGGACCCCGATTCGACCCGCTTCGTCCCACTCGGAATGGACCAGAAGCTGTCTCTCCGAGAGATTCTCAAACAGCACCCGAAGGGCCAGGAGTACGGATCGATTATCGCCGACTTCGACCAATTTCCCTATCTCAAAGAGTCCGGGGGAGCAACATTGAGTCTGCCGCCGGTTATCAACAGCGCGACGGTCGGCGCCGTCGAGGAAGGGGACGAACGTCTCTTTATCGAGATGACGGGGACCGATCTACAGTCACTCCTTGTTGCCTGCAATATCGTCGCCGCGGACCTTGCCGACGCGGGCTTTACCGTCCTGCCGGTCCTCGTTCGGTACCCTTACGACACCGCCTTCGGCCGAGAGATCGTAACACCCTACTACTTCCAGGAACCGGTTACCGTCGACCTTCCGAGCATTCGAAAGCTCCTCGGGCGGGAGGTTTCCCTAGAAGAGGCCGTCGGGGCTCTCGAACGGGCGGGTGTTACGGTTCGCCAAGAGGGCGATGAAGCCCTCGCGGTTTTGCCGCCGGTCTACCGAAACGACTTCTTGCACCCCGTCGATGTCGTCGAAGACGTCATGATCGGTCTCGGCATGGACTACTTCCAGCCCGAGTCCCCCCACGATTTTACCGTGGGGCGGATAACCCCGGCGGAGGCCCGGGGGCGTACGGTTAAGTCGCTGATGGTCGGGATGGGTTTCCAGGAGATGATGTTTTCCTACCTCGGCTCCTACACCGATTCTATCGCGAAGATGTATCCGGACGAGGAGCACGACGCGGCCCGGAGGGGCATCATAAAGGTTGCAAACCCGATGTCGGAGAATTATGAGTACGTTCGAAACTCGATTCTTCCGCACCTCCTATCGTCGGAAAGCGTCTCCGGGAACGCCGCCTACCCGCATCGGATGTTCGAAGTCGGCAAAATTGTGCTTCCCGACTCGGAGGAGAGCTACGGGTCTCGGACCCTCGATGCCCTCGGCTTCCTGGTAGCCGACCACGAAGCTAACTACAACGGCATCCACTCCCAGATCTCCACGCTGCTCTACTACCTCGGGAAGAGCTTCGAGGTGGCAGAGGTACAGGACGGCCGGTTCCTCCCGGGGCGGGTCGCCACACTCCTGGTAGACGGGATCGACGTCGGCGTCTTCGGGGAGATTCATCCCCGGGTCCTCGACGCCTGGGGAATCCAGATGCCCTGCGCCGCCGGAGAGCTGTATCTAAGCCGCCTGAGTGGTGCATAATGGGGCTATGAGGGAAGGCGAGTCGTCAAAGCCGTCCGTTCTTCTTCCGTATCCCGGTCCCGAGCCCCGGGAAGACCTCAACGATATCTTTGTCTACATGCGCCCCGAAACCAACGGTGTTGTCGGTGAAAGCGCCGTCATGGGCGTGGTAGAAAACTGCTCGGCCTACCGGAGTGCTATCAAGTTGGTCTACCTGGCGAATCTCCCGGGGGCCTACCTGATGGACCGCCACGTCGTCGAATACCACTACGCCGTCAAGCTAGTCTTTGCCACCAAGGGGAAGCAGCTCTTCACCGAGTATATGGAGCGACGCTTCGAGGACCGGTTCCATGTCCCCTTCGAGGGAGCGCAGATCGTCGGCTCTTTCGAAGCGCTTCGGCTCTTGGGAATGAGTCCGGACGCGCTCTTTAACGCCTGGGTCGATCCGGAAGACGTGTTGATGGTGAACGGCCAGTCGATCAAGCGGATAGGCGGCCTCTACGTCGTCAACTACGACGTACCGGCCTTGATGCACAAGAACACCCGGGAAACCGACATCGCGGTCATGCTCTTTCGAACGACGACCCCGTATACCTACTTCTCTGAACTAGTGCGACAGATGCGGGACAGCCTCGTTGCGAAAGGGGTCATCAGCGAGAGGTTCGCTTCCGGCCGGGGCTTCCACTACTCCAAAAGCCCCTTCGAGCAGCTCCTCGACGCCCGGGGTTACCTTGTCGGGTCCGACGGGGAGCCGATCTCGCTATCGAATACCTCCTTCGGCCGCTTCCTACTCGATCGCGGGATACCCCTGTCGGCTATCGAGGGCATTCTGAACCATCCGGTCGGCTGTTTTTGCGAAGCCGGCGGCCGGGTTTCCGAGGACAGCATCTTTAGTGCCACCTATCAGATGAGCTTCCCGGAGGCCTTCGAGGTTCTCAAAACCATGACGGCGCAGTACGATTTTGGCGTCTGATATCTCCCCCCTAATCGACCTCTACGACCGCATTACTCCTTTTCGGTTTCTCACCGAGGCGGCAAAACGGAGGCTCTGCGAAGCCAGTCTGCGCTATTCAGTGGCCGCAGGGACCACCGTTATTCGTCAGGGGGACCCGGAGGATCGGTGGGTCTATCTGATCGAGAGCGGCTCGGTGGAGGTTCTCTACCACAATGGCGGGTCGCAGACGATTCTCGAGCGGATAGAGCCCCTCGAACGAGGTGTCCGCGCACGTCTCGTCCATCGG
>CAZLDK010000355.1:0-3024 GCA_964558285.1 uncultured Spirochaetaceae bacterium | reverse complement strand
GTATAGAGGCGGTCCAGAACCTCCTGAGCGTAGACGTCGACCCCCGTACCATCCCGTCGATTGGGCAGTATCACATCGTCGAGTACTCTCCGGGGATCCGGCTGGTGATGCAGCGGAACCCGAACTACTGGAAAACCGACGAGAACGGGACAAGCTACCCCTACATCGAAGAGGTTATCTACCGGATTGTGCCGGACCGAAACACCGAGTTTCTTCTCTTCCGGGACGGCAGCAAGGACGCCTACAGTCCCCGGCCGGAGGATCTGACGCCGCTCTTGGACCGGGAGGACCCCGACTACACCGTCTACAACGGCGGCGAGAGCCTCGGCGCGAGCTTCTTTGTGGCCAACCAGAACCCGGAGAACATGGACCCCCTAGTCTATTCTTGGTTCGTCCAGACCGAGTTCCGCCAGGCCCTGAGCAGCCTCTTGAACCGGGAGCGCATTGCCAATCAGGTCTACCGGGGCCTCGCCCGTCCGATGGAGCATCTGTTTGCCCCTCCCAACCCCTACTTCAACGAAGAGATTACCCTCGAGTACACCTACGACCCCGACAGGGCTCTAGAGATTCTCGAGAGTATCGGGGTTACCCGGGATTCTGACGGCGTTATGAGGGATTCCGACGGCAACAGTATCGAGTTCGACATAAACATCGGCGCGGAGAACAACATCGGGATCGACATGGCCAATATCTTTGCCGACGAGCTCGATTCGGTCGGCATAACCGCGAACGTCCGGCCGATCGACTGGCAGCAGCTGGTGGAGCGGCTGTCGGTGAACTACGACTGGGAAGTCGTCCTCCTCGGAGCCTGGGTCTGGTATTGGCCAACCCAGGGTTCGAACGTCTGGCCCTCCTACGGGAATAACCACCTCTGGCACCCGCTCCAGGAGACCCCGGCGACCGAATGGGAGGCTCGAATCGACTACCTCTACAACGAGGGCAAGTTCACCATCGACCCCGACCGGCGCCAGGAGATCTACGACGAGTTCCAGAGAATCCTTCTCGATCAGGTTCCCATGTTCTGGACGGTGCAACCCCTTGCCTTTACCGCGGTTCGGGACAAATGGGCCAATGTCTACTACGATACCCTCGGTGGGCTCGATTCGACCTATCTCTACCTGAAGGAGAGCGCCCGAAGCCAGTAATGCAGGCCATCAAGAACCTTATCCGTCCCCTGGGACTCGGTATCTACCGCTTCCAGGCGAAGAGCCCTCTACTTGCCTTTATCCTCGGACGGGTCATCTCCATGGTGGTTATTCTCTTTTTTTTAGGCCTCGCGGTCTTCGGGCTGATGAGCCTCTCTCCGGGGGACATCGTAGAGAACTACGTCCGGAGTCAGATGTTCATGCAGAGCGAGCTCCGGCAGGCGGACAACGTCTACACCGAAGAGGCCATCCAGCTCGCGAAGGAACGCCTCGGGCTCAACCTGCCGTTCCACCAGCAGTACTTTCGGTGGCTCCGGCAGATCTTCGTAGAGGGGGACCTCGGGCGAAGCCTCATAGCCCGGGCGCCGATTCTCTTCCTGGTCCGGGACCGGATGGTCAATTCCCTGATTCTCAACCTGATCTCCCTCTTCTTTCTGACCATCATCTCCTTTGCCCTGGGCATCTATTTTTCGAGCAAGGTGGGAACAAAGGTAGATGTCTGGGCGACGGCGATAGCCCTCTTTTTACACGCCTTTCCGGGCATTCTGCTGCTTATCCTGCTGCAGCTCTTCGCCGCGGTGTCGGGACTCTTTCCGATAACCGCCTACCCCTCTTTTCCGGCCTCCGAGGCGCCGGCGCGGTTTGCCTTTAGCTACCTCTACCACATCTTTCTGCCGCTCATCGGAGCGTTCTTAGGAGGCATCGGCGGAACCATGCGCATGATCCGGGCCACGATGCTCGACCAGCTCGGGCAGCCCTACATCACCTCCTTGCGCTCCCGGGGCATCGGTGAGCGGCGCATCTACCTCGCCCACGCCTTCCGCAACACCCTGAACCCCTACATCACCTCGAGCGCCAACCTCTTCGCGAGCCTCTTCTCCGGCTCCCTGATTCTGGAGATTATCTTCTCCTACCCCGGCATCGGGAGGTTGATGTACGAGGCGGTGCGGCAGGAGGACATCAACCTGGTGTTGGCGAACATCATGTTCATCAGTTTTTTGATTCTCTTCGGCATGATCGTCGCCGATATTCTTCTGGCCCTCGTCGACCCACGAATTCGGTTCTCCAAGTCATGAAGCGTTTTTTTTGGCACCTCCGGCACCGCCCCGTGGCCTTTGCCTCGGTCATCGTTCTGGTCCTTCTCTACGGCAGCATGCTCTTTGCGGAGTTCCTCTCCCCCTACCGTCCCCAGACGGTCTTCCGGAGCCATAGCTACCACCCACCGAACGTCACCTTCTATTCCGAGGAGCTCGGCTTCCGGCCTCAGATCCAGCGCCATGCCCTTGTAGACCGGCTCAATTGGAGCTACGCCCGGGTCCGGGGGGATTACATTCCGATTCGCTTCTTTGCCCAGGGGCCGGAGTACAAGCTCTGGGACCTTATTCCGATGCAGGTGCACTTCTTCGGCACAGACGCTCCCTACACGCTGGGAGCTCCCGGCTGGGAGGAGGGCGGCATGAACTACCCGGTCTTTCTGATGGGGGCCGACCACCTCGGGCGGGATGTGTTCAGCCGGGTTCTCCACGGGGGCCGCATCTCCCTGACGATCGGTTTTATCGGGATAGCCATATCCTTGACCCTGGCCATTGTGTTTGGAGGTGTCGCCGGTTACTACGGCGGGGCGACGGATTGGATCATCATGCGGATAGCCGAGTTCTTTATCTTGATCCCCGGCCTCTACATGATTCTCTTTCTCCGGTCCATCCTCTCCCGGGACATGGACTCGGGCCAGTCCTTTATTCTGATAACCGTTATTCTCTCCTTCGTCGGGTGGCCCGGGAGCGCCCGGTTGATACGGGGGCTCGTCCACAGCATAAAGCGGGAGGATTTTATCTCGTCGGCGCACCTCGACGGCGTCCCGACCTTGCCGCTTCTGTTC
>CAZLDK010000354.1:0-3034 GCA_964558285.1 uncultured Spirochaetaceae bacterium | reverse complement strand
CCTCCTTTGTCAACACCTTGCCGAGCTGCACTCCCTCCTGGTCGAAGGAGTTGATGTTCCAGAGAAAGCCCTGAAACATCACCTTGTTTTCGAAATGGGCCAATAGCGCCCCGAGGCTCCGGGGTGTCAGGCGATCCCCGAGAATAAGGCTCGATGGACGACCGCCGGCGAAGGACTTGTTCGGATCGGGGTCCTCTTTGCCCCGGGCGAAGGCGACGATCTGGGCGGCCAAGTTCGCTTTGAGCTTACCCTGGCTCGAGGAACCCTCGTAGTCGATGTCCTCTTCCATCTGGGACTCCCGAAAACCGATGAACTGTAGCGGTATTACGTCGGTGCCCTGGTGCAGCAGCTGGTAGAAACTGTGCTGCCCGTTGGTTCCCGGCTCGCCGAAGACGAGGGGCCCGGTGGAGTAGCCGACCGGCTCTCCCTCTCGATTGACCGACTTGCCGTTGCTCTCCATGTCAAGTTGCTGGAGGTGCGCCGGGAACCGCTGGAGCCCTTGGCTGTAGGGAAGGACCGCGGTGGCAGAAAGCTGCAACACGTTGCGCTCGTAGACACCGACAAGGGCGTCGAGGAGTGCGGCGTTCTTGAGCGGGTCGCGGACCAGGGCACGCCGATCGGCCTCGTGGGCTCCTTCCAGAAGCTCTTCGAATACTTCCGGTCCAAAGGCAAGGGAGAGCATGACCCCACCGACGGCGCTGGTGGAGGAGTAGCGGCCGCCGATGAAGTCGTCGAAGTAGAAGCCGTCGAGGTAGTCGCCGTTCCCCGCCAAGGGGCTCGTCTCCGAGGTAACCACCACCACGTGCTTCCGGGCCTTTTCCTTCGGCACCCCGGCGGAGGACAACGCCTCGAGGACGAAGGCTTCGTTGGTGAGAGTCTCTTGGGTCGTCCCACTCTTGGAGACCAGGACGAAGAGAGCGGTGGAGATATCGATGCTCCTCAACACCGACGTCGCATCATCCGGATCGACGTTGGAGATAAAGGAGGCCGACAGCTTCGGGCCGAATCCTTCCGCTTGTGCCAGCTGTTCTAGTGCCAGGTAGAGGGCCCGGGGCCCCAGGTCCGAGCCGCCGATACCGATCTGTACCACCGACGTAAACCGTTTGCCGGAGGGCGCTGTTGTTGCACCGGCCTGAACGCCTCGGGCGAAGTCGCCGAAGCGCCTCCGCTGTTCCTCGTAGAACTCCCGAAGGTTCTTCCCGTCGTGGGAGACTTCCTGGTCTAGGACGCCCCGGGTGAGATGATGGAGAACCATCCGCTTCTCCCCGGTATTCATAGTCTCCCCCCGGGCGACTGCGAGGTACTTCTCGATGCACTGCTGTTCCTCGGCGAGGTCCGATAGTAGGCGGAGAGTAGAGTCGTCTACAGCTTTCGCGCCGTAACAGTAGCTCAACTCTCCGCCGGCGGGGATCACGTTCTCCCGGAGCCGTTGGGGCGAGAGCTGGGTCACATCCCAGGGAGAGATCGTCAGGAGTTTTTCGAATGCTCGGGATTCGTCTAGGTTTTGATAGCTTAGTGATGACATGGCGACATGCCTCCTCGTTACGTAGATACCACTCTTGCCGCTGTGGACGATTTTTGCAATGGGTCCCCCCTTGGTTACAATACAAAGCGGACTAGGCGATTTCTCCCACTCCGCTTCGCGATATAGAGGGCCCGATCTGCCTGCTCCACCAGGGAGTACGGCGACTCCGTGGTGGAGGGGACAACCGTCGCTGCGCCGACACTGATGGTGACCACAGGAGCGACCGGAGAGTGCTCGTGGGTAAGCCCTGCTTTTTCCACTTGTCGACGGAGGTGGTCCCCTGCAGAGTCGGCGCCCTCGATGTCCGTGTCCGGGAGAATTGCGGCGAACTCTTCGCCGCCGTATCTCGCGACGAAGTCGACGGTCCGGCGGAGACTGGAGCGTAGGATCGACGCGACCTGCTGAAGGCAGTCGTCTCCCCGACTGTGGCCGTAGGCATCGTTGTAGGGCTTGAAGTAGTCGATGTCGATCATCAAGAGGCTCAAGGGGCGTCCGTGGCGAATACCTCGGGCCCATTCCACCTCGAGGGTCTCGTTGAACCGGCGCCGGTTTCCGATATCCGTTAGGGCGTCGACGTAGCTCAAGTCTTTCAGCGACTCGTTCTCGCCGATCAGCTGCTGTTGAACCAGAAGAAGCTCCTCGACGTCGGTAATCGACTGTGACACTCGGCTCGATAAGATGACCGCCTGGAAGAGGGTAAAGACGAGGGCTCCCGCGGGGAGGAGAGGGCTTGTTTGAGTCGGGACGCTCCCCCCGGTGGCGTCCCGCACAAAGGCAGCCGCCAAGAGCAGCGTCCCGGCTAAGAAGACGATCGCCCCGTTTCGGTGGTGGAGCGCCGCCCGAACGGCGACGGCGACGGTGTAGACTGCCAGCCCAACGGTGAGCAGAAGGTAGGGACGAAGGGCCGCCGTGTAGATCCAAGACGGAAGGAGGGCAGCGATAAGAGCGAGGGCCCCGTTCAGACCGATGGTTCCGAGAAGAACCGGACGGTGAAACTCTGCGGGGAACACCGATCGGCAATACGCCGCGAAGACGGTAACACCGGCGAAGAGGGAAACATAGAGGACCGTGGTAAATGCCTCCCACCCGAGGAGTCCCATCAGAGTGTCCGTCTGGAGACTGCCTGCCAGAAATGCTCGAAGCGAGAGGAGTAGCGCCGTCGCGCCGAAGAGGACGTTGCTACGCTCCTCGGGCCGTTGTCCCGCGAGGCCCAGATGGTAAAGACCGACGGTTACCAGCCCCCCGAGGACGAAGAACTCCAGAAGCAGCCATCGCTGGGCCCCAGCCTCGGCCGCCCCGGCGGGTCCGAGGGTCGGCGCCTCGGTAAAACCGCCACCGAAGTAGCGAAAGTTTGCTATTTGGACGGTTATCTCGAGGACGGTGCCGTGGGCGGTGAGTCGGACGGTCTCCGACTTCCTGCTCGGTACGGTCTGGTCCCGAGTCGGCCCCGGGTCTCCGGCGCGGGCCACTTCTATGCCGTTTATCAAGACGCGGTACGCCGAAAGAACC
>CAZLDK010000353.1:0-3054 GCA_964558285.1 uncultured Spirochaetaceae bacterium | reverse complement strand
TTGGAGAAGATTCCCGCCGGGTCAGCCATGATAAAGGTCGCGGCCCCGATAATGATCAGCGGCGTCGTTTCTCCGATTACTCGAGAGATCGCGAGTATGACGACGGTGAGCAACCGGTCGAAGCTGTAGGGGAGCAGGCGCTGGACCACGACGCGCCACTTCGGTGCCCCGACGCTAAGGCACGCTTGGCGGTAGCCGGCAGGAATGCTTCGAAGGGCTTCCTGGGTGTTGATGACGATCAACGGGAGGATAAGCAGCGCCAGGGTAAGACCTCCGGCCAGAATCGTTCTCCCGGCGGCGGTCTGGCCTTCCGGGATTCCGAGAAACGCACCGCTGGTCACCGGTTCCATCGTTCGAACGAAGACGGCCAGGCCCAGAAGACCGTAGATAACGGGAGGGATTCCGGCCAAGTTTCTGATGTTCAAATTGACGAGGGTCGTAAAAGGATTCCGTCGGGCGTACTCTTCCATGTAGAGAGCGGTGAGGACGCCGACGGGGAACGCTACCAGAACCGACAGTCCGACGATCCAGAGTGTCCCCAAAAGAGCCGCCCGAATCCCCGCCTCCTCCGGACGGCTCGACTGGTGCGACGTCAAGAACGAAAGGTTCAGCCAGGAACGAAACGCGAGATTATGAGCCGGGTTATCCTCGGCGTACGTCTCGATTTCGTCCTGCTCGAAAAGACTCTCGAAGAGGCTCCAGCTCCGCACGATCCTGGGGTCGACGATACGATCCTGAACAAGCCGGCGGAGACCGGCGTCGCTTCGTTGCGAGAGAGGAGTCTCGCTTTCCAAACGTCGAAGCAACCCGACGGAGAGGTGCTCCTCGACGAGCGACAGAAGCTCATCCCGATTCATTTCGTCGACGCTTTCCGCCCCTGAAACAAGGTTCGTCGGCTCCAGGCTATTTTCGTATGCCACGAGTCCGAAGGCTCTGTTGATGGTGGTAAGCAAAAGGAGGGTAAAAACGAGGCAGACGCCGGCCGCTGCGAGCAGAAGGATGGCCTTCCACCCGAGACCGTGGGCCTGGCGAAACAGGAGCCCGGCCCCCTTCTCCGGTTTCGTTGCGGGGTTCATTCGTACCGCCTGCGGCTGCGAGCCGAGATACCCCAGCTGACAGCGTTGAGTCCGAAGGTAATGCCAAAAAGCACCAATCCCATGGCGAAGATGCTGGTGTAGTCCACGGTACCGTAGCTGAACTCTCCCCGGGCAATTCGGAGGATGTAGCCGGTCATCGTCTCCGCCGCCCGAAACGGGTTGAAGGTAAAGTTCGGACCCGACCCCGCAGCCAGGGATACGATTACCGACTCTCCCGCGGCGCGGGACATTGCAACTACCAAGGCAGAAAGAATGCCGGACCCCGCAGCAGGGAGAGACACCTTGAAGAAGGCTTCCATCCCCGTAGCCCCGATGCCGATCGGCGCTTCTTTGGCGTAGGAGGGGACGCTGCTTAGGGCTTCGACGGTAAGGGAAATGATCACCGGAAGAATAAGGACGCCCAGGACTATCCCTGCCGAGAAGGTGTTGTAGACCTCTACGACGTCGGCACCGAAGATACGCCGGAGAAGAGGGGTAACCTGATAGAGGGCAAAGTAGCCGTAGACCACCGTCGGGATACTCGAGAGAACCTCCAGGGCCGGGGTAAAAAAGGACCGGACCCGGGGCGATGCGTACTCGGTAAGGTAGACCGCAGCCGCGAGCCCCGTCGGCGCGGCGAACAAGAGCCCGATACCGACGGTTACCAGGGTAGCGTTGAGCAAGGGAAGCGCGCCGAAGGCACCGGCTGCAGGCTGCCACGCCGTCGTACCAAAGAATTCGCCGACGCTAAACCCAGGATCCCGGAAGAAGAGTAAGGACTCGTTGACGAAGAAAAAGGCGATACCAAGGGTAATGGCCAGGGTGATAAGCGCAGCGCCGATCAGGATCGTCCTAGTAACCGCCTCACCAAGCTCGAAACGCCGTCTAAGTAGCTCTTCCGTCTTCCTCGAGATAGCCATGATTGGACGTAAAGACACCACATCGATGTTAGATTTGAATGAAAGCACGCCGCTTTTCGGTCTTGACAAACGCGGCCCAACGGTATAATTTGCGCATCGCACACCAACAAACGCGGCAGTGGCGGAACTGGTAGACGCGCTAGCTTGAGGGGCTAGTGGCCGTAAGGTCGTGGAGGTTCAAGTCCTCTCTGCCGCAAAGACTTACGACTTCGGATTTCCCAAGAACAGCTAAACAGACAGCATTTCTCATCTCAGAGAGGACTTGAAACGAGGGCGCGCGGGCCGACCAGGCCCGGAAGGCGCACAGGAAGTGCGCCGCCGGCGCCCGAGGCGGGTCGGAGGGAGCCCGCAGGAGGCGGGCGACTAAAGACCAAGTCCTCTCTGCCGCAAACGATCCCTTCATCCATAACCCTTCGCTGACCGAGCCTTCTTCCCCGCAAGATAGTTCTTTGAGACTTCGGTGGTATTCGCTGAGTGCGGCCTTGCTGCGCCCTGAGTCAGAGGCGGGTTATGGATGAAGGGATCTTGGGGTGAAGAAGCGGGAGGACTTGAAACGAGGGCGCGCGGGGGTGGGTATCACTAAACATTTACGTTACGATTCCTAACAGGTAAGTCACTGCCAAACGGAGGATACGACTAGATGGGCGATAGAGTTCGAGAGTTTGAGATCATTGATGAGCGATTCCGCCGGATGATTCTTCTGAATTGTAATCTAGAACTGATTGCCGACGGGATGCTTTGGTGCGAAGGCCCCTGCTATTTTCCCCTTGGAGACTATTTGGTCTGGAGTGATATTCCCAACAACCGTTTGATGCAGTATACCTACGGAGCGGGAACGAGAGTGCTTAGGTACCCGTCGAGCAACTCAAATGGAAACACCAAGGACCTCCAGGGTCGCCTAATAACCTGTGAGCATTTTACGCGAAGGATCACGCGGACGGAGTTCGATGGCTCCGTTACCGTCTTGGCAGATAGTTATCAGGGAAAAAGGCTCAATTCTCCAAACGACATTGTGGTTAAATCCGATGGGTCCATTTGGTTCACCGATCCTCCCTACG
>CAZLDK010000352.1:0-3057 GCA_964558285.1 uncultured Spirochaetaceae bacterium | reverse complement strand
GAAAGAATTATCGATTAAACCCGCCACTCCCCTCAAAATGAGAACTGCTGGGAACGGACAGTTTTTCTTGACAGATCAAAATTCCGACCCTACACTGGACTGGTCAACCAAAAACTGGCTAACCAAAATGAGGTGTTCCTTGCGGGGAAAGAACAACGACAATCTGACTGTATTTCGACAGATTGCCGCGCCGCGGGCGACGGATATGATAATCGAACAGATCCAGGAGTTGATCTCCTCGGGCATTCTGAAACGAGGTGTCAGGCTTCCGTCAGAACGCGACCTGGCGGAGCGTTTCGGTGTTGGCCGGGGACCGGTCCGTGAAGCCCTGAAGCAGATGGAGTTCTACGGCCTTGTTCGTTCGGAATCGCAGCGTGGATATTTCATCGCTGAAATAGGTGAGAAAGCGCTACAGGGTCTTATTTCGACGATGCTCCGCGGGGGGAACCATGACCTGGGGTCTCTGTTCGAGGCGCGGGAGATTCTTGAGACCCACGCCGCTCGGCTTGCCGCGGAACGGAGCGACGATGCGGATCTACAGACGATTCAAACTGCCCACTCGGAGTTTGAAACCGCCGTATCATCGGGAAGCCTCGCCCTCGACGAGGACCACCTGTTTCATCTTGCCATCGCCCGGGCAACAAAGAATCCTGTACTCACCTCCCTCCTAGGATACCTCACACCGGAGATTATTCAGATGAACCGCGATGTCAGTCAGCGTGAGCTTGGTGATGTCACCAGTCGTGCTGAGACCGTGGAGGAACATCTCGAGATTCTCGATAGCCTGCTTCGCCATGATCCGGACAGCGCCGAGGCGGCGATGCGTTCGCATATGTTCAAATTGAAAGCACGACGATTCTCACATGCAACACAAGCAGAGGAACACAATTGATTGATCAACTTGCACGACAAGTCCGGCGGGACACGATCCGGATGATCGTTCATGCGGGATCCGGCCACGTTGGCGGGGCCCTTGGCGCAGCGGACCTGTTCGCGGTGCTTTACAACGATGTGCTTCGGTATCGGCCGGACGAACCGGACTGGCCGGATCGGGACCGAGTCGTTCTGAGTAACGGCCACATCTGCGCGGCGTGGTATTCAGTCCTTGCCCGGACCGGCCACTTTCCCATTGACGAACTGGCAACGCACCGGCGGTTTGGCAGCCGCCTGCAGGGACACCCGGCGCGGGCCAAACTCGGCGCACTGGTGGAAACCTCTTCGGGTCCATTGGGACAGGGACTTTCGGTCGCAAACGGGATAGCCCTGTCAATGCGTGCCGACGCGCGTACATCTCGGGTGCTCTGTGTTCTCGGTGACGGTGAGCTTGCGGAAGGGCAGGTGTGGGAGGCGGCGATGACCGCCAGCCACTACGGTCTGTCCAGTGTCGTAGCGGTTATTCTTGCAAACGGACTGCAGATTGACGGTGCAACGGAAGAGGTGAAACGGCAGGAACCGATTGACCAGCGGTTTGCCGCCTTTGGCTGGGACACGATCGTGGTCGATGGACACAATACTGATCAGCTCAAAGATGCCCTGGCTTCAAAACCTTCGGGGACCGCGCCGCGGGCGGTGATAGCACGCGTCAAAATGGCCGCCGGTGTATCAGAGTGGGAGGACCTGGCAAAGTGGCACGGGACCACTCCGGATCGTGAGGCTGCTGTACGCGCGCTGGAGGAGATCGGCCGCGCCGACGGGTACGAGGATTTTCCCATTGACGGAACCGCCGGAGGTCTACTGTGAACAAACAAGCAATGCGTGAAACATTCGGGGCGGAACTGGTCGAGATCGGCCGGACAAATGACCGGTTGGTCGTGCTTACTGCAGATCTGGCGGATGCGATAAAGGTCCAGGGGTTTGCTGAGGCCTATCCTGAACGGTTCTTTCAGATGGGAATATCAGAAGCGGACATGATGGGAACTGCCGCAGGAATGGCTCTTGACGGGAAAATATCGGTGGCGACAACGTTTGCGATATTCGCAACCAGTCTTGGCCACCAGCCGATTCGCCTGTCAGTGGGGTATAACAGCGCAAACGTCAAGATCTGTTCAAGCCATGGCGGCGTCACCGTTGGTGCTGACGGCGCGACGCACCAGGCTTTCGAGGATATCGCCCTCATGCGGATGATCCCGGGCATGACGGTGGTGGTGCCCGCAGATGCGCACGAAGCGCGTGCGGCGACTCGGGCAATAATCGAACACACCGGGCCGGTCTATCTGCGTCTTGGTCGGATTCCCACGCCGATCGTAACCGCTGCGGACGCGCCTTTTGACCTGAGTGCCGCAGTGGAGCTGCGGGATGGAACCGACGTTGCGGTGTGTGCCGCGGGCATCATGGTTCCGATGGCGCTGGACGCGGCTCACACCCTGGAAAAAGAGCACGGGATTTCTGCAACCGTCGTGAACGTACATACGATAAAGCCGCTTGATACGCGGACGATCGTAGCGGCGGCAACTCGATGCGGGTGCGTCGTATCGGCGGAAGAGCACTCCGTGTTGGGCGGCCTCGGCGGGGTAATCGCCGAGACACTTTCAAGTGCGTATCCTGTACCACTAGAACGGGTGGGAGTGCAGGACACCTTTGGTGAGTCCGGCGAGCCGGACGAAATATTGGAAGCATATGGATTGACCTCGCACGCTATCGTAGCCTCCGCATTGAAGGTCGTTGACCGCAAGCAGAGCGGCGCGGTGTGAGAAGATCCGTAGGAAATAAGGAGGTTCGTATGAGACGAACGATGGCTATTGGACTGGTTCTGTTGCTCGTTGCGAGCACGGCCGTGTTTGCCGGTGGGGCTCAGGAGCAAGAGGAGGAAGTCGTCCGGTTCTGGTACCATTTCGATGATCCGGAAACGGCGCTCAATCCCTTGATCGAGAAGTTCGAATCGGAGAATCCTGGTATTCGAATTGAAGCGGAGCGGGTTCCGTGGGATGCCTATTACCAGCGTCTCCTGACGGCCGTGGCCGCCGGCGATCCTCCTGACGTTGCGCAGGTGAAGCTGTGGTGGCAACCGCAGCTGGTGGAAATGGGAGCGTTGCTTCCGCTGGACGACTACATCGCGGA
>CAZLDK010000351.1:0-3066 GCA_964558285.1 uncultured Spirochaetaceae bacterium | reverse complement strand
TGTAGAGCGTTGTACTCACCCCTACTAACGGCCCTATTTGTCCTGGTGATTCAAAGAATCAAAAAGAAACACAATCTTGGGAGCACTCCCAAAATTGAAAGTCGGGCCAAGAATCCGTAGACTATACCTACCGATGAATAACGGCATGCTGGTAGAAGCAGAAATTTGGACGGTTGCCCGAACCGACAAGGGAAACGCGGTGCTCGTAAAGCCGGTTGGCTCCGAGCGGGCGGTACCCATCTTTATCGGACAGCTGGAAGCACAGTCCATCCTCATCGGCCTCGGAAACGTTCCGATGCCGAGGCCCCTGACCCACGATCTTTTTATCTCGGTTATGGAGAAGATCAATATAGTGGTTGAGCGAGTGGAGATTACCGACCTCAAGGACGGGACCTTTTACGCCCGGATCCAGCTCAAGCACGGGATGAAGAAGCTAAACATCGACTCTCGGCCCTCGGACGCCCTCGGCATAGCCGCCCGGCTCCGGTGTCCCCTCTTTATCTCCGAGACGATCGTCGACGAGGCGGGGGTCGCCATCAACCTGATTACCGAGGAAGAGCCCACTACCGAGGAGAGCGTCGAAACCGCCGAAGGTGCTCCGGCCACCGAGCAGGAGCTCTTGCAGCAGCAGTTGCAAAAGGCCATCGAGGAAGAGGACTACGAAGAGGCCGCGCGTATCCGCGACCGGATGAAAGAGCTGTGAGTCTGAGCGACGGGATTGCGTCCCAGCGACTTTCCGGCGTCGCCGTGCCGCTCTGGTCCCTCCGGGGCGACGAGGATAGTGGAACCGGGGAGTTCCGCCACCTGGTTTCCTTCGGAGACTGGTGCGCCGCGACGGGACTCGACCTTATCCAGCTCCTCCCGATTCACGACTCGGGAACCAACACCAGCCCCTACAGCGCGGTCAGCGCCTTCGCCCTCAACCCGATCTATCTGGACCTCTCGGACCTTCCGGGTTCGGAGGAAATCGCCGAGAGTATCGTGGCGCTTCGTCGACGGTATGGTCCCCGAGAGACGCTGGCCTACGAGGAGATCCGGGGAGAGAAGCTAGACCTGGCCCGGAAGCTCTTCGACGCCATCGAAGAGCCGGCGATCGACGCCTGGATAGCCGACCGGCCCTGGATACGGCCCTACGCGGCCTACGTCGTTCTCAAAGAGCGCAACGAGATGCGCCCTTGGTGGGAGTGGGGCTACGACGCCGAACCGAGCTCGCCCCTCATCGACGGGATCTGGGACGATACGACGACCGGAGCTACCTGCCGTTTCCTAGCCTGGCTCCAGTCCCACCTGCAGCGGCAACTCGACGCCGCAGTCGCCGGGCTCAAGGAGCGAGGCGTAGCCCTCAAAGGCGATGTTCCCATCCTCATGAGCCGGGATAGCGCGGATGTCTGGTGGGAACGCCGGGTCTTCGATCTAACCTATCAGGCCGGGGCACCCCCCGACATGTTCAGCGAAGACGGGCAGAACTGGGGGTTTCCGGTCTACAACTGGGGTCTTCTCAAGAAAGAAGACTACAAGTGGTGGAGGGACCGCCTGGATCAGGCGGAGCGATGGTTCGACGCAATCCGCATCGACCACGTTCTAGGCTTCTTTCGGATCTGGGCGATTCCCGACGGCGACTTTTCGGCCCAACGGGGACACTACCGCCCGGCTAAGTACTTAAGCCAGGACGATTTCGTCCAGGCAGGGGTCGGCGCCGAGCGCATCGATTGGCTCGCCGAGCCTCACGTTGCCGGAAGCGACCTTCGAGAGCTCCTCGGCGACTCCTTCGCCACCGTCGTCGACGCCCTCTTTCTCCGCCTCCCCGACGAAGAGCTCTACCGCTTCCGCCCGGATATCCAGGGCGAAACCGCTATTGCCCGGGTTACCCCCGATGGGTCGGTCCGGGATACCCTTATCCGCTGGTTCCGGGACCGGGCGCTCATCGATCTCGGCGGAGGCCTCTACGCCCCGGCCTGGTTCGCCGACCAGTGCACCCGGCTTTCGGCCCTCTCCGACGACGAGCGGGGGCGGCTCTTCGGCCTCTTCGACCATGCCGACCGCGAATCGAGCGCAATTTGGCGCCAAGCGGGGGACGAGCGGCTCCGAAGCCTGGCCTCGCAGAAGGACTTCCTCGCCTGCGCCGAGGACCTCGGCGCGGTCCCGCCGGTGGTACCCGAGGTACTCAAAGAACTGTCGATTCTCGGGCTACGCATTCCCCGGTGGACCCGCCTCTGGGACCAGCCGGGTCAGCCCTTCAAGGCGCCCCAAGACTACGAGCCGCTTACCGTCTGCACCCCCTCGGTCCACGACACCTCGACCCTCCGGGGCTGGTGGGAGGAGGAGAAAGACCGGGCCGCCTTCTGGGGAACCTTTGGCCTCGACTATGCAATGCCCGACTCCCTCGGCGCCGCCGACGTGGAGGCGGTCCTTACCGCGGTCTACTCCCAGGTGGCCTCGGTCCTCTGTATCTCCCAGCTTCAGGACTATCTCGCGATGGACCCAAACCTTGCCCCCCCGTCGGTCGATAAAGAACGCATCAACTGGCCCGGGACTACCTCGGAGCGCAACTGGGTCTACCGGATGCCCGAGTCGATCGAGAGCCTCGCCGGGAACCAGGGCCTTACCGCCGCGATACGACGGGTCACCCTTCGTTGACCAAGGCCGACACCCCGAATACGATACCCGAAGATGTCGACGGCCCTACTGATCGCCGGATTCTCCGAACAGCTCGTCCGCGCCTGCGTGTCCGAAGGGCAGCGCAAGGGGTATGACGTCCTCGCGGCCCTCCCGGTCAGCTCCTCCCTCGCCGAGTTCGCAGACCCCGCTGTCACGGCCATCACCTGGACCCCTCGCTCCGCCATTTCGGCAAAGTCCCTGGTCCTCAAGGCCCACAACCGCTCCCAGAACCTCTCGGAGGCCCTCCTAGTAGTCGAGATACCCCAGGTATCCCGGGCCTTCCACGAGGCCCCCTATTCGGATCTCGACCAGATGATCGACACCTACGTAAAGGGGCCGGTCTTCTTGGCCCGGGAGCTTCTCGGGACCTTCGTCGAGCGAGGGAGAGGAGGGTTCTCGGTCGTCATT
>CAZLDK010000350.1:0-3070 GCA_964558285.1 uncultured Spirochaetaceae bacterium | reverse complement strand
GGCGCTTGACCTGGAAGGCCAGGAAGTGCTTTATCAGACGATCAAGACCCGGTAACCAGGAAATCAGTCCTTAGAGATGGAGCGAAAACGTACGATGTCGCCAGCTGCGCTTGTAGCGGCTTGCCGGCTTCAATTCCAGGCAAGTGAGTTGAGCACCGACTGGATATTCGCCGGCGTTCGGAAGGCGCTCTCGTGCCTTGTCCTTGTGTCGTTGTGGATGGGGGATCTTGCCCCAGCGGTTTCCGGGGGAACAATCGCCCTGACTTTCGATGACGCGCCTCGTGCATCGGGGCCGCTGTTTAGCGGCGAGGAGCGGACCAGGCGCTTGATCGATACTCTGGAGCAGGCCCGCGTCACTGGTGCCATGTTTTTTGTTACGACAAAGCATTTAAGCGATGTACCTGGGGGAACGGAACGGCTGCTCGCGTATGTCGAGGCAGGTCACTTGCTTGCCAACCACTCCCACTCGCATCCATGGCTGTGGCGAACCCCCGCGGCGGAATATGTCGCCGACATCGATCAAGCCAGCAGCATGCTTGAAGGATTCGATGGGGTTGCTCCGTTCTTTCGTTACCCTTATCTGGACGAGGGGCGGAGTATTGCCAAGCGCGATGAAGTGCGATCAGCGCTCGTGCAACGAGGGCTGCGGCACGGCTATGTCACGGTCGACAATTACGATTGGTATATCGAAGTCTTGCTTGCCGAAGCGGTAGAGGCCAATCCTGAGATCGACGAGACCGCCTGGTGCGATGCGTATACGTCGATCTTGCTGAGCGGTGTCGCTTTCTATGACGATATGGCAAGAAACATTTTGGGCCGGTCTCCGCACCATGTTCTGCTCTTGCATGAGAACGATATCGCGGCTTTGTGTGTTGGGTATCTGATTCGCGGCCTGCGAGCAAAAGGTTGGGAACTGCTGCCGGCCGAAAAAGCGTTTTCTGATCCAATCGCGGCTGAACTTCCGAATACGCTGTTCAATGGCCAGGGTCGGGTCGCTGCGCTGGCCCATGCCGCCGGTGAGCCTGCCGGTGCCCTGGTTCATCAAAGCGAAGATGAATCATGGTTGCGCAGTCACTTCACGTCCTTGGGCTTAATCTGAAGTTCTTGGGCATTCCAGCAAAAACTCCATCCACTTCAGGGGGATAGCAAGCTCTGGGCGTGTTGTGACTGGCTACACGGTGATTTGGGCGACCAGATCGAGTGCGCGTTGTTGTAGTGGGCTGGGCGTGGTGGTGATTTCGAAGGTGGGCTGTTGGTCGCGACCTCCGGGGGTGCGACAGGTGTTGCGCACAATCCCGGCCAACTCGCCCAGCAGGGTCTGGAAGCTGTGCAGGGGTTGGCCGATGTCATTGAGTCTGCTGGCGACCTTGGCCTGGGCTGCCGCTGAGCGGCGCGCCGGGCGGACCGGGTCGCGCTGGTCTTTGGCCGCCTGATCCTGATCGGCAAACAGCAGCGGCTGCCAGGCCTGACGCAGATGCCAGGCGACGTATTCGGCCAGCATGCACACGAAGATGTGGGCGCGAACCCGGTCAGCGAGGCGATGGTGGATCGGGCGGATTTTCAGATCCATGGTCTTGAGACTGCGGAAGGCACGCTCGACCTGAGCCAGGGCCTTGTAGTTGCGCACACAGTCCGGAGCGCCCATCTGTTCTGTCTCCACGCTCGTGCGCAGCACGTAGAGCCCATCCAGTGCGGCCTCCTCGTTGATCCGCTCGATATCGCGCTGGAAGCCAAAGCGCTCATCCTCGATCGCGAGCACGAAGTGCTTGCCGACCTTGTAGCGATTGATGACCTTGCCGACTGCGACCCCGATCTGGTCAGCACCCTGAAGACGGCTCTTGCCGACCCGTTCGCTGATCTTGCCGAGCTGAACTTCAGTCGCCTGCAGCAGCGCCTCGCGCTTGGCTGCACGGTAGTCGGCCAACTCCGGGTTGCGACAGGCAATCAGGCGCTCTCCAGGATAGTCCGGATGGTGGGTCTCGAACAGGTTGCGCTCATCGAACAGACCCAGCTGTACGGTCTGATCCTGCACCAGCTTGCGGATCGAGACACTCTTGAGCGCGGTGATCCAGCTTAGGCCCTCGAGTTTACGCAGCTGCTTGATATGGGTCTTTGAGATCATCCCGCGGTCACCCACCAGCACCACCTCGCCCAGGCCGAAGGTCTCGCGCAAGCGAGACACCTCCGGCATCAGCGTGGCCGCATCAGAGGTATTGCCCGGGTAGACCGACACCGCCACGGGACAACCCCGGCGATCGGTCAACAGGCCATAGTTGACCTGCAACTTGCCCTTCTTGCCATCGCGGCTGTAGCCGAGCCTGGCCAGTGGGCAGTGGCGGCCTTCCAGATAGCTTGATGAGAGGTCATAGAGGACCATGGCGCCGGCCTGCAGGTGGCGCTCGGCCAGTCGCTTCTGGATCGCCTCCTGACGGGCCAGCAGCCAGTCCATGGCGGCATACAGGTCCTCGGCCTGCGCATCGGCCACACCGAAGGTATCGGCCAGGGTGGACTGCTGCCAGCGCCGGGTCGTGGCCAGCTTGGTATCCGGGCACAGCACGCGGGCCGCGATCATCGCCAGCACCCGGTCACGCTGCGGGCAAGACGGCCCGCCCAGCAAACGGGCCATGCCGAGCTTCTGCATGGCTACGTGCACGGCCTGGACGTGGCCGCAGGGCCTGGAGGCCACGGCTTCGAACAACTCACCGACCGGGCGCAGGGTCTCGCCACGCAGGATCGCCCGGATCCCGTCGATCTGGGCCTCGGACAGGGCTGAGAGGTTGGCTAGGGTGCGCTTGCGTACCCGCGTGCCTTCGCGGTAGGACTCGCGCAGGAGGTAGGCCGGACGTGAATTGCGGTTGGGGACGACGTCGATATGCATGGCCACAGTATAAGCCATATGGCATAGATAGTAAAGAGAATAAACCTCTTTACATGGGTACATATGCCGTCTTTCCGGGGACAAAACCAACAAAACCCCTCGACGAATCAAGGGGTTCTCGCAGAAATGACGGAAAGGACTGTTAGAACTTCAGCTTAATGCTGCAGATTCAATCAGATAGCTACTCGTGGG
>CAZLDK010000349.1:0-3071 GCA_964558285.1 uncultured Spirochaetaceae bacterium | reverse complement strand
AGGATGGCGTCGTCGAAGGCCTGATCGCCGGCCGCGGTCCGCGCCGGGGTCGCAGACTGCGCCAGGGCGGTGAGAACCACCAGGGCCCCGAGAGAGTTCCCGACGAAGCGGCTCCGGGACACCGAGAAGCGCTCCTTTGCCCGGCGGACCGCCTCGATCGCCTCCCGTGCCGCGCGAAGAAACACCCCGGCATCCCAGGGGCCGACGCCTCCCGGCGCCGGGGTTTCGGACCCGTGCCCCGGCAGGACGAAGACACCCGTCACAGCTCCCTGGGCCCGGTGGAGGGCCGCCAGAGCCTCCATCCGCTCGGGCCGGAGGTTCAAGCCATGGGCCAGAAGCACAACGGCATTGGGGGGTTTCGGCGGCATCTTCCAGTCTATAGGGGCCATGGGGATCAGAATCCTCCGTCCGTCGGCGGCTCTAGTCGACCCCGACGATTTCCACCGACGGGTACGGTGGTGCGCGCCCTTCTGGGGATGGGCCGGAGGCCGAAACCGGCCCCCGCGAGGGCCTCTTCCAGGGCTTCTATCCGCTGGAAGCCGACTGAAACCTCGGTGTAGACAATATCGTTCACTACGGTTTCGTGGGTCGTTCCCCAGGTTATCAACGCAGCAAGGGATCTTTTGTCAAAGGCCGGGTCCCCGTTCGGTCAGAGCCCCAGCTCCCGGCTGAGAAAGCCAAGGCTCCGCTCCACGATCCCCCGAATCTCGGGAACCGAGAGCGGCTCGTCGATCCGGTAGGGGGAGGCATCCGGGCGCCGCCGGAGGCGCAGGGGTATCTCGAGGCCCAGGGCCGGAACTTGCCGGTCTTCCCGGATATCCGCCAGAATCGAGGGGTAGTCGATAACGCCGGTTCCGAGCTCGGGGTAGCTGAAGTCCGCCCCATCTTTCCCGACGTCCTTCAGGTGGAAATAGCCGGCGCTCCGCCGGATCGGCTTCCAGTCTTCCTCCGGCCGGACCTTCTCGTAGAAGTGGGAGACGACGTTTCCAAAGTCGTAGTTGATGGAGACCCGGGGCAGATCCAACGTCTCGAAGAGAGCCGCTGCGGTTGCGCCGTCGTTGACGACGTTTTGCCGCCCATCACCCGGGTTCTCCAGCAAGAGGTCGACCCCGGCGCTCTCGGCTTCCTTCGCCAGGGTCTCGAGGTTCTTCAGAAAGGTGGCCTCGTTTTCGATGATCGCGGCGTTGGTAACCACCCGGTCGGCGCCTATGGCCGCGGTAAATCGAATGCGCCGCCTGACCCGGTCGAGGGCGTCGCCGGTGGACAGGTCGGTGTGCGCCGAGACCGCCGTGCAGTCCGTACCCGCCGCGTCCATCATCCCCCGGACCGTCTTGGCGTTCGCGTCGCTAAAGAGCTCCTCGGAGAAGCCAGTGACGTAGCCGTCGATGTAGGCGAGCTCCACCGAAGGCACGGCCAGATCCGCGAGCTCCTCCAGGGTCTTCTCCAGCGAGTATCCGTCGAAACAGGCGGTACTCACCGCAATCGTCGGGTTCCAATGGGTCTCGGGCACGGTCGGCCTCCTGGGACTATAGCTTACTCATCATCGAGGTACTACGAAAGAATCGCCCGATAGCGATCGAACGCGGCGTCGGCGACGTCCTCCATCGACCGGTAGAGCGCCCGACGTGCTTCGGCACCGAGGCGGCCACCTAAGCCCGGGTCCTCGGCGATCCGCTCGATGGCCCCGGCGACCGACTCGACGCTGTTCTCGCAGACAATGCCGTCGATACCGTCGCGGATCCGGGAGCTCGGGGGAGCGCCCCGCATGACGATCGCCGGCACACCAAAGGCAGCGGCTTCGGTAATGACGATACCGTCGGTGTCGTACACCGAGGGGAAGACAAAGAGATCCGCCGCTGCGTACAGACTACGCATACGCACTCGGTCCCGGACCGTCCCGGTAAAGAGTGCGTCGTCTCCGAGGCCGCCGTCCCGGGCCATCCGCTTGAACTCCGAGAGGCCGGGACCGTCGCCGACAAAGAGACCGCTCACCGCTCTGCGACCGGCCCGCTTTAGCTCGGACAGGGCGGCGATTACAAGGTGTACGTTCTTCTCCCGACGCTGCTGTCCGACATAGAGGGCCAGGGTACGATCCTCCGGAACCCCCGCGAAGGCGCGACCGGCGGACCGAAGGCTCCGTGCCTCCTCCTCCGTCGGAGGGAGCAGGTCGGTCCCGTTGGCCTGTACTCGGATTTGCCCGGTAAAGCCGTAGGAGCGAAGGATCCCTTTTGCCGCCTCGTTCGGAACCCAGACCTCGTCCACCGATCGGTAGAACCGGACGACCCGCCGAAGGAACAGTTCGGCAGCCCAGTCTGCCTTTAGTGCTTTCTTGAAGTCGTCGCGATACTGCGAATGAAACGTTGCCACGATGGGAATACCCCGGGAACGGGCAAGCCGGAGAGCCATCCTTCCCGAAGAAAAGGGGCAGTGGGCGTGGACGATATCGAAGGGCACCTCGGCGAGGCGAAGACCGAGAGTGGGGTCGAGCCATGGAAGCCCGAGCCGGTACGACCGCTTTCCGGGCACCGGGATGGAGACATACTCGACTACCGGAAACGGCTCCTCATCCCGGCCGGGTACCCGGGGAGTCACGACGACGGCGTCGCCGTGCTTCTGATTCATCCAATAGGCGTAATTGCGAGCCACTACGGCCACCCCGTCCATCGTCGGGGGAAAGGAGTCGTTGAACTGTCCGACGGTCAATCGGTCCACCCGACGATCTGCCGGACCTCTCCGTCCCGGAGGACCGGCTTGATGGTCGTCGACCGCGTCTGAACACCATCCGGCAGGCTCAGCTGGACCTGGTAGGAAACCGGTCGTTTCGTCGACAAACATCGGTGGTAGTTTTTGACCACAGCGTCCCCGACCTTCTTACCGAGAATGTCCAGAGGCGATTTGCCCCGGAGCATCTCGGCGGAAAGGCCGGTGAGTTTTTCGTGCATCTGGTTGTTGCGGACGTAGCGAAACTCGTTCTCGTTTACAACCTCCACGAGAAACATCGCCATGTCGGTGCCTTGGAAGATGGTCTCGTACTCCGCCAAGACGTTTTCCCGTTCGGTCACGTCTCTGGC
>CAZLDK010000348.1:0-3083 GCA_964558285.1 uncultured Spirochaetaceae bacterium | reverse complement strand
GAAGCGCCCGAAGAGGTTCAGCGCGATGGTGGTGAGCTCGAGGTTCCAACTGTAGCGCTCGGTGAGGGCCTCGCTCTCCCGGGTCAGGGTCCGGCCGAAGGCCGTGGAGGCGGAGGCCGGGATGAAGAGGTCACGGACTTGCGAGTGCGTGCTCCGGGTCAGAGCCAGGGATACCTCCGGGGTGTAGGTCGCGTAGTCGTATCCTAGGCTGTCTTGGACAAAGAGCTCCCTTTCCCGGCTGCCCCCGAGCTCCCAGAACGGCGTCGAGGCGAAGAGGTAGCGCTGTGTCCCTGAGTCTGTGCCCCAATCGGCGAGGTCGTCGGCGTAGGCGGTGTTGCCGCTTTCCGGGGCGGTAAAGGAGTAGCTCCGGCGGTAGCCGGGAGTCAAGGTCAGGCTCCGGGGCGGCTCGTCGACTAACGCGATGGGCGTCGAGACGCCGAGGCTCCCCCGGTTTATCTGGACCCCTTCCGAGGCGCTCCGGTTTTCGTAGCCGAGGTCTATCTCGATATTCGTCCCGACGAAGCGGTCGCTCCAGACCAAGCTCTGGGAGCTCTCTCCGGTCCGGGTCGGCCTGTCCCCTTCGGAGAAGGGAGCCACGAGCGAGTAGCCGTCGACCCAGGACTCGCCGTAGCCGGCGCCGGAGAGCTCGTATCCCCCGGCCCGGTGGCCGAAGCGAACTAAGCTGGTCATCGAGAATCGATCGCTCCAGAGGGAGCGGCCGTCGAGGGACCATTCCTGCACCAGGCTCCGGTTGCGTAAGGTAGCGTCGGTGTCGAACCGCAGGGCCCCTACATCCTGATCCGACACCAGGATCCAGTTGGACCGGTATTGGCTCGGGAGCCCCGAGTTGAAGCTCCGCTGATACGATTCGTAGACCGTCACCAGACCCGGGTCTGCCGGAAACTGCACCGAATGCCCGGCGCTCCCGGTGGTCCGGTCGTCGGTTACCGCGACGCTGCCGAAGGTCTCCAGCCGGGTGTAGAGGACGTCGATCCCGAAGTCGGTCCGGTGGGAGAAGCTCCCGGTCTCTCCGGTTACCTCGCTTTGGGCGGAGAAGCCCCGGGAACGAACCGCCGTGTCCTGACTTACGACGATGTTTCTTAGGACCTCGACGTCACCCCGCTGCCAGAGGACCTCCGGATAGTCCCAGGTGTAGGCGAGCCGCCCGGCGCCTTCGACGCTCAAGCGCGATTCGGCCCAGTGAACCTCGTCGAGGTAGATCGTTCCCGCATCGCTGCCGTCCTGTTCGAACACAAGGTAGGAGAGGCGGTCTCCAGGCGCGGCGCTTTGGGAGAGGCTGCCGACCCGTTCGCCGTCGACGCGAATCTCGTCGGCAGCGACGTCGAGCTCGACTTTCCGCCACCGGCGCCCTCCGGCCGCCATGGGGTCCGGCAGGTCGAAGGTCCCCTCGACCGCCGGGGTGTCCCCCTCATTTTCCGCCATGGAGACCCGGAGGGTCGAGGGGTCAAGGTCGCTGAGAGAGAGGCTCTCGACCCGGAGGTAAAACACCAGGTTTTCGTACTGATCCCCTGGCGTCTGGGTGACGTAGTCCGAGAGGGTCCACCCCGGCGATCCGGTTGCCCCGGTATCCTCCCAGTCGATCTCCAGGACCCGCTGGTTCGTCGTGTCCTCGGTGTGGAAGACGTCTCGAACTTCGGGAAACTCCTCGACCAGGGTCGGAATGCCGGCTCCCGGGGCATCCCGGACCTCCCGGGCGTAGATCTCTCCGGTCTCCCGCTCCACGGCGAAGGTGGTTCCGTGGAAGGTGACGTCTCCCACCAGGATGCGTCCGACGGCGGGGGCCCCGCCCGTCTCCACGACGACTATCCGCACCGCCCGGGTCGCGGCCAGCTTTGCGCGCGCCGCGGCGTCCACGTTAATCTTGACCCGCTGCCAGGTGTCGTCGGGTCGTGCGCCCCCGAGGTCCGGCACCCGGACTACACCGGTCCCGCCGATAATCTCCGGCGCGGTAAACACCAGACTGTCCACCTCGCCGTCGAGGATGCCGTTCCGGTTGCCGTCCTCCGAGAGGGTGCCGGTCTGCCCCGGGGGGAGCTGCCCCGCGAGGAGCGTGATACCGGCGTCGCTGTCGTCGAAGTCGAAGGCGGGAACCAGAAGGCTCTCGCTCTTGTCCAGGACGCCGTCCCCGTCGAGGTCTTCGGAGACCGAACCCGCCTGGAGGTAGACTTCGATATCTTCGGTCAGGTCCAGGTCCCGGGTGCTCCAGGTAAAGCTGATCCCTGAGACCTGGGAGAAGTCCCGGTCAACGGTGTTGGGCACCCGAAGGTTCGCCCCGACCCACTCACCGTTGCCAAGCTCGAAGTCGAGGACCATCACCCGGTCGTCGTAGCCCGGGTCGTCGGAGTCCGCCGGGTAGGGCCCGATTCGGGAGTCCTCCTCGTAGGGGTAGATCTTCGAGTCCGGGAGGTCGTAGTCGTAGTTCTGCAGCGTAGCGCCGCCGAAGGTGCTCTCGGTGTAGTAGTCCTTGTACAAGAGGATGCCTCTCATGGCGTCCGTCAAACCGGGCGCCGCCGCGATGCTATCCCCCGGGGCGCTCGCCGGAAACATCAGGGAATCCGAGACCGGGATAACGCTTCGCTTGTCCTCCATGCCCAAGAGCCGGAGGATCCCGGTGGTGTCGGGAACACGGAACTGGACGGCGCCGTTTACCAAGCCGGTGAGGTAGTCGCTCCGGTAATCGACCTGGGCGCTGGTGGTGATGCTTCCCGGGTGGTCCTCCGGGCTTACCGAGTAGCTGCTTTCGAGGATGTTCCACCGGATTCCGAGGGCCAGGGTCAGATCGGTTTGGCTGTTCAGCTCTATGACGTTGCCGCTCGCGAAGAGGAGGTCGCCGCCGCCCTCGGGACCCACGGTGCGGTAGGTTACCTCGATGACGTCCGAAGGAAAGATAGGGTAGGGGGTCGAGAGCCTGCCGGTTTGGTAGTCCACGGTAAAGCTCGGGTCCTCTACGCCGTTTCGCAAGACCGTAACCGAGCCGGGGACAATCTGCCCCGAGAGCTGGAGCGATTCGACGGACCGCAAGACCCGGGCGTAGACCTGAAAGCCGACGTAGCCGGGCTTGT
>CAZLDK010000347.1:0-3099 GCA_964558285.1 uncultured Spirochaetaceae bacterium | reverse complement strand
TTCGTAGGGGAGCCCTGTGTCCGCACCGTCGGCAAGGATAGCGTCGATGACCGAAAGGGCCGAGGAGAGGTACGGTTCGTTCTGCTCGACCGGGGCGATAAAGCGTTCCGGGTACCAAGTGTGGTCCGAAGCTTGGGGGGCCGCGAAATGGAGACCGAAGCCGTCGAGGCCGTCCGATATGGCCAAGATATCGTCGGCGGAAGCCCCCCGGCCGTGGATCATCACCATGAGACCTCGGGCCTCCGAGGGTGCGGGCCCCTTGCGCTCTAGGGGTTGTCCGTAGTGGGGGGACTTTCCCGGGTGTGGTTGTCTGACGTCGGGGCGCTTACCCCCCTGTGGCTCCTTCATAGCTTCTTCTCCGGCTGAAAGTTTTGAGGAATGGTCACCTCCGGGAGAAGCTCTTCGATGATCGACCGCTTTCCCTCGTGCTGCGGGGGTAGCATAAGATCCCTCCCGAGGGCGTCGAGGGGCTCGTCGACGGCGAACCCCGGAGGATCGGTGGCAACCTCGAAGAGCAGACCACCGGGTTCCCGAAAGTAGATCGAGTGGAAGTAGTGCCGATCGATACTCGGCGTTACGTTCAGCCCCCGCTTGAGAAGACGGCCCCGGAGCTCGGTCTGCTCCGCATCCGATCCGACCCGCCATGCAACGTGGTGCACCGCTCCGGCGCCCATCCTCCCTTCCGGGGCGGTGGGCCGACAGAAGATGTCCACCACCGTAGACCCCGGTGCCTGCCGGTTATGGTAGCGAAACACCTCTCCGCGTTGTTCCCCGGCCTCGAAACCCAGCTCTTCGGTTAAAAGCGACGCGGTGCCTTCGTAACCCGCCACGGCGAGGCCCACCCCGAGAAAACCCCGGAGGGCGTGCTCCGGCGGAACCGAAGAAGACTCCCACCCTTCCCGCGGCTCTTCGGGATTCTCCACGAGGTCCACCGAAATACCGTCTGGGTCCTGGAGGGAGAGAACCCGCTCACCGAACGGGCTCCGGCGGTCCTGGGGTTGAAGGCCAAAGGCCGACAGACGCTGCTTCCAGTACCATAAAGAGTCGGGGGCCAGTGAGAATCGGATCGAGACGGCCTGTCCGATTCCCGGGCGTCCCCGGGCCGCGGCGGATCCCCAGGGAAAGAAGGTAAGGATGGTCCCGGGGTTCCCCCGGTAATCGCCGTAGTAGAAGTGGTAGGTTCCCGGATCGTCGAAGTTCACGGTCCTTTTGAGGAAGCGAAGCCCTAGGACTCCCCCGTAAAAGTCGAGGTTCTCCTGGGGGTCCGCCGCCACGGCGGTGATGTGGTGTATACCTGTTGATTTGCTGGTCATAGCGGTTTCCTGACCTGTAAGGTACAAAAACTACGAGGAAAGGAAACTAGATCTCGCCGAGAGAAAGCACGTAGAGCCGTTGGGGCTGGGGACGAAACCCGGCGCTAGAGATGCGATGCTTCAGGCGCAGGGCCGCCTTGCGTACCTCGGCGTAGTCGTCGGTCCCCTCGGCAAGCTCCGCGTAGGCTTCGAGGAACTCGAGGCGGCTCTCGACGGTTTCGGCGTCGTCGGGATCCGGGCGCTCGATGGTTTCGAGCTCGACCGTGATACCGCCGGCCGGATCCTCCAGCCGGAGAACGGTCCGAAGCTCATCGTCGGTGTAGGTTTCCCGGTGCTCGATCCCCTTCAGGCGGTCGATTCGGGCCTTGAAGTGGTGGAGATCCCGGGCGTTTTCCTCGTCCGGTTCGAGACCGTCCCGGATCATCTCGTTTACCACCAGGATGCCTCCCCGGCGGAGCAGCCTACGAAGCTCATCGAGGACCACCTCGGGGCGACGAACGTGGTGCAGGGCGTTGGAAATGGAGACCGTGTCAAAGCTCTCATCCTCGATCTCCAGCTGATGAGCGTCGCCGGCCTCGAAGAAAACGTTGCCGAAGTGGCCTTCGAAGAGGCTTCGGGCGACAGCCAGGCTCTCCTCGTCGGGATCGACACCCCGGGCGCTCCGGTAGCCCGCGGCTGCCTCGAGAAGTCGCTCGGTGAACTCGCCTTCGCCGCAGGCGACGTCGAGATAGTCGCCGAGATCCCGAGATGCAATGTAGTCGTCGAAGGCGCTCATCGGGTGGCTATGCGGCTTGGGGCCGGACCACGGAGCCGAGGGCTTCTTCTATCAGCTCCTCGGTGGACCACTCGGCGAGGGTTCGGTCACCGAGGAGGCGTCGCCACCGTCGGGCGCCGGGGCGCCCGTGAAAGAGCCCCATCATGTGCTTGGTGATGTTATACCGGTTGATCCCTTCCGCCTCGGCTGCCCGAATGTAGGGGATCATCCGGCGAACCGCCTCGGCGCCCCGGGAGAGATCCGAAGCGCACCCCCCGGAACCGGCCGTCGGTTCCCGCCCCGGCGCGTCGTCACCGACGTCCGTCAGAGCCTCTTCGAGCTTGGCAAGAAGGAGCGGGTTGTCGTAGGCGGCCCGGCCGATCATCACGCCGTCGAGACCATGGCGCATGTGCTCTTCGGCGTCGTCGACCGACGCGATGTGGCCGTTGGCCTCGATGATAAGCTGCGGGAAATCCGCCTTGAGACGATAGACGTCGTCGTAGCGCAGAGGCGGGACCTGGCGGTTCTCCTTGGGGGAGAGGCCTGCGAGAATCGCGATCCGGGCGTGGACGATGAACCGTCGGATTCCCGCGGCGGAGACGGTCTCGACGAACTCCTTGAGCTCCTCGTAGCTTTCCCGACCGTCGATTCCGATTCGGTGCTTGACGGTAACCGGCCGGTGGGTCTCGCGCTGCATCGCGGCGACGATGTCCGCCACCTGCCTTGGGCGGGCCATCAGGCATGCACCGAAGGCGGCTCGTTGTACCTTGTCGCTCGGGCAACCGACGTTCAGGTTGTATTCGTCGTAACCGTAGGCTTCGGCGGTAGCGACGGCCCGGGCGCAGGCTTCGGGGTCGTCCCCGCCGAGCTGGAGCACCAACGGATGCTCGACGCTGTTGTAGGCGAGGAAGCGCTCTTGGTCTCCGAAGAGGATGGCCCCGGTGGTAACCATCTCCGTGTAGAGAACCGTCTGGGAGACCAGCCCCCGGATAAAGTAGCGGTAGTGTCGATCGGTGTACTCCATCATCGGAG
>CAZLDK010000346.1:0-3134 GCA_964558285.1 uncultured Spirochaetaceae bacterium | reverse complement strand
CACCATCTCCAACGGCGGGGTCTTCGGCTCGCTGATGTCGACGCCGATTCCCAACCCGCCGCAGACCGCGGTCATGGGAATGCACACCATCCAGCAGCGCCCGGTAGCGGTGGATAACCAAGTCGTCATCCGGCCGATGATGTACCTCGCGCTGACCTACGACCACCGGCTCATCGACGGCCGGGAAGCCGTCGGTTTCTTGAGCAGCATAAAGCGCCTCGTCGAAGACCCCGCGCGGCTGATGTTAGGGCTATAAGTATGGCCGACAAGTTCGACATCGTAGTAATCGGCGGGGGCCCCGGAGGATACGTCGCGGCAATCCGGGGGGCCCAGCTCGGGCTCAAAGTGGCCCTCGTGGAAAAACGCAAAACCCTCGGGGGCACCTGCCTGAACATCGGCTGTATTCCGTCGAAGGCGCTCTTGGATTCCACCGAGTTTCTCCACCGGATTTCCCACCAGGCGGATATCCACGGCATTCGGGTCGCAACGCCGAAGGTGGACCTCAAGACCATGCACGCCCGGAAGGACGGAGTTGTCGAGAAGCTTACCGGCGGGGTCGCCGGCCTTATGAAGGCCAACAAGATTACCGTCTACGCAGGCTTCGGCCGCCTGAAGGACGGCAACAGCGTCGAGGTCCTCGAGGCGCCGGATGCGAAGGTCACCGAGACACTGGAGGCGACCAGCATCGTCCTCGCCACCGGGAGCGTGCCCCAGGAACTGCCCTTTCTGCCCTTCGACGGAAAAGACCTCGTCAGCTCCACCGAGGCCCTCGGGTTTCCATCGGTGCCGAAGCGACTGGCCGTCGTCGGAGCCGGAGCCATCGGGCTCGAACTCGGAAGCGTCTGGTCCCGCCTCGGCGCCGAGGTAACCGTGGTTGAGATTCTCCCGGAGATCCTCGCCGGCTGGGACAAGCAGTTGGCAAAGAGCCTCCGGAGGGAGCTCTCGAAACAGGGCCTTACCTTCGAGCTCGAAACCAAGGTAACGGGTGTCGAGAAGAAGAAGGGGGGGCTTGTTCTAAAGGCACAGAAGAAGGACGGAACCGAGGCCGGCTACGAGGCGGACAAAATCCTCGTCGCCGTGGGCCGCAAGCCCTACTTCGAAGGGCTGAACCTCGAAGGCATCGGAATCGCTCTAGAACCCGAAGGCCGCCGAATTTCGGTGGACCATCAGTTTCGGACCAGCGTCCCGTCGGTCTACGCCATCGGGGACGTTGTAAAAGGCCCGATGCTGGCCCACAAAGCGGAGGAAGACGGTGTCGCGGTCGCGGAGAACATCGCCGGAAAAGCGGGGCACGTCGACTACCGAACCGTACCGAACGTCGTCTACACCTGGCCCGAAGTAGCCTCCGTCGGGAGCACCGAGGAGGCGCTCAAGGCCGAGGGAAGAGAGTATCGAGCCGGCACCTTTCCCTTCGGGGCAAACGGCCGGGCACTGGCAATGGAAGAGACCGCCGGCTTTGTCAAAGTCTTGGCGGACAGCGCGACCGACGAGGTTCTCGGAGTCCACATTCTGGGACCCTGGGCGTCGGATCTGATCGGCGAAGCGGTAACCGCAATGGTCTTCGCCGGGAGCGCTGAAGATATCGCAAGGATGTCTCACCCGCACCCGACACTCCTCGAGGTAGTTAAGGAAGCGGCCCTTGGTGTAGACTCCCGGGCGCTACACAAAGCGAACAGATAGAAAGGGGATAAGGAAAGCATGGCAGAAGTACAATATGCTAAGGGGCTCGAAGGGGTCATCGCCGCAGAGAGTCAGATTTGTCGTATCGACGGGGAAAAGGGGCAGCTCTACTACCTCGGCTACCCGATCCAGGAGCTCGTGGAAAAGTGCAGTTTCGAAGAGGTCGTCTACCTTTTGCTGTACGGGGAACTGCCCACCGAAGGTCAGCTAACACATTTCTCCAACCGGATGCGCAGCGGCCGGAATATCGCGGACCCCATCAAGACGATGCTCCGGGACTTTCCCCACGACTCGCACCCGATGGAGGTTCTGCAGTCGGTAATCTCGTACTTAAGCGGCTACGTCCAGCACAAGATAGAGCACGACGCCAACTGTAACTGTAGGAGCACCCTCCACCAGATCGCCCAGCTAACCACCGCCGTGGCGGCCCTCCACCGCTACCGAAGCGGCGAAGACTACGTCACGCCCCGGATCGATCTCTCCCACGGCGCCAACTTTCTCTACATGCTCCGAGGGGAGGAGCCTTCCGAGCTCGAGGGGCAAATTATGGACGACTGCCTCACCCTCCACGCGGAGCACAGCTTCAACGCCTCCACCTTTACCGCCCGGGTGGTCGCCTCGACCCTTTCGACCTGCTACTGCAGCATCTCCGCCGCCATCGGCGCCCTCTACGGGAGCCTCCACGGTGGGGCCAACGAGAAGGTCATGAACATGGTCGACGAGATCGGCTCCCCCGACAAGGCAGAAGCCTGGGTCGATAAGGCCCTCTCGGAGAAGCGCAAGGTGATGGGAATGGGGCACCGGGTCTATCGGGCCAAGGATCCCCGGGCAATCATCATGGAGGACTTCCTCCAGAAGCTGTCGGCGGAAAAGGGCGACACGCGCTACTTCGAAACCCTCAAGGAGATCGAGCGCGTATTCCGGGATCGGATGGAAGAAAAGGGCAAGCCCATCTACCCGAACGTCGATTTCTTCTCCGGTGCGGTCTACCGCATCCTCGGCGTCCCCACCGATCTTTTTACCCCAGTCTTCGCGATGGCCCGTTCCGCCGGCTGGCTCGCGCACATTCTCGAGCAGCGGTCGGACAATCGCCTCTTCCGGCCGAAGGCACTCTATAACGGCAAGGAAGGCCTCACGGTAAAGCCGATCGCCGAGCGGGGGTAGCGTCCCCGCCAACCGGCAATCACCGCCCCTCGGGAGGCGGAAGGTCACGAAAGCGCCTGGGCACAGCAGCCCGGGCGCTTTTTTTTTCGCCCGGGTGTGGTCTCCCAAGAGCTTCGCTGACCGAGCCGTCTTCCCCGCCGGAGAGCGCTTCGTGTTGGTACGAAGGCTCGACGAGGGCGACTGTGCCGTTCTGTGAGTCAGAGGCGTTCTTGGGAGACCACCCCCGTCGCGGTGATTGCACAGACGCCCGGGCTGCTCCGTCCAGCTGGAAAACGCGTCTCCGCCTCCCG
>CAZLDK010000345.1:0-3171 GCA_964558285.1 uncultured Spirochaetaceae bacterium | reverse complement strand
AAAACCGGGAGTATGAAGATTTTAAAAATATTGTAAACCAACTAAAACCAAACACAATTTTTATTGACAGACTTTACGAATACGATCGCAAATTTATTATCAACCTAAAAAAATATAGCACCGTAATTATGTTCCATAATCTTTGCGAAGGAGCTTTATACAGTCACATTGCCATATTGCCATCAGCCCACTCCGGCGATAAAGTGCTGGAAAAACTTCAAAAGCAAAGTAAAAATGAACAACTCTTAATCGGCGCTCCTTACATACCAATAAATGAACAAATTAAAACCGAAAAATCTACCAAAAAACAAAAAATATCAAATAACCACACTCAGATCATCCTTACCACAGGCGGAAGCGATCCTAAAGGAGTATCGCTGAAACTTTTAAACTGGCTTAAAGATGAAAAATTCAGCCATTGCGAAATAGTTTTTCTTAAAGGAAATTCTTATATCCTCAAAGAGGAACTGGATGCTCTTACTAAGAAATTACCGGAAAACATCAACATTGAACCCTTTAACTATTCATGGTTCAATACCGCTGATATAGCCATTTGCACATTCGGCGTTACAATCTACGAACTTTTGTATTTTGGCGTTCCAACTTTGAGCATTGGCCATGCATTGACCAATGCAAGAGGCAGTCGAAAACTTGCTGACCGGCACGGCGCAATTGTTGATTTGGGTTATGTAGATGATCTGAAAAAAGAAATATTTGTAAATGAATTGAATGAATTAATACATTCGCCGGACAAACAAAATAAATTGAGAACAAAAGGACAAGCGTTAATAGATGGAACAGGCATTGACCGAATTGTAAATACGATACTCGAAACTACACAACCATGAAATCGAACATCAATATTATAGCCGAATTATCTGCCAATCATAATAACGACTTTGAACTGGCAAAAGACACCATTGCTGCCATGAAAGATTCCGGGGCAGATACGGTAAAATTCCAAACTTTCACAGCCGATTCGTTATCGCTCGATGTAGATAATGAATATTTCGGGCCATTGAAAAAAGGCTTATGGAAAGGTCAGCGACCGTATGAACTGTTTCAGAAAGCAGCCATGAAATACGAGTGGCAGCCCAAACTAGCCGAGTATGCAAAATCACTTGGCCTCAATTGGTTATCTTCGCCATTCGATCATGAAGCCATAGATTTTTTGGAAAGTATCAACATACCGGCATACAAAATAGCATCATTGGAAATTTCCGACACACCATTAATTGCTTATACAGCCTCAAAAGGTAAACCCATGATTATTTCTACAGGCGTAGCTGATGATGAAGACATTCAATTGGCAATTGACACGTGCAAAAATGCGGGAAACGAGCAAATCACCATGTTAAAGTGCACCTCCCAATACCCGGCACCTATTGAAGAAGCGAACTTACTTACAATACCAGACATGAAACAACGTTTTGGAGTTGATGTGGGAGTTTCAGACCACACCATGGGAGCTATTGTTCCCACAGTTGCTGTATCTCTCGGAGCCAAAGTTGTAGAAAAACACTTTATTTTAGACAGAAAACTGGGTGGCCCGGATTCGGGTTTCTCCATGGAGCCCAGTGAATTTAAAGAAATGGCAGATGCAGTCAGGAATGTCGAAAAAGCGCTTGGAAGTATTACTTATAATGTTTCTCGAAAGGATAAAAACAGAAGAAGGTCAATTTTTGTGACAAATAACATCAAAAAAGGAGACATACTAACCAGAGAAAACATACGTTCAATCAGACCTGGTAATGGCCTCCACCCCAAACACTATGATGAAGTTTTGGGAAAAACAGTAAAAGTTGATTTGGAAAAAGGGACGCCCTTACAATTTGATCATATAAATTGATACTAAATAGAACAAAATAAAGACTTAATGAAAGTAATATACAACACTTGCTATGCTGATCCATGGCTACAAGTCGCTAAAAAACTTCAAAAGGAGCATGGGTTTGAACCTGTTTACTGGAATGGGTATATGGATGATAATTCTGAAGAAATAATCAAAAAGGAGTTTCCCAATGCCATTTATCATAGGTATCACGATGCATGGAAAGGTATATTTCCGGAAATAATCGACAAAGAGTTTGCCAACACTTATGTTGACATTGACTTCCTTAAAGACATTGCACATTATGAACTGCAAGCCCTCCTGATGATGAACAGGATGGATGATTTACGACATAACTTCAGCTTGTTAGAAAGACGCAGACATTTCCTTAGGCTTACCAAATACTGGACTGCAGCAATCAATATTCTAAAACCAGATATGGTAATTAGTGCTATTGTGCCCCATAGAGTGTATGATTATGTATTATACTTACTATGCAAACACCATGACATTAAATATATTACTTTCCGAAATTCCGCATTTAAAGGCCGCATAATACCCTTGACCAATGTAGCAAGCATTGGCAGCATATTAGATAAAGACTATAATAATTTTAGAAATCTGGATAAAGAAAAAGAGTTCTATTTGGATAATTTGGATGAACAAATAAATGAAAAAGTTGAGAAAATCAGGAAAGACTATTCAGTAGCAGAACCAGATTACATGAGACAACACGTAAAAAGTCATAAAAGAAGTTCTGGTATTTTTGCCCTGGCCACAAAACTATTTAAAGATTTACATGTATATCGTCATAAATATTTTGGGAAAAATGGATACTTACTAAAAGGCATTCCAACATACCTAAAGGAGCGCAATAAGAGTATTGAAAACAGTTATTTATCACTTTACCAGTATTCAATACATAAGATTAAAACCAATAAATACAAAAAACGATTAAAAAGTTATTACAATAGCCTTGTGCAAGAGCCGGATATAAATAAACCATATATCATCCTACCCTTACATTATCAACCAGAAATGACTAGCAACCCATCGGGAGATATTTTCACAGATCAGCTACTTTGTGTTGAAATGTTGGCTAAAAATCTCCCACCCGGATACAAAATTTATGTAAAAGAGCATCGATCACAGTTTTACGCTCATACAGAAGGACATAGCTACAGAATTAAAGAGTTTTATGATGATTTATTGGCTTATCCGCAAGTAAAACTGGTTTCACTTGATTATAATATTTTCACGCTCATAAAAAATTCAAAAGCCATTGCTACAGTAACCGGAACTGCCGGTTGGGAAGGAATGGTGCTTGGAAAGCCAGTTAT
>CAZLDK010000344.1:0-3185 GCA_964558285.1 uncultured Spirochaetaceae bacterium | reverse complement strand
GGGTTCTTGCGGCTTCTCGACCACCTGGAGAGCCCCTGGCTCGGCTACAATTTCGACTCGGGGCACGCCTGGACGATGAAAGAGCGCATCGAGCTCCTTCCGGAAAAGCTCTCCGGCCGTGTTTTCGGGACCCACCTCTGTGACAACGACGGAGGGGTCAACAACTCCTGGGTTCCGGGGGATGGAACCATCGATTGGGCGGCGGTTATTCCGGCGCTCAGAGCATCGGGCTACACGTCTTCATTAGACATCGAAATACACTGTCCGCCTGACCAAGTGGAAGAACACTACCGGCGTGGCCGGAAATACCTCGCGTCAATTGCGGCAGAACAAGGGTAGAGGAGTAAGCTATGCCAAAGTTTGGAATCATTACCAGTTTTCTCGGTCAGACGAAGGACCGGTTTCACGTCTACAACAGAGCGATATCCCTGGAAGAGAAGTTCCAGATGGTTACGGAGATCCCCGGGTATACCGCCGTCGAAATCGTCTATCCCTACGAGGTCGGCACGGATGCCGAGGAAGTAAAGGCGCTTCTAAAGAAGTACAAGCTGGACCTCGCAGCCCTCAACGTAAACATCAAGGGTGAGCCGGAGTTCGTTAGCGGCGGTATTACGAGCCCCAAGAAAGAGGTCCGGGACAAGGCGGTCCAGTTTATCAAGGACGCCAAGGACTTTGCCAAGGCGATCGGTGCTCCCCACGTCACCTGCTGCCCCTTGGGGGACGGCTTCGAGTTTCCCTTCCAGGAGGACTACGCCGTGGGATGGAAACGCCTCTGCGATACCTTCGGGGAGGCGGCGGCATATCAACAGGACATGCCGCTCTTTATCGAGTACAAGCCGAAAGAGACTCGGCGCCACTGCTTTCTCCCGAGAGCCGCCGACACGCTCTGCCTTCTCAAGGACATCAAGGTGCCCACCATGGGCGTCACGATGGATTACGGCCACTCGATCTACGCCGGCGAGCACCCGGCACAGACCCTCTGCATGCTCGCCGACAGCGAGTTCGACTACTACATCCACATAAACGACAACGACAAGAGTTGGGATTGGGACTTCTTCTGCGGGAGCCATACCATCCTCGACTACCTCGAGTTCCTCTTCTACGCCCGGCGCCTGAAGTACGACAAGCACATGACTTCCGATACCCATCCGACCCGGTGGGACCTCAAGGGCATGTTCGAGATAAACACCCGAATAACCGAGAAGCTCTGGAAGCTCATCGAGACGGTTGGGGATGCGGAGATTCAGAAGCAGATCGACGAGCCGGACTACATGAAGACCTGGCGTTTCGTCGAAGAGGAACTGCTTAGGTTGAAGTAACGTCGGGCTGCGCAGACGGAGAGGACGTTGTGCTCCTACTAGTGGATGTGGCATCATACCCTTCCGAGTTTGGAGACAAGTTCGAATGACAGATAAGCCCAAGTACGCCCAGAGCTCCGCCGTCTACTTTAACTACACCCTCGAATACGCGATGCGGGACCTTCACCGCCTCGGCTACGACGGCGTGGAAATCTGGGGCGGACGGCCTCACTTCTACCGCGACGACCTCGCCGACGCCATTCCCCGGTTCAAGGATTTCGTCGCCGAGACGGGAATGGAGATCTGCAACTTTATCCCGGCGCAATTCCGCTATCCGTCGCTCTTGTGTTCCCTCGACGAAGGCATCCGGAAGGACAGCGTCGGCTACGTGGCTACCGCGATGAAGAACGCCGCCGCTCTCGGCGTGCCCTCGGTCAGTCTCTGCCCCGGGATGGTCCCCTGGGACCAGGATCTCGAGGCGGGCCGCAAAAACCTGATGAAGAGCTTCCGGGAGCTTGCGAGCATAAACGGCGAATACGGCCGCAAGCTGCTTATCGAGCCGGCCCACCGCTTCGAGACCAACCTGATTCTGACTATCGACGACTGCATCGAGGCGATGGACCAGCTCGACGACGAGTCATTCGGGATTCTCTTGGACGTCGGCCACTGCCACGTGAACGGAGAGGATCTCCCGGAGGCGGTACGGAAAGCCTCGGCCTATCCCCTCCACATTCACCTCGACGACAACCGGGGCGACATGGACGCCCACCTGATTCCTGGGGAGGGCACCATCGATTTCGGTGCCCTGGCGAAGGTTCTCGAGGAGATCGATTATCGCGGCTTTATCTCGGTAGAGATCGGCGGCGGCTACATCATGGATCCGGCGGCCGCCTGCAAGACCACCCTCGAGCGGCTCCGCCGCCACTTCGGATAGGATGACAACAATCGACGTTCCGATGCCCGGCCGGGACGGCCGGCGGCTCTTCTGCCGGGTCTGGGAGCCGGGAAACAGCCCCGGGCCTGGCAGCGGCGCTGACCCCAGGCCCCGGGGCGTCCTCGCCTTTTCCCACGGCCTCGGAGACCACTCCGGGCGCTACTGGTACCTCGCCGACGCCCTGGAGGCTATCGGCGTCGCCCTGGTAATCGTCGATCTTCGGGGCCACGGGCAAAGCCCTGGAAAGCGGGGGCACGTCGCCGCCTACCGGGACTACCTCGAGGACTACGGTACGGCCATTCAAACCGCCCGGGAGCGCTTCCCGGAGGCGCCGCTATTCTGCGGAGGCCACTCCCTCGGGGGGCTCATCGCCCTCGGCGCCGCGGTGGAGGGGGTGGTGCCTTCCAGTTGCCGGGGGCTGGTAATTTCGGCGCCGGCGCTGGCCGTCGGTTTCGAGCCTCCGAAGTGGAAGGTGGCCGCCGCCCGGCTTCTCTCCAAAATCGTCCCGGGAGCGCTCTTCTCCACAGGCCTCAACGCCGAGCACCTCTCCCACGACCCGGCGGTCGTGGAATCCTACGAGCAAGACCCCCTGGTCCACGGCAAAATCAGCGCCCGGGCCTACATCGAAACCTTGCGCCTCCAGGCTATCACCCGGGCCGGTGCCCCGACCGTCCGCCTGCCGCTCCTGATGCTCCAGGGAACCGACGACCACGACGTCGACCCGGCGGCCACCCGGGCATTCTTTGAGGCCGCCGCGTCCCCCGACAAAACCTTCAAAGAGTATCCCGGCTTCTACCACGAGATCTTCAACGAGGTCGGAGGCGAAGCCGCCCTAGAAGATGTGGTGGGGTGGGTAGACGCGTCGATAGGCGGGGCCCGCCGGGGCCAGTAACCGCACCTTACTCCCCCGGCCGGAGCACCACCTTCCCGATATTCTTCCGGCCCGCGAGAAT
>CAZLDK010000343.1:0-3196 GCA_964558285.1 uncultured Spirochaetaceae bacterium | reverse complement strand
TCGAAGCGTTTCTCCGTTCCCGAGCGCCGGGAGACCTCGCCCTCGTTCCGCCGGTAGTCGCCGAGATCGAATACGGGATCCGTCGCCTTCCGGCGGGTTCGCGGAAACGGATTCTGCTGGAGCGGGAATTACAACGACTCCTGGATTCCGTGCGCGTCCTGGAGTGGACGGGGGAGTCTTCGGTCCAATTCGGAGAGATCAAAGCGCAACTCGAACGGGACGGCGCCCCCATCGACGATATCGATGTCGCGATCGCCGCGGTTGCCTTGAGCCACGGCGCCGAGGTAGTCACCGCCAATCTGGTCCACTTCGCCCGGATAGCGACGCTGACGTCGCGGCACTGGTGAGGTTGAATCCACCGTTCGAATCAGAAACTTGACGAAACCGACTACGCTAGTTAGTTTAGCTTTAAACAGTTCAGCAATGAACTAAGATAGCTTATGGGAACAAAGTACCAAGGTGGCGAGCGCGAGCGACTCGCTCTTACGACATTCATTCGCCTGACTCGAAGCCTCGACGCAGTCGTCGACCGCACTTTCGAGGGCGCGCCCCTTCCGCAAGGGATTACTCTTACCCAGTTTGGCGTCCTGGAGGCCCTCTACCACCTGGGTCCTCTCTGTCAACGAGAGCTGGGGGAAAAGATCCTCAAGACGAAGGGAAACATCTCCATGGTTGTCGAGCAACTTACCAGTGCCGGCCTGGTTGGGCGCCGACGAAACCGGGAAGACCGCAGGTACCAGGAGGTCTTCCTTACGGATGCCGGGGAGAAACGGATTGCCGACTACTTTCCCCGGTACGCGGAAACCTTAGCGGATGAGTTTGCCGTTTTGAGCGAGGACGAGCAGCGCCGGCTTGGACTTCTCTGTAAGAAACTCGGATTGAAGGAGCGTTAGTTATGAAGGTATCGGTAGTGTTCTACTCGTCCTACGGACATATGTACAAAATGGCCCAGGCGGCGGTTGAAGGTATCAAGGAAGTCGACGGCGTCGATGCGGCGCTTTACCGGTTCCCGGAGATCTTGAGCGACGAAGTTCTGGAGGCCACCGGCTCCAAGCAGTTTCAGGATCAGATTAACTCGATTCCAGAAGCGACCCTGGACACCCTCCGAGAGGCAGACGGACTTCTCTTCGGAATCCCGACCCGGTTTGGGAATATGCTTGGTCAGGCCAGGGCTTTCTTCGACTCCACCGGCCCCCTCTGGGCCAAAGGAGAGCTTGTCGGAAAGCCCGCAGGAGTTATGTCGAGCAGTGCCACTCAGCACGGCGGTCAGGAGAGCACGCTTCTGACCACGCAGATAACCCTTCTGCATCATGGGATGGTGATCGTTGGACTACCCTACGCGTTCCAGGGGCAAATGAGTCTCGACGAGATTACCGGCGGCTCGCCCTACGGCGCCTCGACTATTACCGGCGGCGACGGCTCTCGGATGCCGAGTGAGAACGAACTTGCCGGAGCCCGCTTTCAGGCCCGGCACCTGGCGGAGATTACCAAGAAGCTCCGGGCCTGAGGCAGACACCGGCGGGATCTCCCCGTAGATCTCCGTCCGCCGGTCTTTATCAAAGCAGGAGGGCACTCAGAAACGGGTGCCCTTTTTCTGAACGTCGGCACCTCACTTAGGAACGGCCTACGTACGGTGCACTTCCAGCAGTCCACTACGGTGCGGATTCGACGTACACGCCGTCTTTGGGAGTGCATATGGGTGGAGGAGGTGCCTCCTCCTGTGCGAACGACGCCCCCCACGGCCGCCAGACCTGGAACTTTGGTGGCTTTCGCTGGATGTTCTCTTCTCTTAAGCGGAGCGAGCTCCATCCGGGACCCCCGGATCTGGGAGAACCCCGGCCTCTTTGGCGATGCGGCAATCGCCGGGTTCCTTCTAAGGCGTAGTTGGCGCTGCTAGTCGACGTCGCCCGTCCGGACTATCACCTCGTCCGAACTATTCGGCCCGGTCGACGGCAGCTATGAAGTCCTCCGTCAGTTTCGGTGCCTTCTCCAGTACCGCTTCGATTGTTCTCGGGTTTATTTGAAAGCTGTACGCATGGCGCACGAAATGCCGAAAAGCCAAGAAAGCCTTTAGCTCCGTATGCATCGACTCAGTAATGTAGCCAATCTCGCGTGCCCGCGTGAGCAGCCTACCGTGCCAGTCGGACCCTGAGGTCTCACTTCTGGCATCCGGTACCAGATAGACTAACACGCGCTCTATTCCATTATAAAGGGCGGCGAGCGAAAGGGCCGCCCCGCGCGTTTCGATCTCGTCCAGAGGTTCAGATTCGCGTTTCTTTAGGATCAGGCGAATAATCCTGAGCTCTTCGGCGATGCTTTGGAACTCGGCTCCAATCCGGTCTTTCATGTAGCGTGGATCTATGCTACTCGTCGAAGCCTAGCCGATGCGACGAGTCGTTTTCCGAAGTCCGGCTGTAGATCAAGGTCGACGAGATCGACGCTATGAGCGAGGCGAGTCATCAACTCCCCGTAGACTGCGAAAAACTGATCTGGGCTCACGCCTCTGACCGCGATATCAATATCCGATCCTTCGCGGTGCGTCCCTTTTTCCACGGAGCCAAATACGTATATCTCGGCACAGCCCACTGACTTGAGGTAGCTAACCGCATTTCTGAGGTCTTCCCGGAATTCCTCGCCGTACTCCGCAAGCTCCATCGCTCTCATGATACGAGGAATGTCCAACTGAGGCAATGTGGGTATTCTAGGGTCCAAAACCCAACCGAGTGGAGACTCGGCACTTGTTCTAGTGGGATGCTTTCGGCACCGCTCGAGCCGGAGCGGCGGGCGTTTTCTCGGGCCAGATTACGCCGGCGGCGGCTCAAATCGCCCGGTTCTTACGCACTCGTAAAAGGATTCGTGACCAGGACATCGGCGATTACCTGGCCGTCGTTCAAGTTCTCGGTGTAGAGAAGCCCACAGCCCGCGGCGACGGCGGTGGCGACTATCAAGGCGTCCCAGTAGGAAAGTTGATGGTCTTGCGAGATTCTTGCCGCATTAACGACGTGCCCCACCTCGATACCCACTATCTCGCAGGCCGATAAACGATGGATGCCATCGAGGGCGTCGCTATGGGCGAGGCCCAGCTTCCGCGTCGCGGCGACGAAGTACTCCGACAAGACCTGGGTGGACAGCACCATTCGGGCCCCGGCGAGCTCCGCCGCAACAACGGCCCACGCCTTCTGACCGGCGTTCTCCA
>CAZLDK010000342.1:0-3221 GCA_964558285.1 uncultured Spirochaetaceae bacterium | reverse complement strand
ATAAAGATGGCGTCGAAGCTATCCTTCTTGATCAGGTCCTCGATGGTCCGGGTACGGCCGATTAGGAAGTTGGTATGGATGACGACCCCCATCGCCTCTAAGGTGGCGATCTCGGTCTCGACGATCTTCTTCGGAAGACGGAACTCAGGGATCCCGTAGATCATGACGCCCCCGGGCTTGTGGAAGGCCTCGAAGATTTCGACGTGATGGCCGGCTTTACGAAGGTCCGCCGCGGCGGTGAGCCCCGCGGGCCCCGAGCCGACGACGGCCACCTTAAAGCCGGTGTCGGGAGCGACGGTGGGGGGCTCGATGGCGCCCTTCTCCCGCTCGAGGTCCGAGACGTAGCGCTCGATGCGGCCGATGGCGACCGACTGCATCCGGTCCTTGGCGACCTTACCGACGGTGCACTCGAGCATGCACTGGCTCTCCTGGGGACAGACCCGTCCGCAGATGGCCGGCAGCAGGCTCGACTCCTTGATGACGTTGACCGACTCCTGGAACCTGGCCTCGGCGGCTAGTCCCACGAACCGGGGGATGTCGATGGCGACGGGGCAGCCGGCTATGCACGGGGCGTTTTTGCACTGCAGACAGCGGAGCGCCTCCACCTGGGCCTGAAACTGGGTGTAGCCCAAGGCTACCTCTGACTGATTCTTCCGCCGGACCGCCGGATCCTGGGAGGGCATGTCCTGTTGGGGAATCTGCCTCCGGTCCCGGTTCTTCAGCTCCCCGGCCTCTTGCCGGGGACCATATTCATTCCAGAGGGCTTCCGCTTCTTTGGCGAGCTCCTCCAGGGTACGATGCTCTGTCATTGCGCAGGCTCCTTTGCGGGGGCTTCTGTGCCGGCGCGGTCGAGACCGATGTTACACCGCTCCTTGGCGCCGGTTTCTTGCTTCTTGTACGCTTTCAGTCGGGACATCATGTTGTCGAAGTCCACGAGGTGACCGTCGAACTCCGGCCCGTCTACGCAGACGAACTTGGTATCCTCTCCCACGGTAACCCGGCAGCCGCCGCACATTCCCGTGCCGTCGACCATGATGGTGTTCAAGCTGACCATGGTCTTTACCCCGTAGGGCCGGGTGGTTTCGGCGGCAAACTTCATCATGATGGGAGGACCGATGGCAAAGACGATGTCCGGGACCCCCGCCTCGCAGAGCTCCTTCAGCGGCACGGTAACCAGGTCCTTCCGGCCGTAGCTGCCGTCGTCGGTGCAGACGATCACCTCGTCGCTCCACTTCTTCATCTCCTCTTCGAGGATCAGAAGCTCCTTGTTCCGGGCGCCCATGATGGTGATGACCTTGTTCCCCGCCTTCTTGACGGCTTGAACGATCGGGTGCATCGGCGCGACGCCAATACCGCCGCCGACGCAAACGACGGTTCCCCACTTTTCGATGTGGGTCGGGGTGCCGAGGGGACCGAGGACGTTCGCGATGTGGTCTCCAACCTCCAGGGCCGAGAGGGTAAGGGTCGTCTTACCCACCGCCTGAAAGATGATGGTGACCGTCCCTTTCTCCTCGTCGGCGTCGGCAATGGTCAGCGGAATCCGCTCCCCGAAATTGTCGTCCAACTGGATGATGATGAACTGGCCCGCTTTCCGCGCCTCGGCGATGTAGGGCGCCTCGAAGGTCATCCGGAAGACGTCGTCGGAGAGTTGTTTCTTGTCTAGAAGCTTGTTCATGTGCCCTTCCCGTCGGCAAAGTTGGTCAGATAGATGTCGATTCCCTTTGCGGCGGAATGCCCGTTGGCAATGGCGGAGATCGCATCCCTGGTCCTGTTGGTAATGTCTCCCCCGGCAAAGATCTTTGTGTCACCGGTCTGCTTGAACTCGTTGACGACGACCATGCCTCGGGAGAGCTCCAGCTTAGCAGAAATATCGGCCGGCAGGAACCGGTAGTCCGCCCCCTGACCGATAGCAGGAATGACCGTATCGCACTCGATGTACTCCTCGCTGCCTTCGATCAGCTTCGGGTTGGGACGTCCCCCCTTCTCGTCGGGGATCATCTCTGCCTTGCCCCAGACAAGGCGCAGGCGCTTGGTCTGCCCCTTCTCCAGGCGCAGGGGAATCGCCTGGGTGACGATGTCGATTCCTTCACCCCGGCTCTCGTGGATCTCCTCTTCGTCGGCCGGCATGTCCTCCTCCCGGCGGCGGTAGAGGATGGTCACCTCGGCGCCGTAGCGGCGGCTCGACCGGGCGGCATCCATGGCGACGTTTCCCCCGCCGACGACCAACACCGAGTCGCCAATGTCCGGCTTCCGGCCCTTGGTCACCTGGTCCAGGATGGTCAGGCCCGAAAGCACGCCCGGCAGATCCTCCCCCGCAATATCCAGCCCGTAGGGGTCCGAGAGCCCGGTGGAAAAGAAGAGCGCATCGTGCTTGTCGTAGACCTCCTGAAAGGGGATATCGGCGCCGATCCGGACGTTCTGATTGATGGTAACCCCGAGGCTCCGGATGTACTCAACGTCCTTATCCACTTGCTCGTAGGGAAGCCGGTACTCGGGGATTCCGTAACGGAGCATGCCCCCGGCCTTCTCGTTGGCGTCGTAGACGGTAACCGCGTAACCGAGAAGCCGGAGGTAGTAGGCCGCCGCTAAGCCCCCGGGACCCGACCCGACAATGGCGACGCTTCGGCCGTTCTCCGGCGCCGCCTCGGCTAAGAACCTCGTGTAGTCGCCGGAGTAGATCTGGTCGACGATGTAGCGCTTGAGCCAGCGGATGCTAATGGCCTCGCCCTTGTGCTTCATGGCGCAGACGTACTCGCAGGCGTGGGAGCAGACCCGGCCGCAGGATGCCGGAAGCGGGTTTGCCTCGTAGACGATTCGCAGGCCGTCACCGAGGTCGTCCCGCCGGATGGCGTCGATGTAGGCCGGGACGTCCATGTGGGCGGGACAGGTCGCGATGCAGATGCCGCAGGCGACACAGCGGTCGGCCTCGGCCATCGCCTGTTCCTTGCTGTAGCCGTGGACCATCTCCACGAAGCTTTTCTGGCTCTCGGCGAAGTCGAGCATCGGCATCTCGACCCGCTTGGCCTCCAAGAGGTCGTATCCGGCGGAGCGGCGGTAGCCATTCTCGCTTTCGTTCCACGGTTTCTCGGCTACCCCGGGAACGTAGCGGAAGACTTCCGGGTCCTTGTCGACCCAGACGTACTCGTTGCTCATCCCCAGGCTACTGGTGGGGCAGATGTCCACGCAGAGGGCGCACCAGCAGCAGCGGCCGTAGTCCACCT
>CAZLDK010000341.1:0-3246 GCA_964558285.1 uncultured Spirochaetaceae bacterium | reverse complement strand
GCGAAAAAAAGCGCCCGGGCTGCTCCGCCCAGGCGCTTTCGTGCCGTGCCGCCTCCCGAGAGGCGGCGATTGTCTGTTGGCGGGGGCGCTACCAGAGACTATTGAGCGTCTCGACCCCTTCTTGGACGTGGGCCACGGAGTTGTCCAAGGCAGCCTTCTCCTCGGCGGTTAGGTCGAGCTCGTAGATTTTCTCCACACCCCCCTTACCGAGGAGCACGGGGACCCCGAGGTAGACGCCGGAGTAGCCGTACTCGCCGTCGAGGTAGGCGCTACACGCGGCGACGCACTTGCTGTCGGTAACCACCGCGTCGACCATTTTTGCCGCCGAGGCCGCCGGGGCGTAGTAGGCGCTTCCGGTCTTGAGGTAGTTGACGATCTCCCCGCCGCCGGTCCGGGTCCGGGCGACGAGCTTTTCGAGCTGTTCCGGTTCGATGAGGTCGACGATGGGAAAGCCGCCGACGGAGGTGTAGCTCGGGACGGGGACCATGGTGTCGCCGTGCCCCCCGAGAACCATCGCCTGGACGTCGGAAGGCAGCACGTCGAGGGCCTCGGCGATAAAGTAGCGAAACCGCGTGGAGTCGAGGATGCCCGCCATGCCGACGACCCGCTCCGCCGGAAAGCCGGTCTCCTTGAGCATCGCCATCGCGATGACGTCCAAGGGGTTGGCGACGGCGATTACCACGGCGTTCGGGGCGTGCTCGACGATGGCGCGGCTGGCCTGCCGGGCTATGTTGACGTTGGTCTTGAGGAGGTCCATCCGGTCCATCCCCGGTTTCCGGGCGATGCCGGCGGTGTGGACGACGACGTCGGAGTCCTTGATCGCCGAGTAGTCGTTGGTCCCGACGAGCTCGACGTCGAAGTTCTGCAGCGGGGAGGCGTGGAGATAATCTGCGGCCTTACTCTGGGGGAGACCTTCCACCACGTCGACCATGACGATGTCGGCGATGTTTCGCTTGGCGATGTAGTAGACGGCGGTTGCGCCGACGTTTCCTGCACCTATTACGGATACCTTGCTCATCTGTTGCTCCCTTCAAGAATCTTTGCTACCGCCGCAGCGCCGTCGGCAAACTGCTTCTTCTCCGCGTCCTTCAGCTTTGGAACCATGACCCGGGTTACCCCGGCGGCCCCGATGGTCGCCGGGAGGCTGGCCGCCGTACCGGAAACCCCGAGCTCTCCGTCGAGAACGAGAGAGACCGAGAGGACCCGGTTGGTGTTTCCGACAATCGCTTCGACGAGGTCGCAGGCGGCGGCGGCGGGCCCGTAGTAGGCGCTCGAGCGCTTTGCGGTGGCCAAGAGGTCGTCTCCGGCGGTCCGGGTAGCCTCGAAGAGGGCCTGGATACGGTCCGCAGGCAAGATGTGGGAGACCGGGATTCCTCCGACGGTCGTATAGTGGGCCAGCGGAATCATCGAGTCGTTGTGGGGCCCGATAACGGTGGCGGCTATGTCCTCCATCGTTACCCCGAGCTCCTCGGCCAAGAGGTAGCGAAGCCGGGCGCCGTCGAGGACGCCGCCGACGCCGAGAACCCGTTCCCGGGGGAGACCCGAAACCTTCGTAAAGAGGGTTGTCAGGGCGTCCACCGGTTCGGTGGCGATAATCACGACACCCTTATGCCCCTTGAGCTGTGCCGCGAGCTCTTCCACAAGACCGCGGTTTTTGCCGATAAGGTCGTCCCGCTTCTGCCCCGGCTCCCGGATGCTCCCGGCGGCTACGATGACGATATCCCGCTTGAGAACGTCCTGCAGGGAGTCGGTTCCCGATAGCTTGGTCTGGTAGCCCCGGACCGGGGCGGCTTCCATCATATCCAGGGTTTTTCCGGTAGCAAGTCCTTCCTGAATGTCGTAGAGCAACACGTCCGCCACGTTCTTTTCCGCGAGAAAAAAGGCGGTGTTTGCCCCGACGTTTCCGCTTCCAACGATGCCAATATTTGCCATTTCCTACTCCTTTCGGTAATATACGCCGCCGGGTAAGCCTCAGCAATTAACCTAACCGAAAGAGAGAATGCTGTCATGGTAGAAGAACAGAAACGTCACGAATCCGACTCGATGGGGCAGGTTGCCATTCCCGAATGGGCCTACTGGGGAGCCCAAACGCAGCGCGCGGTGGAGAACTTCGGCGTTTCGAAGAACCGGATTACCCCGTCTATGATCCGCGCCTTGGGCCTGATAAAGAAGTCGGCGGCCCGGGCCAACGGCAAGCTGGGAACGGTGGAGGAGAAGCTGGTAACCGCCATCGTCGACGCCGCGGGGGAGGTTATCGACGGCGAGTGGGACGACCACTTCCCGATCGACGTCTTCCAGACCGGCTCCGGCACCTCCTGGAACATGAACGCCAACGAGGTTATCGCCAACCGGGCCAACCAAATGCTTGGAAGCCCCCTGGGCACCCGGTCTCCGGTCCACCCGAACGACCACGTCAACCGGGGCCAGTCCTCCAACGACGTTATCCCGACCGCCGTCCACGTCGCCAACCGCATGAGCCTGGTCCACCTTCTCGACGCTCTGGCGGTCCTCCAGACGAGCCTCGAGGGGAAGGCCCGAGAGTTTGCCGACGCGGTCAAGCTCGGCCGGACCCACCTTCAGGATGCGGTCCCGATGACCCTCGGACAGGAGTTCTCCGGGTTTGCCGACCAGATCCGCAAGGGGATCCGCCGGGTGGAGAACACCCTTCCCCACCTGGAGGAGCTCGCCCTCGGCGGGACGGCGGTCGGCACCGGCATCAACTGCCACCCCGACTTCCCTGACCTCGCGATCGGTTTTCTCGCCGACGAGACGGGGATTCCCTTCCGGCCGGCGGAGAACCGCTTCGAGGCAATTGCTACCCGGGACGCCCAGGTGGAGTTGATGGGGGCCCTCAACGTTATCGCCACCAGCCTGATGAAGATTGCCAACGACCTTCGGCTCCTGGCCAGCGGACCCCGGGGCGCCCTGGGGGAGATTATCCTGCCGACGCTCCAGCCCGGGAGCTCGATCATGCCCGGGAAGGTCAATCCGGTAATCCCGGAGATGGTCATTCAGGTGGCCGCCTACGTAACGGGCAAGGCAGTCAGCGTGACGACCGCCGGGCAGAACGCCCCTCTGGAATTGAACATGATGCACCCGCTGATCGCGATGGAAACCGAGGAGAGCATCAGCGTTCTGGCGAACACGTGCCGGGTTCTTGCCGACCGCTGTATCGACGGCATCGAGGCGGATACCGAGCGGATGAGCTTCTGGCTCGAGTGGAGCCTTGCCCTGGTTACCCCGTTG
>CAZLDK010000340.1:0-3279 GCA_964558285.1 uncultured Spirochaetaceae bacterium | reverse complement strand
GAGTCACTCGCCACTACTTGATGGAGCTTCCGCGGGTAGACGACCGTTGCATAGGCTTCCACGTCGGCCATCAGTAACTCAATCGCATCCGGATGCAGTCCAAACTTAGCCCTAGAAACCACCTGTCGAAGTTCGCTGAGAAGCAGCAGCGTCACTGCGAGCGTGAACACGCCTTCGCGTGCTGCGGTCACCACCTTTCCCGGAGTCCCACCGAAGAACACCCCTGAGACAAGGACGTTGGTATCTACGGTTGCGATCACGACCCACGTTGCTTGCGTTGGGCGCGAACGGCAGCGACTTCCGCCGCGACATCCTCCGCTGTGATCCCGCGTTGACGAACGGTCTCTCGGATTGACTCGATCACCGTATCCATCCTGCGCTTGCGTTCAATGTACATGCGCGCTGCTTCTCGAACGAGTTCCGAGCGCGAACGCGACTCGATACGTGCCACCTCGTCAATCTGCTTGAGCAGGTCTTCGCGGAAGGAAATGTTCACCGTGCTGGTCTTCTCAGCCATGACACCAGTATCTTATACAATCTTTGTATGCGTCAAGATGAACGATAGACACCTCTGGTGAGCTCTCACCTGTTTCGACGGCGCGGAAGTAAGAAAAGGAGAGCACAGTTAGCTAGTCGGGTCCGCACACCCCCCAGGTGGGCTGGCTGGTGGTCTTGTCGAATACATCGGCGACATATCCGTCGTGCATGCGCACAAGCCAGGCGGCGGTCGTGTCGTGCGGATTAGTGGTTGAACTCCAGTAATAAGAGGAGAGAATACTCGAAAATGGACCGCTGTTGAGCCACGTAGAAGTGTTGGTTTCCCCGATGTGTATGAGCGAGGCCAGCTCCCACTTGTTGGGCAGCCGCCAATCGCTTCTGCCGCCGAGCTGCGAGCTGTTGAGATCCGATATCCTATCAAACGCCCCGTTCCAGTCAGTCGTTGCGTTTTCTGGCGACTGCTCCCATATCAAACCGGTAAGGTTGTCCGTGATAGTGCTATTTCCGTTGTCCGTGAACCGGGGATCGGGCCAGACCCTACCGGCCTGAATGTCGCCGTCATCCCCCTCATGATAGCTGTCCGACTGGCCGGTACGCGGTAGTGCCACAGCACCAACCGTTTCTGTTCTGACTCCGATCGTGTAGTAACTCAGATCCTGCGATGACGAGTACACTCTGCTGTCCAAACCGATCGCACTCCACCACTTTTCAACGGTAGCGGTGGCTTTGGTGCTCGAAGACCAGAACCCAGTTCCGATTGACGAAAAGCCCTGATCTATCAACCACTCATCGTTCCAGCCGGCCGTGTAACCGCAGTTCAGCAGGGTCATCAGTTCAAAACGGTTGGGCAATTTCCAGTCAGTGTGCCCCCCCAGCTCAATCCCGTTTATCGTGCCTATCCTGGTGAGCGCTCCTTCCCAATCGGTAGAAGAACCGCTCGGCGCTTGCTCCCACATCAAACCGGTGAGCATATCGGTGATGGTGCCGTCTCCATTATCGATGAACCGTGGTTGGGGCCAGGCCACACCTTTCTGAAGCTCCCCATCCTGACCGGAACCAGCACAGTCGATAAGGTTGCCGCTCTGATCCCAGCACTGAGACTGTCCTGTCTGGGGCACCGTGCCAAACGGTTGATTTCCGTTATCCGATGAATCTTCACCGCTGTTGGTCGAGGCGCTTCCGCAGCCTGCAATCAGAAAACAAGAAAGTGCCGCCAGCACGATTCCGCTATACCAGACGACTGCACGGGGGCTTGTTCTTGTCATGCCGTAAACTCCTCTTGTCAAGATCATGATGTGTCAAAAAGTCCTCCGCGCCCTTCACAACGAAAACCACCGATGCGATTGCATCTGTTATCGTGTCTCCGCACTCGAAAGGACAAAATGATCTTGAGGCAGCGTGATTTTGAGAAAGGGGCTACGAATCAGTCTTTCCAGCAAGAGGAACAGTAACCGTTCGATACCTTTTTATCACATTTGCTGAGGGCGTCATCTTCGCTCGTAGCCATAACCCAAGTATTTCGGGCCCACTCATATGATCCACTCCAAACATCCCATTCCATGACTTTGCATACATACTCTTCCTCACTATCAGTCGAGCATCCAAGGAAAAGAAACAGCATAGTTGCTGCAAGCAGCAAAACCATTGTCGACAGAAGCGCGCTTTTGTTCTTCATTTCCTCCTCCTCTCGTTCATCGATGATCTAATGGTCCAGAAGTTAGTTTGGCTGATATGTGAATCAATCCAGCTTGCTGCGTCTTGCAGAGACAGATGGCCCCTCTACAACTACGATTCTGCCGACGGACTGCCCTTGCACCTCCTGCCTAGGCGTTCTCGGAACGACTCATATCTAATCCCGATGGATCCGGATCTCTATCTCGTAGTCATACGGAGCCAGATCGGCCCACATGGAGATATCAAGATAGGTCCCGTAAGTGCTACCAATAGAAGCGCCATGATATTCGCACCACGGCGACCATGGGCTAAGGAAATTGAGCTCGGAATCAAAGTCATTTCCCGACGTGTAGTAGCCAAAGTCGTGAATGGAAACGTCCATGGCCCAAATACCATTCATTTCGCCTTCTATGAGTTCAAACTCAACAGTGTCGCCGTAATCCAATTGGAGCCTAAAGCAGTCTGAATCCCAACTCCGATAGGAGTAGGAGCTATAGATGCTGGATGCGCCCGAATAGCTGCCCGATATGCGAAACCAATCCAGGTCTTCGGTCACGGTCTGTGCGTCCCAGTAGTGGGTGTTGTACTGCAGGCTATTGACGACGTTGTCGTTGTTTCTCTCAGTTTCGGTTATGTGACGAAGCGTCACTGCATATGCCGGCGCCGAGCCGCTACTCGTTCTGCTGTTCGCCGTATCTACGGCAATAATCTGATAGTGATAGCCCTTGCCCAACTCGATCGAGCTGTCCGTGTAGGTCGTTGTGCTAAGTCCATTCGCAATCGTCTGATAGCTCTCGACCGATGGCGGAGACTTGCGCCGAACTCGATATTCGACCGGCGAAAAGGGGACGGCGTTCCACGAAACGTTGATACTGTTACCCGACGCGCTCGCACTGACGCCGCCCGGGGGCGGCAAGGCGCCCAAAGTCGGTGTTGCAGCTACTGTCTTTCCGGGGGATACGTTTCCCGAGAAGTCAACAGTCTTGACTCTAAAGGTGTAGGCTGTACCGTTGCTCAAACCGCCAACCACCGTGCCGGCAGAACTGACGGTCCCGAAATAGAGATTGTTCGAAACACCCCCCGAACCGTACCAGATCTCACAATGGT
>CAZLDK010000339.1:0-3369 GCA_964558285.1 uncultured Spirochaetaceae bacterium | reverse complement strand
GCTCCTTCTCTCGGGCCTCCCGGGAGGCGGTGTCGGTGCGCCTCCGGCAGGAGCGGCTGCAACTTTCGGGAATCAGGACCCGGGCGGGCTCCGCCTCCGGCAGCCTCTACGCACTGCCCGTCGATCGACCCGCCCTTCGTGGCGAGCTCTTCGTCGTCGCTACGGAGACCGACCCCAGCGGCCTCGCGGGGTCCGAGGGAGACTCCTGGTACACCGAAAAACGCCCCCGCCCGGGAGGCCCCGTCACGCTTACCACCGCGACAATCGAAGTCGTCCAAGGCCGGACCGGTCTCAAGGGCTTCTTCGGCGCTTCCCTCTCGCAAGCGCTCCCCCCGGGGGGGTACTCGCTCTTTCGGTACGCCTACACCGGGGATGCGATCGAGGTCGCGGGTATCGCCGGCAGACAGAGCGGCTACTACCCGGAGCCCGACGGGGACTACGGGAGCTCCCGCGACCGCCTTGGTGGAGCTATGCTTCTCCGCCGGGGTTCCGCCGAGCTCGAGGTCGGCCATCACTTTCGCCGGGAACATCCCGCCGTCGACGGCAGCTCCCTGGGGGCCCGAGGCCACGATACGACGCTGGAGACTCATCTGCTGCTTTTCGACGCGGTGCCCGGCGGGGTGGCGGCGGGGCGCCCCGGTCCCCGGGGCGGCCTCCGGGTCGAAGCGGAAAGCCGGTGGGAGGGGAGCGTCACCCGGGACAGTGACGCCGCCGGGCAGTCGACGGCAGAGCGGCGGCAGGAGGTGGGGTTCGGCGCAACGACCACTCTTTCCGGTGCCGCCGAGGTGGCCCTCGGGGCCGACTACTCCTACCGTTACCTTGGGCCTCCCCGGCGACGGTTTGCTCTGGAGGGGCGGCTCGCGGCGATGCGGGGCCAGCTTCGTGGACGAGTCGAGTGGGCCGCCGAGGAGGGCCCCCTGGTCCCGGAGGCGGGAGTGGAGTTTCGGTGGAAATGGGAGCGGAGGGAGCTCCGGTTCGAGGGGAGCTACGCCTGGGATCGGTCAGGCCGGGGAGGGGAGGCTCTTCTGGAAGTCTGGCTTCTGCAACAGATAGGACTCTGAGGAGCCACGGTTAGAGCTGGAGAATCAATCGGGCCACTTGGAAATAGATCGTCAGTCCTGCAACGTCGATAACCGTCGCCATCAGGGGGCCTGCCATGACCGTGGGATCCATCCCAAGGCGGTAGATCACCAGAGGCGCCACCGCCCCGATGACGGTGGAAAAGAGCACGACGAAGATGAGCGAAGCTCCTACGGCGAGGGCTTGGAGCTCTTCGATGCCCGGCGGCAGAAAGACGCCCCGGAGCCAGAGTACACCGCCGAGGACCACTCCCATCAGTGCACCAACAAGGAGCTCCTTACCGATTACCTCCCCGATATCTCGAAAGCGGATCTCTCCCGTCGCAAGACCTCGAATCATCAAGGTTGAGCTCTGGGTTCCGGAGTTCCCCCCGGTCTGGGTGATGACCGGAACGAACCAGACCAGGAAGGCGGCGGTGACGATAATCGATTGAAAATGATTCAGCACGTTCGTGGTGACGGTGCCGGCGATGAGAAGGATTATAAGCCAGGGGATGCGCCGTCGTATGAGCTGCCAGACCGACGACTCGGTGTAGCGGTCGAGGCTTCCCTCCATCGCTCCCATCTTGTAGACATCCTCGGTCTGTTCGTTACGGATAACGTCGATGACGTCGTCGAAGGTGATGATGCCGAGGAGCCGGTTGTAGTCGTCGAGAACCGGGATGGCGATAAGATCGTAGGTCTCGAGAACCTTCGCGACTTCTTCCTGGTCCATGTCTTCACGGACAGTTACGGCATCCCGGACCATGATATTGTCGATTCGTTCGACATCGTCGTGAAACAGAAGGTCCTTGAGCGAGACCACACCCATGAGTCGCCGGAGTTGATCGACGACGTAAATGTAATAAACGGTTTCCACATCCCGCCCTGCGGAGCGGATAAAGGCGAGGGCCTGCCCGACCGTAAGGGTCGACCGAATGGCCAGGTAGCGCGGCGTCATTAGCCCCGCGGCGTCGTCGGCGTCGAAGCGTAGGAGAAATTTCGTCTCCTGTTTCGCCGAGTCGCTCAAGGAGTTCCAGACCGACTCCCGGACCTCCGGCTTCGCCGCCTGGATAATGTCCACCAGGTCATCCGGTTCGAGCTCTTCGAAGAGGGACCGGATATTGTCCATCGGAAGGTTCTGGATAAGCTTCTCTTGATCCGGCTGGGAGAGCTCGGTGGTTAGGTGGACCTTGCGCTCGAGATCCAGGAGCAAGAAGACCCGGGTCTTTTCTTCGTCTTCTAAGTAGTCCCAGACGGTCAGAAGATCGTGGACGGGAATATCGGCGATGGCGCTCCGGAGCTCCTGGTCACCGAGAAGGTCGAGATACTCTCTTAGATTCTCGGCGCTTGATGGATTCATCTCTTACGCTCCCGAATCCCAATCTTCGGACCACTCCCCGGCATAGAGAACCTCCCGCTCGAGTCGGAGCCCTCTACGCTCGAGGACCTCAGACTCAAGGTACTCAATCAGCCGACGAATATCAGCGGCGGTGGCGCCTCCCGCGTTGACGATGATGTTCGCGTGGGTGTCCGACACCTTGGCTCCCCCAATCCGGTGCCCCCGCAACCCCAGTTCGTCGATAATCTTTCCCGTTGGGCTCCCGAAGGCGCGGTTGTTCTTGAATACGCTCCCCGCGGAGGGGGCGAGAAAGTGCCCCTTTCCGGTCCGGTCCTCCTGATGCTCCTCCATACGACTCCAGACGTCCACCGACTGTTCCGGCCGCAGCGCAAAGACGCCGGAGGAGATAATCCAGGTGCTCTCTTGAAACGGAGACTTCTTGTAGTCGAAGTCGCCGCGGTTTACCTGGTAGCTAGTGGCCGCGCCACTCTCGTCGACGTAATCGACCTCCCGGAGTACCTCATCCACCGAGACGCCGTAGCACCGGGCGTTCATCCAGATAGCCCCGCCGACGCTTCCGGGCATGGCGTAGAGGAAATCCAGCCCCCCGAGTCCGCGATCCGCCGCCCAGGCGGCGACGTCGCTGATCGCGCGCCCAGCTCCGGCCCGGAGGAGGGTCTCGCCCCCGACAGCTGCTCCGGACTCGATGATTTCCAGCTCGTCGAAGTGGCGCATGTCGATTACAACGCCCCGGATGCCGGCGTCGGAAACCAGAATGTTGGCCCCTCCGCCGAGGGGGAAGAGCGGGATTCCAAGGCGGTGTACTTCCCCAACGATGGAGGACAAATCTTCAAGGGTCCGTGGCTCGGCGTAGATGTCCGCCGGACCGCCCACTTCGAAGCTCGTGTGGAGCCGCATCGGCTCGTCGAAGCGTACGGGGGAGCTCACGTTGATCTTTTCCAGGATATT
>CAZLDK010000338.1:0-3375 GCA_964558285.1 uncultured Spirochaetaceae bacterium | reverse complement strand
CGGCGGCGTTCGGTGAAGTCGCTTCTGTCCTCACTCGGTGTGGGGCACGCAGCTGATTCGTACCCGGGAAATCTCAGCGGCGGGGAACGGCAGCGTATTGCGATCGCCCGAACCCTAGTCTCGCGGCCGGACATCATTCTTCTGGATGAGCCGACTGCCGCCCTCGATGCCTTCACCAAGGAAGCCTTTCAGGATTTGCTGCTTCGAGAGCAGCAGAACAGGCAGATGACCGCGATCTACGTGACCCACAGCATAGAAGAAGCCCTCTTCCTTGCGCCGACGGTTGCGGTCATGGCAAACGGGGAGGTTTTTGGCAGGCTCGAGAACCCGCTGTTTCCCGATCCCGACGCACGTAGCCACGAGGATTTCTATCATCTTGTAGTCGAGCTGCGGGGAATGCTTGAGGCGGTCACGCACGGCCGCCTCTCGGGTGCTTCATGAAACAAAAAAATGCCGCTGGACTGCTGTCCCTAGTGGCGCGCCTATCCGGCGTCTACGGAATGATTGCCGTCGTGATCCTCTGGTATGTACTCAGCGCCTCACTCGGTGCCCGCCTCATTCCTCTCCCCCACCGGGTAGTGTGGGTGCTCCTGGAGCTGGTCCTCAGCGGTCAGTTGCTCCTTCACGCGGGAGCATCGCTGCTTCGTCTAACCACCGGCATTCTCGCCGCTTTGATCGTCGCGGTTCCAGTGGGGATCTGGGTTGGGGTCTCCCGGCCGGCGGATACGGTCCTGTCCCCCGTGGTATACGTGCTGTATCCGGTACCGAAAATCGCGTTCCTCCCGGTGTTCATGGTTCTGTTCGGCCTTGGCGATACGTCAAAGGTACTGCTGCTGTTTTCGGTGATCCTTTTTCAGCTGATCATAGCTGCTCGGGACGGAGTGAGGGAAATCCCCGCAGAATTGCATCGGGCTGCGGCGATTCTCGGCATGAAGCCATTGGTGCGCTTCCTTCGGCTCTATCTACCGAGCACTCTCTCGAAATTGTTCAGCGCCCTCCGAATCAGCACAGGAATCGGCATAGCGGTGCTTTTTCTCGCGGAAAACTATGCAACTGGCTTCGGGATGGGCTACTTCATCATGAACAACTGGGTGATGATAAACTATCCTCGCATGTTCGCCGGAATCCTGAGCCTCGCGATACTTGCTGCACTGATGCTTGCCCTTATTGACGCGGGCGAGCGCAGGCTCTGCCCGTGGATAGCTCGGGACTGATGCTGCTGTCTTTCCGGAACGCGCCGGCCCGGGGCCAGTTGCATCCCGGGTTGACACGCAGACAAAGGAACCTAAAATCGAGGGATGATAAACGCCGGCCTATCTGACACCTCAGTAGGCGCTACCGAAGAGCTAGCTTCGATTCTCCATGACGAGATGATCGCGGTCAACAGAATTATGCTGAACCGCATACGATCCGACGTTCCATTGATCCCCGAACTTGTGCAATACGTGATCGGCGCCGGTGGAAAACGTATCCGTCCACTGTTAACAATGGCTTTTGCAGCACTGCTGGGTGACCAATCCGAAGGTCCGAAAAAGCTGGCCGCTGCAGTAGAGTTCGTACATACCGCAACCCTCCTACACGATGACGTACTAGACGGGTCCGACCTCCGCCGTGGCAGACCTGCAGCTAGCCAGGTTTTCGGGAACCACGCCAGCGTTCTGGTCGGAGACTTTCTGTTCGCTCGTGCTTCCGAGCTTGCAGTGGAAACGGGCAGTGTAGAGGCGCTCGAAGCCCTCGCTCGCGCGTCGCGGATAATTACCGAGGGAGAGGTGTTGCAGATGTCGCTAGCCGGCAAAGTCGATATCACTCGAGATCAATACTTCACCGTCATCGGAGCCAAGGCCGCCGCGTTGTTCGCTGCCGCTACCGAGGCTGCCCCTAGTCTGCAGGGAAGGGACTTGAGGCCGTTTACCGCCTACGGCCACAACCTCGGCATGGCGTTTCAGATCATCGATGACATCATGGACTACACCTCGCCCGGGATGGGAAAAAACAGAGGCGACGATTTCATGAACGGTAAGGTTACATTGCCCGTGATCATCGCTAGCGAACGGGCGAGCTCCGCAAAGAAGAAATATATTCAGGACAGCATTCAGCATCCGGAGATCGGAAACTTGGATGACTTTGTGGTCGCCGTTACCAGTTACGGAGGATTCGAAGAATCCATCGCGATTGCCGGAGCGTACTGCGACGAAGCGTCGAAGTTACTTGCGGCATACTCGGGGCGAATAGCCGATACTTTGAAAGCCCTGCCGTATTCTATCCTGCATCGAACGGCGTAACGCGGCTTTGACGCTTACCGGCGCTACCCGGTCCACCACCACATTAACGCCAGTCTGAGGAATAGAAGGCGGGGACACTCTGTGCCCCCGCCCGTTTCAGAGATGCTTTGGCCTGGTTATTGTGGCCGACTCAACTGGTGGACGTAGTCCTGTCCCTCATCGTGACTAAGCACGTAGAGAGCGTCGTCGGTGACTGCGAGGCCGTGATAGTCACCGAGCTCGGGTATTGAATACGCTCCGGTGACCGCGATCCTGTCCATGTCGACGAGCAACAACGTCCGATAAGTTCGACTGAGCAGGTACATCGTTCCATCGACGATGTCTGCGGCAATGGGGTAGTAGTCGTTGAGATCCATCTCGTCTCGCAGACTGATTCCGTCGGCAACCGATAGTACATCTTCGCGGCTCAGACGATGGTCAGGGCCGAACTGGGAGACAACGATTCTCGACACCTGTGGAGACGGAACGTTCACAACCGAGTACAGACCGGTCTCATTATCCATCGCGAGACTGGAAGTAAAGGCTGACTTTGCTCGTGCGGTGTAGAGTCGGTGGCGATTCTTGCTGCCGAAGACCGGCATCAGATCTCCGCTGGTTTCCCGGAACTCTTTCCATTCAACTGTCTCGTTGACTTCGCTCGGGTCCACTCGCACCGTTCCGTATACCGTCTTGTTCCACGCAGTCATCACCAGCGACTCAGGACCAAAGAAGGTCGCGTCGGTGGTGTATTTGACGTCGTAGCCGTTGACGCGGTCGAACACCGCGCTTGACACAACCGTCGCGAAGTCATCTTCGACGTAGTACACGCCGCCGGACGAAGACGCTATGCCGAACAAACCGCTGTCGCTGTCGTAGGCGATGCCGGCGGCGTTGCCCTCGCTCCAGTAACCCGTCGCCTCGAAGCCCAACTCGGTGGACTCGACTAATTGGAGCTCACCGTTCAGATTCCGGATTGGTCCTGCATCGGGGCCCGCGTCGAACGGTGCGTTTGCATCCTCGTGAAGTCCGGGTAGGTGAATCATGGGAGGCATGAAGCTATGCAGGGTCGGGTTTTTGAGCCTGCCCCAGATTTGTGTACTCCAATAGTCCGAAG
>CAZLDK010000337.1:0-3381 GCA_964558285.1 uncultured Spirochaetaceae bacterium | reverse complement strand
TATTCATTGATTGGCTCACACGGCGGACAGGCAATACTGCGATTAGCCTCGACTCTGAGCTTTCTGGCCTCTTGAAACTGCTCCGCAAACCGTCGGGGGGACGGGAACCATCCCGTTGTGAACCTCCGTAGGCGTGAGATACCCATGGGCGCAGTGGGGGCGGACATCGTTGTACACGGGGATGAACTGCTCCAGATGGATTCTGACGGCATCAATATCAGGCAGGTCGGAAAGATACAGGGATTGATGCTTCACGATCTTGTTGACCGCCTGGAGGGCACCCCTTCCGTCGGGCCGGGGCGAAGGGTGTGTCTCCGCCGGGGACGCTAGCGCGAAAGCGATAGCCGGTTTGGGTTTCGATTCTCCGGAGTCCGGAGTGTTTGAGTCGGTTCCCGGACCCGCAGAGCCCACCCCGCCGAAAGCCTAGAACAGGTCGAGGCTCGACCTGCGGAGCCCCTGGTTTACCCGGGTGTACATGCGCTTGGCGATTGCCTCGGGTGCGGTCTCTCCGCCGGTGTATTCTCCCTCCCAGATCCGGTCGCCTGTTGTGGTGTCAATGAGTGAGGTCTTGTAGAGCGCGTCTCCTTCTACGGCAATTTGCTCGACCAAGAGAACGGCGTCAGGGTCCGCTTGGCTCATCAGGCCTATCAGGTCGACCTGTCCGTCGACGGCTACCGCGTTTACGAGAACGGCCAAGTCTTCCCGCTGCCATCGCTCGGTTAGCGCCGTCTCGAAGTCGGGGAAGAAGAGGGGAGAAACCGGGTTCCCCGGGTTGGGATGACCGAAGGGCCCGTGGATCGTCTGGAATCCCGCTATCACCAAGAGACTCTCGATCGGCCGGTCGTAGTTTTCGTTTACATGTGTCGTTGTCGTCGTGGCGCATCCCGTGAGAAACACCATCGTCGAGATGACAACTGCTGCCGTTAAGCCTTTCAAAGATTACCTCCAGGTTCAAAGTAACATACTCAGGAATGCCGGCAAAGGGAAAACGGTCTAGTGTGGAGAGTCTTAGGCTTGAGACGGTGGGCAACGGAATCGTAGAACTCGGTGTTCTCCTTTTTTGGCTTTCGGGCCCGGCACGTCGGTAGGCAGCAGATTCCCGTCGACGTAACACCTACGACGAAAAGCCCGAGATACTCGCGGTTACGGTCCAAGAGGGCACGATAGTACTCGTCTACCTGGGTCGGGTCTTCTATTCTCATGTGGTCACCCCCGGTTTTGATGACCAGAGTGTAGCCCTCTCGAACCACTTCGACGACCGAAAAAGTGACAACTATGTTTCCCGCCTTACGTTTTTGGCGGCAACGAAAGACCAGCCGTGTGGACCTTGGATCCGGAGCTTGTGGATAGCTGGCTTGCGGCTACTCCGAAGAGAACCAGGAGAGCACCCACTACCTGTAACGCGGTCAGCTGTTGTCCGAGAACGTTCCACCCGACAACGACCGCCACCAAGGGACTGACGAGCCCAAGTATCGAGACTTTCCAGGCTTCTCCGATCTTCTCGATTCCCCGAAACCAGAGGACGTAGCCTAAAGCAGTATTGACGAGCCCGAGCCAGAGGAACCCCACGACATTGGATGCCTGAAAGGTCGGGGCCGGCGTGGGCGTCAGAAGGGAGAACAACCCGACGACACCGCCACCGGCGAGGAGCTGCCACCCGGTGAAGGCGACGAGGGAAACCGGACGCCCCCATCGTTTGGTCAGAACGACGCCGGTAGCCATCGACAAGGCGGCGCCGACTGAGGCGAGGACACCCAGTGGGTCGAGGGTGACCCCGGGGCTGAATACCAGGAGGCTGACGCCGACAAACCCGACCATCCCGAGGGCCACAGAGGTCGCGCCCGGTCGGCGTCCGGCCACGGCCCAGGTAAGTAGGATGACGACGACCGGTTGGAGCGCTCCTATGGTGGCGACGATTCCCCCGGGTGCCCGGTACGCCCCGACGAAGAGAAGCGCGAAAAAGAGGCCGATATTCAGAACCCCGAGGAGAAGGCTCTTCCATATCCACGCGCCCCTCGGAAGGCTTCCTCCGAGAATCGTCAATACGGCGCCGGCCGGAATCGCCCGAACGGCGGCCACAACAAAGGGGTCGAAGCCGGGTAGCAACTCGGTGGCAGCGAAGTAGGTCGTTCCCCAAAGGGCAGGAGCCAGGGCAGTAAGAAGGACAGTTCTCATAGGTATCTCCACAGTAAGTAGCTTGATATAAAGATACGTGATACTAGGATTAGTGTAAAGCCTCTTGTGGATAAGAAACTTTATGTTAAACTAAGTAGGTGATGGACTCTGTGGACACGATACTCGACGCCTGGAAACGTGAGCGACCGGATCTCGACGTTGCCCCGATGGGAATCGTCGGGCGCATTTCGAGAGCTTCGCGGATTCTAGAGCGCCGCATGGAGAAAGACTACCGGCAGTTCGGGTTGACCGGAGCCGATTTCGACGTGTTGGCTACGCTTCGCAGGAGCGGTCCACCCTACGAGCTCACTCCTACGACGCTCTACCGGACGACCATGCTTACCTCCGGCGCTATGACCAATCGTCTCGACCGACTCGAGGGCCTCGGATTGATTCGGAGGCGCCCGGACCCGGGTGACCGCCGCGGTACGCTGGTCTCCCTGACCGGCCAAGGCCGGAGGAAGGTCGACGAGGCCCTGGTGTCGCATCTATCCTGCGAGCGAGAGCTGGTCGCTGCTCTAGACGCCGAAGAGCAAGGGGAAGCGGCCCGTCTTCTTAGCAAGCTTCTTCTTTCCCTGGAGAGCTCCTCCTAGAACGGCCTTCAGAAGTAAATAGTGTGCGTTATTGCCTAGAGGCTCTATCTTGAATCCCATGACGGACCGAAGAAGAACGAAATCCCCTATGGTCTTCCTCGACCTTCGCTACGAGTACCGCTACAAGGGCCACCCGGTTCGCTACGGTGTTATGGGTGAGGGACCCCCGTTGATAGCCGTTCACGGTACTCCGTGGTCCTCTTACAACTTGCGCCACCTAATCTGTTCGCTCTCCTCGCGTTATACGGTGTATTACCACGATATGCTCGGGTACGGGGAATCCGACAAACCCGACGCCGACGTCTCTCTCGGGATCCAGAATCAGATTCTATCGGGTCTCGTGGAACACTGGAATCTTGATCGACCGATAGCTCTAGGACACGACTACGGAGGCGCAACCGTCCTCCGAGCCCATCTGTTGGACGGCCTGGAGCTCTCTAAGCTGATTCTCATAGACCCGGTCGCACTGTCGCCCTGGGGGAGCGAGTTTCTCCGCCACGCCCGACGGCATCAGTCGGCGTTCGAAGGACTGCCGGCGTACCTCCACAAGGCCCTGGTCGAGGCCTACGTGCGAACCGCGGTTTACGGTGGTATTGAGGACTCCGTCCTCGAC
>CAZLDK010000336.1:0-3392 GCA_964558285.1 uncultured Spirochaetaceae bacterium | reverse complement strand
CCCCGACGACCTGGTCACCATCATCTACACCTCGGGAACCACGGGGAATCCAAAGGGGGTCATGCTTTCCCACCGCAACCTTATTTCCAACGCCCAGGCGGCTATTACCCTCTTTCCGATCAACACCGAAGACAACCTCCTCTCGATTCTCCCCCTGGCACACAGCTACGAGTGGACCATCGGGTTTCTGACCCCCATTCTCGGTGGGGCGTCGATTACCTACCTCGGGGGGCCACCGACGATCAGCAAGCTGCTTGCGGCCTTCTCGACGGTACGACCGACGATAGTGCTGTCGGTTCCCCTCATTCTGGAGAAGATCTACCGCTCCCGGGTGCTTCCCATCTTTGCGAAGCTTCCGAAATGGCTCGGCGGCTTTCCGCCGGTGCGGAAGCTGATTCATCGGGTCGCCGTCAAGAAGATTCTGAAGCAGTTCGGCGGCAGAATCCGATTCTTCGGTGTCGGGGGCGCGGCTATCTCACCGGCGACGGAGCGATTCTTGCGGGAAGGGCGTTTTCCCTACGCCGTCGGTTACGGACTTACCGAAACAGCGCCTCTGTTGGCCGGCACCGACGTCGGCGATACCCGATACCGCTCCACGGGCCCGGCGCTCCGGGATGTCGAGCTGCGGCTGGAGAAGGCGGGGGACTCGGTAGAAGAAGGGGAGATCCAAGCCCGGGGACCGAACATCATGCTCGGCTACTACCGGAATCCCGAAGCGACCGCCGAGGTTTTTACCGACGACGGTTGGTTCAAGACCGGCGATCTTGGTGCCTTCGACAAGAGTGGCTATGTCTATATCAAGGGCAGGGCCAAGTCCGTCATCGTCGGGCCGAGCGGCGAGAACATCTACCCCGAGGAGATCGAGGCCGAAATCGACGCCGAGCCGCTGGTGGAAGAGTCCCTCGTTCTCTCAAGGGGGGATAAGTTGGTTGCCCTGGTTCGGTTGAACTTCGAGGCCCTTGGGGAACAGATTGGGCACGCCGCTTCCAAGGTCGATGTTGAGGCGATCCGCAGCTCGGCGGAAGAGACTCTCGGGCGCCTTAAGCGGAGCGTCAACGCCCGGCTCAACCACTTTTCCCGCCTCGCGGAGCTTATCCTCCAGACCGAAGAGCTCGAGCGGACTCCCACGAAGAAGATCAAGCGGTTCTTGTATCAGAAGGATCGCCCCTCCGGAGGGAGCCCCACCGCGGGTTGAGCTAGACTTCGGGACCCGGAGCCGCTTCGGTTGTATCTATCTGCCGGTTGTATCTATGTGATAGACCGTTACCGGTTTTTCGATTCCCTTGAGCTCGACGGGCCCCCGCTTTACCCGGGACACCCGGGACCGGACAATCGGCTTGACCCCCGGTGCTTCGAAAACGTCCGAGGTCAAGCAGACCTCCTGGGGTTTGGCGACGGACTGAACCCGGGCAGCGATGTTGACGGTGTGCCCGAAGTAGTCCATCCGGTTATTCAAGGTGACGACGATCACTGGTCCTCGGTGCATACCTATCTTCAGAACAATGTCGATTCCGTCCCCCCGGCTGGAGTTGCTCTCGGCTAAAGCGGCGGTCATCTGAAACGCCGCCTCGATTGCCGCGGCTTCCGTTGTAAAGACGCCCATCACGGCGTCTCCGATTGTTTTGATAGGAAGCCCCCGCTGATCGGTTATCGCCCGAAAGACTACGTCGAAGTGGTCCCGAACCAGCCGGTAGGCCCGGGGGTCCCCGAGCCGTTCGTACATCGCCGTCGATCCGGTTATGTCGGTAAAGAGAATGGTAGCCGACTTTATCTCGAGGCTCTGATCTAAGGGTAAGGTGTCGTCCCCGAAGATCTCCCGAAACACGGGATGATTTATGATTTCTACTCCGTGGATGGTCGAATCGGTGCGCCACTCGTGACGTCCGGAAGCGGTAATGTCTTCGACGATTATCCGGCCGTAAGCCTCTTTCAGCTCCTCCGGGAGGTGGCGGATCTCCTCACCCACCGAGAAAAACACCTCGACGTTCTCGTCGAGGGTACTGCGGAAATCCACCCGGCAAACCGGACAGAACTCCTCTTCGTGGGTGTGGGAGAGCTGGAGGCTCTCTTTCGCGACGCCGCCGCACGTAGGGCAGTGGAAGGCCCATTCCATGCTCAAGAGCCCGAATCGCACGCTCCGGAGAAAGAGCTCTACGGCCGCGGAACGGTCGATGCCCCAACGCTCACAGAGGGCTCCCATATTTATGTGAAAGAGCTCTTCGTCCGGAGCATCTCGAAGAAACTCTCCGAGCTGTTCTACGACGGGGTGGTCCCGGAACTGCGCCAGGAGGGCTGTCAATCGGTCATTATCGGTTGTCGTCATCACCTATTCCTACTTGGTAGGAAAGGTATCGCAATTCGACAAGTTACCCTAACTACGTCTCCGACACCCGAGGGCGAAAGAGCCCAACAAGGGCCTGCCAGAGGGGGCAGCGGTCGTGGACCGCGGAAAAGAGCAACAGACCGCCGAGGGCGTACATCGACCAAGTCGGGTCCACCCGCCCGGCGATGGCAAAGGCGACGGCCGCGGCGACGATGCGAAAGAGGCGTTTCCGGTTGGTCATCTTCGGGACCGGTTTTCCTTCTACGGCTGCCGTAAAGAGGGTCCGCAGGTCCCCGGCGCCTTGGGCCCCCATTCGCCGGGCAACCTCCCGACCACCGGAGTAGACCAAGACCGTCGGGATCGCGAAGATCTTTAACTCGGCGGCGACCTCGGGGCTTTCGTCGGCATTTATCGCTACCACCCGGGTCCGGTCGGAGAACTCCTCGCCCAGCCTCTCGAAGACCGGTTTCATCGCCTTGCAGGGGCCGCACCAGGGGGCCCAGACATCCAGGACGACCGGCCGGGTTTCCTCCGTCACCAGGGCATCAAACTCTTCTTTAGTCATGCTACGAATATATCAGTTTTCATATATTGAGTCTACGGTTGGGGCGGTTTTTGGTTGAGGGAACGTGGGACAAATCCGGCCTTGTCGTGATAGGATTTCTCCGGTGGCGGCAATCTATCGACTTCTTCTGATCCTGGGATCCCTTGGGGTGTTCCTCTACGGAATGCGCCTTCTGAGCAGCGGTCTTCAGCAGGCTGCCGGGTCGAAGCTGCAGCAGATTCTTGCGTACATGACGTCTAATCGGTTTGTCGGAGTGTTAACCGGCTTTACGATTACCGGAATCATCCAGTCGTCCTCGGCGACTACCGTCTTAGTCGTCGGTTTCGTCGACGCGGCGCTCTTGACGTTGAGGCAGGCCATCGGCGTCATTCTCGGGGCGAATATCGGCACCACGGTTACCGGTTGGATTGTGGCGCTTCTCGGCTTCAAGTTCAGCATAACCGCAGCGGCGCTTCCCGCCATCGCGCTGGGGATGACGGTAATCCTTATCAAAAAGTTGGATCG
>CAZLDK010000335.1:216-3392 GCA_964558285.1 uncultured Spirochaetaceae bacterium | reverse complement strand
GGTGCCGGAACAGCTGATCATGAAGATCTTTTCCCCGGAGAAGAACCCTTTGAACCCTTGAAACTCGATGGTTGTATTCAGCTCGGGACTGGCCGCGAGAAAGGCCGAGTTCTGAAGAAAAATGGTCTCGTTCTCCAGGTAGACGTGGCCGATATCCCCGGGACTCCCCGGGGCGATGCCGATTTCGGCGTCCTTTTCCGGGGCGCTGAACTCGTTGATAAAGAGCTTTTCTCCGGAGAGCATCCGTTTAAGGCCTCCGCCCATTTTTGTCTTCATCCTGAGGGAGGAGTCCATGTACGCCATCGCCGACGCTTCCACCGTGAGTGTCCGGCCCTGGGGTATGGTGATGGCCGCCATTCCGTAGTCCGGCGCGGCTTCGATCGTGTAGGGAAAGTCGGTTTTCTGCTGATCCATAGCGTTTTCCTCTTTTGGCCCGTTAGTTCTTCTTCGGCACGAGATGGGGGGTCAATTTGGCTCCGAAGAGTCTGTCGGCGTGGGACTGACACCAGACCCGGCCGGTTCCTCTAAAGCGGCAGACAAACCCCTCTCCCCCGGCGAAGGAGGATATCCAGCTTCTTCCGGCCTTGCTGATGTTGAACTCCAGGGAGTCCTCGTAGGCCACGATGTTTCCCGTGTCGACGATGTACTCTCCGTCTACATCGACGGTATAGATGGCGCCGAAGGCGTTTACCACCACGGTACCGGTGCCGCCCATCTTGAGCCAGATAAGGCTTTCGCCGGAGAAGACGTTCTTGAGCCCTCCCCAGCTTATCTGCATCCGGACCCCCGGGTCGTGGGCGACGAAAGAGCTGCTCTGTACGTTGAGGGTCCGCCCTTCGCTTAGGGGGATAACCTCCATATCTCCCGGGAGGTTCGTCGCAAGGTACACCTCCCCACCGGAAGGCCCCGCGGTAAAGTGGTTCAGAAAGATGCCCTCCCCGGCAAAGGTCCGCGCCATCCCCCGGAGTTTCCCCATAACGCCTTTCTCGCCCTTGTGAACGTGGGTCTGGACATCCATATCACCGGACATCGCGATCATTGCGCCCCCTTCGGCGACGCATTCCTCTCCTCCGACTAGTGTTATCTTTGCCGCTGCGTTCGCGGGCCGGGATAGAACTTCTACTGTCATAGCGTCTCTCCTACTTGAACTTCGGGTTGATCCACGCGGCAAGTCCCTTGATACTCCGGGTTTGGACGTAGACGGTCCCGTTCCCGATCAACCGGGTAACAAAGCCCTCTCCGCCGAAGAGGCTCGCGAAGAGCCCTCCGGAGAGCGCCAGCTTGAGCTTCAGGGAGGGATCCCAGGCCACCAGATGCCCATCGTCCACCTTGAGCTCCCCGACTACCTCTCGGGGGACTATCCCCCCGTAGGCGCCGTACCACAGCGTTCCGGGTCCCCTCACCTTGAGCCTTATCAGCCCTTCCCCGCCAACCCAGGCGACAAAACCGGCCCAGGAGGCCTTGAAGGTTACCTCGCCGGTGTGGCCCAGATAGGCGCCCTTTTGAAGGCAGAGCTCCTCCCCCTCTTGGAGCTCCCGTTGCACGATCTCTCCGGGAACGTCCTGGGCAAAGGATACCCGCAAGGTCTTGCCCGTGTTGTTGTCGAAACGGTTGACGAAGAAGGACTCACCACCGAAGAGCTTCTTTCCCAAAGCCGAAAAAAAACCGCCGTTGGTCACGGCTTTCATGTCGAGCTCCGCCGACATTGACTGCATCGCCCCGGCTTCCGCCGTCACGCTCTCCCCCGTGTCCAGGTCCACGTGGACCACGCTAAAGGAGGGGGCACCGTAGATAGCTGTTTTCACATTATCGCTCCTGGTGGAGATCCTATCACGATTATTCAAAACCGCTAGAAGCAAATCGCGACTTTTTCGGTAGCCTTCACCCGGGGAAGCTCCGCGTTGCATTCCCCCGCCGATCGGTTATGCTTAAAGATATGAAGTATCGATACATGGGAGGCAGCGGCCTCTTGGTTTCCCGGTTGACCCTGGGAACGATGACCTTTGGCGCTCCGGACTGGGGATGCGACGAGAAAGAGTCCCACGCGATTATGAAGGCCTACCTCGACGGCGGGGGCAACATGCTCGACACCGCGGACGTCTACGCCGGAGGCACCTCCGAACAGATAATCGGATCCTTTCTGCCGCAGATCTCCCGGGACGATGTGCTTATCGCATCGAAGTCCTACTTTCCCCGAAGTATGGACCCGAACAACTTTGGAAGCTCGAAGAAGCACCTTATCAAGTCCTGCGAGGCGAGCCTGAAACGGATGGGGACCGACTACATCGACCTCTACTACATCCACGGCCCGGACCCGGTAACGCCCTTCGAAGAGACCATGCGAGCCCTCGACGACCTGGTCTCCGCCGGAAAGATCCGGTACGTCGGATGCAGCAACCTGTTCGGCTGGCATATTGCGAAGCTGAACGGAATCGCCGAAAACCGGGGGTACGAGAAACTGACCGCCGGGCAGTATCTCTACAACCTGGTCCACCGGGAGCCGGAACGGGAGATCATTCCCGCTGCCGTCGACTCCGGAGTCGGCATCTTTTGCTACAGCCCCCTCGGGGGTGGTCTTCTGACCGGGAAGTACAAGAATCAGGAGAAGCCGGAGGAAGGAAGTCGGCTCTCGTACCGGAGCAAGGTCGACGGCCCCCGGTTCTGGCACCCGAAGGGCTTGGAGACCGCCGCCGTCGTCGAGGCCGTCGCGGCGGAGACCGGTCTGCCGATGCCGAAGCTTGCCATCGGGTGGCCCCTCGGACGCCCCTTCGTCACCTCGGTGATTCTCGGCATTCGCACCACCGCCCAACTCACCGAGAACATGGAACACGGCGACTGGGACCTTCCGGAGGATGTCTGGAATAAGCTCGAGGAAAAGAGCCGGCCGACGGAGGATTACCTGAGCTGGTTCAACAAGACGAACTACGAGCGGCATTTCTCCGCGGCGGAGCACTCGAATCGGTTCCACGAGCTGCCCTAGCGGCCGGGGACAGAGGCCCGGGCCCGGCACCGGAGGCCGGGAACGATGAGCCGCACAGGGATCGAACCTGTGACCCACAGCTTAAAAGGCTGTTGCTCTACCAACTGAGCTAGCGGCCCGGGGACGTGGCGGGTGCAAAAGCACCCGTTTCTTTTTTGCTTAAGAATACCGATTAGCGCTTAGAGGGTAAAGGTAA
>CAZLDK010000335.1:0-206 GCA_964558285.1 uncultured Spirochaetaceae bacterium | reverse complement strand
ATCGAACCTGTGACCCACAGCTTAAAAGGGCGAAATCGCCCTTTAGCTGGTTTTTCCCCGTTTGTCTATTTTCATATTATATAGCGCTTTATAGCAGGGTGCAAGTAAGGCTTTTATCCGGTTTTACCCCTATTATACGAAAATTGATAGCACAAATTGATAGCAGGAAGGGCCCACAGCTTTTTGGGCTGTCGATCACACCGGGC
>CAZLDK010000334.1:0-3406 GCA_964558285.1 uncultured Spirochaetaceae bacterium | reverse complement strand
CAGCCGTTCGAGATTCCGCAGCACGAGGGGGAGGGATGCGCCGAGGCGAACGTCCGAATAGCTTTCCGGCCGCGCGCCGTCGATAGAGACCCAGAGCCGCCGTACGCCGACGGCGATAAGCTCCTCGATCCGATCGGGGGTTAGGAGGGTGCCGTTGGTAATAAGGTCGACTTGCGCGCCGGTTTCCCGAATCCGCCGTATATACTCGAGAGCCTTCGGGTGATGCATCGGCTCTCCGAAGCCTCCGAAGAAGACCAGGGGTCGGTCTTCCATGCCGGCCACCTCGCTCCGAATCTTTTCGAAGAGCTCTTCGGACAAGAAGCCGGTCTGAAGGTCCCAGACATTGCGCATGCAGGTCCGGCAGTCGATGTTGCACCCGTTGGTCAGCTCGACGTAGAGGCGGGCGAGGTGGCTCGGGCTACGGCGGACGACGAAGCTGTTTTCCCGAACCTCGAGGCGCGCCGTGGCGCCGGGTACCAGGCCGTACGCCCGGGCCACTTCAGGGGGAAGGGTTAGGCTACCGTCGGCTCCGACGGACATTTCTGTGTTGAACATTGGGTTTCCTTACGATACTTGTCATTTAGCTGGAGCTCTCGCCGCGCCGGAACAGACTACGACGTTGGGAGTTGTAAGCGGAAGACGGTTCCCACACCTTCGGTGCTTTCGGCGCTCAAGGTAGCGCCGATTCGCGCCGCCATGTCCTGGCAGAGTAGTAGTGCCAGCCCGGAGCCTTTTTCCCCGGAAGTACCGTTTCGCTTCGAGCGTGCCCTCCAGTCGAAGAGGCCCTCGAGTTGAGCCGGCGACATCCCTATACCGGTATCGCGGACAGAAAGCGTTAGCCCGTCGTCTCCGTGCTCCGCTCCCAGTTCTATCTCTCCGGCGCTGGTAAACTTGTTGGCGTTTACCAAGAGATTGCGCAAAATGAAGAGGAGGACGTTCCGGTCGGTTTCTACCGGACCGGCGCCGTTGACGTGTGCCGTCAAGCGGTTTCCCTTTACGACGCAACTGTTGGTCACCGAGTCGACTATCTCCTCGGTCAGCTCCCGGAGGTCGACCATGTCCAGAGAGGTGGGGTTCGCACCCTTCATCTCCCCGCTTGCCCAGGTTACCACGTTGTCGATTAAGTATTGCGTCGAATCGAGGAGCTGCCCGAGCTCCCGCATAACGGTGACGCGATCGTCTACCGAGAACTGTTCGTCGTTCAAGAGCGTTATGGCGCTCGCGACGGCCGCCATTGGCGACCGAAGGTCGTGGGCCATAATCGCCATCATCCGGGTCTTGAGGTCCGATAACTCCTCCAGGGCCCGGCTCTGTGCCCGGAGCTCCAGAAGGTTTACGACGTGGTGGGATAGGATCTCCAGAGCCCGCCGTTGGTCCGGGGTCAGACTCCGCGGCACCGAGTCGATCGCGCAGAGGGCCCCCAATCGGTAGCCGTCCGGGGTAACCAGGGGCATGCCCGCGTAGAAGCGGATCCCCGGCTTCCCTGTAACTAAAGGGTTATCAAAGAAGCGCTCGTCCGCCTGGGCGTCCGGGACGACGAAGAGCTGATCCCCGAGAATGGTGTGGCCGCAGAAGGCGATCTCCCGGGGTGTTTGGCGGTCCTTCAAGCCCACAACGGACTTGAACCACTGCCGGTCCCGGTCGACGAAGGAGATGTTCGCCATCGGTGTCTCGCAGATCTGGGCCACGAGACGAACGATGTCGTCGTACTCCTCTTCGTCCAAGGTATCGAGGACGTCGTAGGATCTCAGTTTGGCGAGGCGTACTTCTTCGTTCGGCGGAATGGGAGCCTTTTTCATATAACGAAGATTTTAGCACTATTAGACTTAAATTGCAAGGCATTTCTTACCGCGGCGGGCCGGATAGTCGCGGGCTTCTCTTGCTGATATTCTCGGTTTCAGGAGAATACAAGTATGAGATTACTAACAACATTTCTTTTAACTGCGGTTCTGCTTCTCGGGGCCGGGATGGCCTTCGCCCAACAGACCCTCGATAGCGGAACGGTCAATCGCTGGGCCGATTCGATGGAAGAGATTCAGGAGTGGGGCAAAACCCAGGACGACTTCGATGATCCCTCGGATCCGATGGACTTCGAGGGCGCATTCGCAGAAGTTGCGCAACGGCATGCCGAGGTGCGGCGGATTATCGGCCGCCACGGATTCTCCGACGGCGACGAATGGGCGGCCATAGGGGCTCGGGTGCTGAACGCCTACGGTGCAACGCGAATGGACGAGGAAGCCCCGGGCTACCGGCAGGAGATGGAGACGCAGCTCCGGGAAATCGAAAACAGTCCGCATCTTACTCCGGAACAAAAGCAGATGATGCGGCAGCAGATGGAGCAGGCGATGCAGATGATGGAAGGCATGTCCGAGGCCCCGCCTGAGGACGTGGCTGCAGTCAGGGCGAATAGGGCGCGTCTGGATAGGCTCTTCGGTGAGGAATAGTGCCATACCCGGCGGCGGTCAATAGACCGTCCGCCGGTCGAGGTTTTGCCGTCTCTTTCCGATAGATCAAACATGGAGATAAGAGTGCTGAAACGTTTACTGCTCTGCGGCTTTCTCGGGATTATGCTTTTCGGAGCCTCGAGCGCCTTCGCGGCAGGGACCGGGGAGAGGCGCCTCGGCCTCGGTGTGGGAATACCGAACGCGGTCGTCGTCTTCCGCCCCTCCCCCTTCGAGTTCAAGGGCGGCTACGACTTTACCGAAGGGGAGGAGTACATCTTTCTCAGCGGTGACTACCTGCTAATCGACGCCCGGCCGGTTGCGCCGCCCCTGCGCTTTTCCCTAGGCCTCGGCGCCTACGGAAAGCTTCTTCTGGCGAACGAGGAGGAGGACTCGGATCTCGAAGGGGGTGTCCGGTTGCCCGTCGGGTTCTCTGTTCGGACCCGGAACGAGTTCGCCGAGTTCTTCGTTCAGCTCTCCCCGGGGCTCGACTTCTACCCCAAGCTAACTTTCTCGGAGCAGCCCCTCCAGGTCTGGGCGGGTTTTACGCTCCAGTTGGATTAACGAGGTGTCATTGGCAAAACGCTCGGCCGCCTGGAGCGCGGGGTTCGCGGTCGCCGGGGGACTTCTGAACTTTCTCTTGGCCGGGGTGATGCACCTCCTCGAAATCCCCCTCTATTTCGATTCGGTCGCTACCATTCTTGTGGCCTTGCACCTGGGTCTCTTTCCCGCCGTTGTGACCGCCGTGGTGTCTCACCTGCTTCTGGGATACACCGGGCTGGTCCTCTTTCCCTTTGTCTGCTGTAGCCTGATGACGGCGCTTATCGCCGCGGGGTTCCGGTACAAGGGGTGGCTCGAGACGCCCGCGGGTTATCTCTGGATGGGGGTTGCCCTGGCGGTCGCCAACGGTGTCTTCGGGTCGGTTCTGTCCTACGCGCTTTTCGAAGGCGTCACGATGGTCCACG
>CAZLDK010000333.1:0-3426 GCA_964558285.1 uncultured Spirochaetaceae bacterium | reverse complement strand
TAAAACGCCCCACATTTTCCGTACATTAGCCCCATGGCAAAATCACGTGAACAGATTGGTTCCGCGGTAGAACAGGAGTTTCCCCGGCTTCTGAAGGAAATCTACGGTGAGGACCTTTCCTCGGTAACTCTCTACGGCAGCTACCTGAAGGAGTCCTTCCGCCCCGGGGTTTCCGACGTAAACGTCCTGGTCATCCTCCGGGCGGCTGCGCCGGCGGCCCTTCGGGAGCTCGGACGCCGGGGGCACCGCCTGATGAAGAAGAACGGAATCGCCCCGCTCATTCTCTCCCGGGAGGAGTTCCTTACCTCGGCGGACGTCTTCCCGATGGAGTACTTCGATATTCTTTCTGACCGAAAGGTCGTTCACGGGGAAGACGTCGCCGGAGAGTTGTCCCTAAGCAAGGATAACCTACGCCACCAGGTCGAGCACCAGCTTCGGGGAAGCCTCCTTTCCCTGCGAAAGCTCGCTGTCGCCGCGGGACGCCGGCGTCCCTTTCTCAAGACGGCGCTGAAGCGGGAATTGACGAAGTGGTACGGCTCCCTCTCTGCGATTCTCCGGGGCCTCTTGCGACTCCAGGGCATCAACACCATTCCGTCGGACCCCCGCCGCCTGGTCGAAGAGCTCAACCGGACCCTCGGCTTGGAGTCCGGGGCCATCCTCACACTCCTCGAATGCCGTGGAGGCGACTGCCCCGACGCCTACGAGCTTATAGACGGCCTCCTCGACCGCTTGGGGCGGCTCGTGGAAATCGTCGACGGCTGGGAGGGGAGCCGGTAATGCGAGGGCGCTCACGGACCCTGGCCATAGCGGCAATCCTAGGGTTCTTCGCAATCGGCGTGGTGTTGCTGACAGGGCCCGGAGGGTCGGCTCATGCCCAGGAGCTTCCGGAGCCCCGGGGATTCGTCAACGACTTCGCCGACGTTATTCCGGCGGAGGATGAGGCGGCGATGCAGGGGATTATCGAGGCGGTTCAACGGGAAACGGGCGCCGAGATTGCCGTGGTCACGGTGGAGAGCATGGCTCCCTATCCGACCATCGAGGATTTCGGGATCGCCCTCGCCGAAAAGTGGGGTGTTGGGCCCGAGGACACCGACGCCGGTGCCATCCTTATGGTGGCGGTCGAGGAGCGGGAGGTACGCATAGAGGTCGGTTACGGCCTCGAAGGCGCCATCCCCGACGGCCGCGCCGGGGCAATTCTAAACGACTACGTCGTACCCTACCTGGCGCAGAACAACTACGGCGAGGGACTGCGAAACGGTGTCGCGGCTTTGGCCCAGATTACCGCCAACGAATACGGCGTCGAGCTCTCCGATATCGAGGTCCGCCGACCCCAGGCTGCCACCCGGAGCGGGAGCGAAGGCTCGGGGGTAGGAAGGATCTTCTACTTCCTATTCATCCTCATCTTCTTCGGAGGAAGATGGTTTTTCTGGCCGCTCCTCTTTGCCGGTCGCCGTGGAGGCTTCTACGGCGGTGGGTTCGGATCCACGACCCGGTCCGGTGGTTTTGGGGGAGGAGGGTTCGGTGGTTCCGGCGGTTTCGGGGGCGGCGGGTTCGGCGGAGGCGGAGCCTCCAGAGGATTTTAAGGAGTAGAGTATGGCAGGAAAAAGGAATACGGGACTGATCGTCCTTGCGGTTATCATTGGGATAGTCGTCATCGGTGGGATCTGGATGGTCGGCCAGAGGAACCGGCTTGTGACCCTCGAGGAACAGGTAGACGCGGCATGGAGCGAGATCGACAACCAACTGCAACGGCGGAGCGACCTCATCCCTAACCTGGTGGCGACCGTTCAAGGTATTGCCGACCAGGAGCAGGAAGTCTTCGGCCAGATCGCGGAAGCTCGGGCCCGCCTCGCAGGGGCAGAGACGGTCGGCGAGACGGCGGAAAGCTACGGTGAGCTGCAGAGCGCCCTCTCTCGGCTCCTCGTGATCGTCGAGAACTATCCGGTTCTTCGATCGAACGAAAACTTTATGCGGCTCCAGGACGAGCTCGCGGGGACGGAGAACCGCATTGCCGTCGCCCGGCAGCGGTACAACGAGACGGTACGGCAGTTCAACACCCGAATCCGACTCTTTCCCACGAGCATCGTCGCGAACCGGCTCGGCTTGGAGCAGCGGGAATACTTCGAGATACCCGAGTCTGCACGGCAGGTACCCAGAGTCGATTTCGATTAAGCTTAGAGTATGAAGTACACCAAACTCGGAAGAAGCGGCGTCAAGGTCAGCCGGCTCTGCCTCGGCACCATGAACTTTGGACCTCGAACCAGCGAGGAAGAGTCGCACCGCATCCTCGACCGGGCCCTCGAGCTGGGCATTAACTTTGTTGATACCGCCGACCGTTACGGATTACCGGAGGATCCGGGCCAGACGGAGAGCATTATCGGCCGCTGGCTAAAGGCCTCCGGCAACCGGGACAACATCTTCCTGGCTACCAAGTTCTTCGGACCGATGGGACCTGGTGCCAACGACGAAGGCTTGAGCCTCTACCACATGCGCGCCGCCGCCGAGGCGAGCCTTCGGCGGCTCCAAACCGACCGCATCGACCTCTACCAGATGCATCACATCGATCGCGGTCTGCCCCACTTCAAGAGCGATAAAAAGTACCTCGACGGCAAGGTGGAGAATCTCGTCTATCCGGATCACCTGAAACCGGGGACCCCCTGGGAAGAGATCTGGCAGGGATATCAACAGCTTATCTTCGCGGGCAAGATCCTCTACGCCGGGTCGAGTAACTTCGCGGCGTGGAACGTGGTGCAGGCCAACGAGCGCGCCCGGCACCTCGGTCTCCTCGGAACGGTCACCGAACAGAGCAAGTACAGCCTCTTGGTCCGGGACATCGAGCTGGAGATGATTCCCGCCTGCCGGGAGTACGGGGTGGGGATTATGCCCTGGAGCCCCCTCGGGGCCGGAGCCCTCGCGGTCGACGCCTTAGACGACGGCACCGGACGCCGGGCCTCCCAGGAGTTCGACCCGGAGACCGAAGCCAAGCGGAGCGCCTTTTCGGCCCTCTGCCGGGAGCTCGGGGAGCCGCCGGCCCGGGTCGCCCTGGCGTGGCTTCTACACAACCCCGTTGTAACCGCTCCGATCATAGGACCCCGTACCGTGGAACAGCTGGAAAGCGCCGTAGGTGCGGTGGAACTTGTATTGGACCCGAAGACGCTCGAGCGACTCGACGAAATATTCCCGGGGCCCGGTAACCAGGCGCCGGAAGCCTACGCCTGGTAGGGGCCGGTGATGCCGGGAACCCGACGCAGGGCGCTGGTTGCTCAATCCGGCGGCCCCTCGCCGGTCATCAACGCCTCTCTCCTTGGGGTGTTCGACGGCTGCAAGAGCCGTCCTGACCGTATTGGCGAGGTCCTCGCGGCCCGCCACGGGGTCGAGGGAATACTCACAGAGAATCTGATATCCCTGGACGCGGAGGCGGGCGAA
>CAZLDK010000332.1:0-3436 GCA_964558285.1 uncultured Spirochaetaceae bacterium | reverse complement strand
TACCGCGGCGCCCATCTTGGAGAGCTCCGCCGCCATCACGGCGATGCGGTCGGTCTCTTTGAGCCGGGCCTGGGGAACGTTGACCAGCCGTGTTTCGCCGTCGGCGTAGCAGGCGGCGACTGCGAGCGCCGGGAGGGCGTCGGGGATGTTGTTTAGGTCGAAGGTGCCGGGTTTGAGGGGGCCGTCGGGACCCGAAACCCGGAGGAGCCGGGAAGTCGCCCCCGGATCCGCGGCTATTGTCTCCACCCGGCACCCCATCTCCGAGAGGATGTCGAGAACTTCCTTGTCTCCCTGGGGATCGCTCATATCCAAACCGTCGAAATACAGGGAAGATCCGGTGACCGCCGCGGCGCAGAAAAAGAAGGTCGCCGAGGAAAAGTCCCCGGGGACCGCGGCGTCGAAGGAGTGGTACGCCTGTTTTCCGGGAATGACGAACCGGTCGTAGCCATCCCGCTCGTAGGAGATGCCCTGGCCGTCGAGCCACCAGAGCGTCATGTCGACGTAGGGACGCTCGTTCAAGAGAGGTACCCGTATCTCCGAGGTGCCGGTGGCGAGGGGTGCGGCGATCAGGAGGCTCGAGAGGTACTGGCTGGTAGGGCAGGAGACGGTTGCCGTGCCGCCGGAGAGTGGCCCCTGGATGCAGACCGGGGCCGCGTCGGTGTCTCTGGTGGTAAAGGCCCGGGCCCCGAGGCTTTCCAGAGCCTGGAGAAGCTCACCAATCGGTCGCCGGCGAATCTGCTTGTCTCCGGTAAAGACCGTCCATCCCGGCGCCAGCGCCGCGACGCCGGCCGCCAAGTAGAGGGTTGTTCCGGAGTTACCTACATCTATGACGTCCGCAGGGATTTCCGGGATGCCCCCGACCCCGCGGACCACGAGCTCGGTCAGCGGGGCGACATCCCCCGCAGCACCCCCGGCGCCGCGAAGCTCCTGGATTTCCGCTCCGAGGAGGCGACAGGCGTGGATGCAGGAACGGGCGTCCTTCGAGTCCAGCGGCTTGCGAATTGTGCTCTCCCCGGAGGCGAGGGTAGCGATTAAGAGTGCCCGAATGGTGTGCGACTTCGACGAGGGGACTTCGACTGTACCGGAGAGCCTGCCGGGGTGTATTAGGTTCGACATCGACCCGGAGATTGTAGCGGAGTTATCGCGTGGGGGTCAAAGCGGCCACCGGCAACCTGGCCCGGTCGCAATCGTGACGCCGGCAGCGCTACCCGAAGAGCCGTAGCACCGTCATCATGCCGGCCAGCACCGTAAAGAACAGCGACATAAGCGCCACGACCATCGTAAAGCGTTTGTTCACATCGTCGAAGCGTTTGTTCACATCGTCGAAGCGTCTGTTGACGTCGTCGAAGCGTCTGTTGACGTCGTCGAAGCGCTTGTCGACGGCCTCGAAGCGGCGGTCCATTTGGACTTGCATCGCCTCGAAGCGCTGGTCTATCTGCGACTGCATCGCCTCGAAGCGCTGATCCATCTTCTCGAACCGGACGTCGATGCGTTCGAACCCTGCGACGGTGTCTCGCCGGAGCTCGTCGATGGCTTGCACCACCCGGCTTTCCCGCTCCTCTTCGAGCTCCCGGCGGGCAAAGCGGTCCACCATCAACACGACGTAGCGGTGAAGCGATTTCTTGTTCTTGACCTCGAAAGCTTCTTCGAGCTCGTTTTCGAGAAGATTGACGATGTCACTCATCTCCGGTTCCACCTCCTGAAGTATAGCGAAAAAGGCTCCAACTAAGTAGACCGAGATAGAATGCCTGGTGATTGAAAATCCCTGAGATTCCGACGGAGTGAGATAAGATCGGCGGTCTATCCTTCCGTAGTCGCTACCGAACCGGCGGGTAAACCACTAGGCCGGGCTCGGGTCGAAGAAACCAATCGCTCATCGTGTCGCCTTCGCTCTCCCGCCAGGTCCGAAAGCCGGGGTAGGCCTCTTCGATGTGGAGCGTCTCGGCGGGATGGCCCCAATCGGTGGGTACCAAGAGCGCCCGGGGATAACCAGCCTGGTCGCGGAAGTCTTCCCATTCAGCCAGGGGAACCTCGTAGTTCTTGCTCCCCGGTAAGGCCGGCTTGCCGATGAGGTGTACGTCGTAGCCGGTCTGCGGAATCAGGTAAGGGTCGAAGGGCGGAAGTTGGACGTACCAGGGGTCGGGTGTAGCTCCACCGGCGGGCTGAATCTGATAGATCTCGATTCGAGCCGTGTGACCGACCGAATTGAGGTATTCGGGGTACCCGTTGTCGACTCCCCCCGGGGAAGAGCCGGTCTTGGTGAAAGCATCCTTCGTCGATGCAAAGACGGGGATTCTTATTCCGGTCCCCCCGGTGTCGCGGACCAGTGCATTCCGGATGGGCCGCTCTTCGGCTCCTGAGACCGGATCGGTAAGCGAAACCGATAGAATTCCCTGAAGGCCGGGCATGTTGAGGACGAACCCAAACTCGTGGTCGTAGCCGGCTACCCTCGCCCGGGCATCGACGTCTATCACCAGGCCAGTGACTCGTGTCGAGCCGCCGTCCGGGTCCTCGGGATCGCTACCGGTGTACACGATCGATCGGTACGTCGCGACGAAATCGTTGAAGTCACCGTCCCCGACGTGGGGGAAGTTGTCCTCGTACGCTACGCTCATGGGGCCATCGGCGGGGACCGACAGAGAGAAGGCGTACTCGGTCTTGTCCGGGTAGGCGTCGTACACGTCCGGGACGCCATCGCCGTCGCTGTCCTTATCGCCGGACAGCATCGGCGAGATGCCGTTTCGAACAAGATTCGCCGTTACCGCGATTCGAGAGAGCCGTGCGGGTTCCGAGACCGCAAACTTTGCCGATTCCCAGCCTGCTTTCGCGACCCGAAGCTGGATGCTTTCCCAGGCAGAGGATATTCCAATCTCGGCTTCAAAAGTGCCTCCGGGGGTGACGGTGCCCCGGTAGATTGTCTCTCCGGTCGGAGTGGTTACCTCGACGATTGCCGGACCTTCGTTTCCGGCGCTCTGCAACCCATCACCTTCGAAGAGGGTCAGATCCACCGACAATTCCACCGGAACGAAGAGGTTCTGAAAGTCGAAGGGGCCCGACAGGGACCTCGCTGTTGTCTGGAGGCTACTTGGGGGAACGGAGCCCTGGGCCCCGCCGGTCACGAAAGAGCATCCCATCGCCGATAGAGCAAGCACAATCACGGTCCCGCGGACCAATGCTTTTTCAATACGCATTTCGAACCTCCGCCACATTCCTGCAACCCTCTCTATAAACATTACGCCTGGTACGGTTGCAAATCAAGCCTCGATGGATGGATCTCGTCGTCTGGTCTATATTTAGGAACGGAATGAGCTGCCGCCGACTTCTGCCCCTTGTGATTACGCTTCTCGTGATTTCCACCGGTGTGTTCGCCGACGAATTCGACTGGACCGGATTGGGAGCTGCCGGAGATTGGTCCGACCCCGGGAACTGGACGAAA
>CAZLDK010000331.1:0-3472 GCA_964558285.1 uncultured Spirochaetaceae bacterium | reverse complement strand
ACAAGGGTGCAATCGCCCTGATTCTCTTCGGCGCCCCGATCTCCCGGGAAGACGACACCGAGCGGGCCAGGGATTTCGCCTTGGAAGCTTCCGGTGTATTGGGCAACCGCGGCAGAATCGGGCTGGCCCAAGGGACAGTCTTTGCCGGATTCGTCGGGGCCCGGGACCGAAGCACCTACACGGCCCTGGGCCCATCGGTGAACCTTTCGGCGCGGTTGGCAACCGGGGCCGAATGGGGGCAGGCTCTCACCGCCGGCGAGGCAGCGGAGCGGCTCACCGGGCGCCTCGGCCTTACCGAAGTCTATCGACGGCGCTACAAGGGCTTCACCACCGAATTGCCGGTATACCGCCTTACGGCCGGAAGTGCCTCCGGCCTTCAGGACGAAGAGCCATTCGTCGGAAGGGCAGAGCCTCTGGGCGAGCTAAAGAGAGCCATAGAGCACATGATCCGGGGGGAAGGCCCTGCGTGGTACGTTCTTGGAGAAGCAGGTGTCGGAAAGAGCCGGCTAGCTCGCCGGGCGGTGGAGGATTTTCGAGACTCTGCGACCGTCGTCCACCTCGACGTAGACACGATCTTGCGAAAGAGTATGAACCCCCTTCCCCGCCTAGTCCGGGTCGCCCTCGGCGCCGCCGGAATCGAGGCGGAGAGCTCAGAAGGCTTCGAGACCACCGATCGGCTTATAGACTGGCTAGCGGCCAAGGGTGCCGATTCGTCGACGGTCGAAGAGCTCAAGAGGTCGGCCTCGGGTCTGCTCTCCCTCGTCGGAGCGGTGCCGCCGGACTCCCTCTATGCAAAGCTCGATCCGGAGGGACGATTCGAGCTCGTATCCTCGGCAATCGCCAACCTCGTGGAAGCCCTTGCCGCGGTGAGGCCCTTGGTCGTGGTCGTTGACAACGCCCACGCCCTCGATGCCGATAGCAGAGCTATCCTCTCGAGAATCATCGGATCCCGAAACGCCGGCGACGCGGGGCTCGCAACCGTATTCGTCGGCCGGGGGGAACCGTCGGCATCTCCGTTCGGGATCGAGGAATCTGCGGACGACGACCGTATCATGCCCCTCCGGGGACTGAGCCCCGAGGAAGTTCAGGGTATTGTTTCGCACATAATCGGGGGCCCCGCCGGAGACTCGCTCGTCGACTTTGTCCTTCGACGATTCGGGACGAACGCCCTCTATGTCTCGGAGCTCGCTCGCTATCTGGCGCAACACCGCCTTCTGGCGCGTACCGATTCGGGGTACGAGGTACGCACCGAGAACATCTCTCTCCCCACCGGCATAAACGCCCTACTAGTGGCCCGGGTAGACTCGTTGCCACCCAAGGTTAAAGAGGCTGCCCAGGCGGCGGCGCTCCTCGGAGGGGAGTTCGACCCGATTGTGCTGGAGAAGCTGGTGGCCGGCGGTGATGGCTTTCCGTCCATCCTCAGCGCCGGGACCGAGGCGGGACTCTGGAACCCCAACGACGACGGGCGGTATCGGTTCAGCCAGGATCTCGTCCGGGAAGCGATGGAGCAGATGCAGCTCGCTTCTACCGCCAAGCAGATCCATGCCCGGGCCGCGGCCCTCCTCGAGCAGTTGCATCCCAACGACCCGAGCTTGAACGCCGATCTTGCGTACCACTACGTTCGGGCGGACATGCGCGATAAGGCGTGCGACGCCCTGCGAAGGGCGGCGGACTACGCCGTGGCCAACTTCAAGAACGAGAAGGCCGTGGAGTTTCTCGAGAAGCTTCAAGAGTACGAGGAACGCATTCCGGAGCGTATCGCGGCGTACAAGGACATAGCGTCGGTTTACGAGCTTACCGGCCGGTGGAAAGAGGCGGCGGACACCTTGGTCTACGCAGTGGGTCTGTCCGTGGTCTCCGTCGACCTTCCCCAACGTGGGCGGCTGTTGACGAACCTAGGAGAGATCTACCGAAAGCAGAGTGAAACCGCTACCGCTATCAAAATTCTGACCCAAGCTCGGCAACTCGCAGCGAAGGTCGGCGACAAAGCGACCTACGCCGAGGCGCTTATCCACCTCGGGCAAAGCCAATGGTCCCAAGGCGACTACGGCGCGGCGCTTGCGCTCTTCGACGAGGCACTCTCTACGGCAACCGAGATCGACGACCTTCGCCTCGAAGCTCTCGCTCTCTACTACCAAGGGGTCGTCTATCGAGACCAGAACCGGTACGACGACGCGGACGCCAATTTTCGCCGGGCTTACGACCTCTTCGACCAAATTGGGGACGACCGCCTGTCGACCTACCCGCTCTACGACCTCGGCGTCGTCCGCCTCTACCAGGGGCAAATCGAAGAGGCTAAGGAATATTTCGAGAGGGCTCTTTCGGTATACCGGCGAATCGGCTACCAGAGCGGCGCATCGGCGGCAACGCTAAACTTGGGCGTTCTTCGGGACCGCCGAGGCGACTTTGCCGGGGCCATCCGGTACTACGAAGAAGCCCGCAAGATCGCCGAGCAGATAGACGAGCAGATGGCGATCGGCTACACGCTCTTTAGCATCGGCGCGACCTACTACAAGATGGGAGACAATCGAAAGTCCCTCGCTTACCTCAAAGACTCATTCGCGGCCCTCAAACGCCTCGGTGCGAAGGGCTACTACGGCTACGTCCTGTCGTATCTGGTTTCGCTCCTCGCTCGGATCGGGAACGTCGAAAAGGCGGTCCGCACCGCCTATCAGCACACCCACGTTGTCGCCAACGTCGGGAGCGACCCGGAAAACGGCCGGGCAGTGATGAGCGTCGGCATGGCATTGGAAAAGGGAGGTACGCTTTCGGAGGTTGCCCGGAAGCGAATCGACTACATCGCCGAGTACTACAAGATCGAGGAGCTCTCACCCGGCGCCTTCTACCAAAAAGCAATCGAAATCTCCGATCCGCCCAAGTACGTCGATACGCTTATCCCCGCCCACTTCCAGTACGCGGAATACCTTCGCAGCCAGGACGATGAGGCCGGCTTCGGGGAACACCTCAAGAGGGCCTTCGAGCTCGCGGTGGACGCCCACTGGGACCGGTTTATCCGGAAGACTCGAGACAGCTACGGCGAGGTTCTCGGGCGCCTGGGGGTGAATACCGAGGTGGAAACCGAGAGCCCTACGGCCTAACCCAGCTCCTTGTCCAGGTTATAGGCCGCGCTGATAAGCGCCCGGTGAGTGAAAGCCTGGGGGAAGTTTCCGAGGGCTTCAGGGTGCCCGCCGAGAACTCTGGGCCACTATTTCGTCTCTATCTCTTTCGGTTGTAGCTACAACTAAGTATACTTGTAGGTAGCTTGCCACGAGCAAAGGCGACGGTAAGGCAGAGATAAGGAGACAACGTGACAGCTACAACAGAAAACAGCTACGACGCGGTGGTAATCGGTTCCGGCCAAGGGGGAGTCCCACTGGCGATGGCCCTAGCCGGGGCCGGGAATAGGACGGCTCTTGTGGAGTCCCGGGCGGTCGGCGGCACCTGCATCAACTACGGCTGCACACCGACCAAG
>CAZLDK010000330.1:2825-3475 GCA_964558285.1 uncultured Spirochaetaceae bacterium | reverse complement strand
AGTACCACTACGGCCTCTTGGGCGAGACCACGCAGGTGAGCCGAAGCCTCACCCGGCTGACCGCCGGTCGAAACCCCGAACACTACACCTTCGGCTACACCTACGACTATCTCGGTCGCATGGAAAGTATTACCTACCCCGACGGGGAAGTGCTTACCTACAGCTACGACCATGGAGGCAAGGTCACCGAAGTCGTCGGCCGGTGGCGGAGTGCCGAGTACGTCTACATCGAATCCATTGCCTATGACGAGTTCGGCCAGAGAGCGCACATAAGATACGGCAACGGGGTAGAAACCACCTACCAATACGACCCCGCCCGCCGGTGGTTATCGCACATCACGACCGAAAACGACCGTGGCACCGTCTTCCAAGAGATGAGCTACACCTTCGACCGGGTGGGAAACATCTTATCAACGACCAACACCGGCACCGACCGGGTGGTTGAGCAGAGCTACACCTACGATGAGCGCCATCAAATAGAGACCGCCACCGGTACCGCGATCAGTCTGGTCTCCGGGCGGGAGTATAGCAGAAACAGCTATAGCCAGAGCTTTACCTATGATAGTATCGGCAACATGAGCACCAAGGTCAGTGAGAACCTCATCACTCCTCAGGGCGCCCGCCCAGGCCCCTTGAATTACGACCTGACC
>CAZLDK010000330.1:0-2815 GCA_964558285.1 uncultured Spirochaetaceae bacterium | reverse complement strand
CCTACGACCCCAACGGCAACGTGGAAAGCGTCTACCGTCCGGCCCCGGGAGAGGGCGAGCCCTCCGAGCGTCCCGAACCGGAGGACTTAGGAGAGTACCGGGGAAGCGCCCCCGAAGCCTTCGGCCGCTACGCCTGGGATGATGAGGTGGGCCCGGAGCTCTTCGCCGAGTATAGCTGGAACGAAGAGAACCGGATGATCCTGGCAGACCTTGACGGAGCCCCATCCACCGCAAATCCAAGTGCAAATCCCGTTATCGGGACGGGGGTCGAGATTCCCCCGGGGGAGTTAGGGTGGTCGATAAGTGAGTGACTTACGACATCGATTCATGGATTGGCTCGCAGGGCGGACAGGGAACTCTCCGATTAGCCTGAATTCTCCTCAGCCGGGCCGCTTGAAACTGCGTAGCAAACCGTCTGGCGACGGGAAGCGCACCGTTGTGGACTTCGGTGGGCGTGAGATAGCCGTGCGCACAGTGGGGCCGGATGTCGTTGTAGATGGGAATGAAGGCTTCGAGACGACGTCGGACCGCATCGATGTCGGGAAGGTCCGCGAGATAGAGCGACTGATACTTGACGGTCTTATTGAGCGATTCAACCATGGAATTGGAGAATCGAACGTCCTTCTGAGCGATGATCTGTTTAACGGGTACTTCGGTCAGCTTGGCGTTCTCGGACCCCGCGTCGGTGAGCACGAGGGGCTCTGCGGAACGCTCACCCTGGTCGACGTACCGACGGTAAGCCTCCCCAACCGTTTGAAACTGAATCTCCGCCGAGCGCGTCAGGGAGACCGTCCACGCCAAGATCTTCCGAGAGAAGTTTCCACCACCAAGTATATGTTCACAAGGGCGTGATCGAGGGTGCGAAAGAGCGTCACATCGGCATGCCAGATCTCGTCAGGGGCCGTTGCCCTGATCCCCTCGGCATGATCCTTCCGGAGAGAGACCGAGAAGCCTCAGGTACTTGTGAAATGTGGAGCGGGCGAAGCCGAAGGTACCTTCTCTGACCCCATGCCAGTAGATGGAAATCGCCGGCCAGCCACGGTAGAAGGGATCGGCCATGGTCTTGCGGATGGACAAGACCTCCTTCTGCGACAGCTGCCCGGGATGAACACGGAAACAGCGGGTGAGCAGCGACCGGAGGCAGGGCTTCGCGATTTGATTGCGCCATCGAGTGTAGCGGTGGGAGGTGAGACCGAGGAGGCGGAGGGCCCGACGAAGGCCCAAAACGCTCTTGACCTGGTCAACGGTCTCAACGACCAACCGCTTGTGCCGGTCGAGGGTCGCCGGAATCGATCGGCCGATGGAGAGGACCCGCAGCAGCATGTGCTTTATCCGGACGTAGGCACCGTAAGCAGCTTGAGCCCGCTTACTCCGGGCGAACCGCTTAACGAGGGCCAGCTGTTGTTCCAGATCGACGGAGAGGCCGACGAGGTCACAGTAGCTGGTGGTTCGGAAGCGATGAAGAGTCGAGGAGGGGATGGTAGCGGCGGTCTCAGGGGAGAGCATTTCGAGGGATGCGGTAATCTTGAGGTCGGAGTGATAACGTCTGCGCACAACAGCGGTAGCCATGAATCCTCCCCGAATGTCCCGTATGCCTGGAGATATATTATCGCACCCGTAGGACGAACGCCGGTGTTGGGTATGGCAAGCAACTCCGCCGGCGAAGCGCCACCACAGCCTATAGGGCTCTGATCTCTTGTTCTGAGAGCCCGGTAGCCCGAGCGATAACCTCTGCGTCGATCCATTGTTCCTTGAGGGCCCGGGCGGTCTTTTGCTTTTCTTCCTGACGCCCTTCTTGACGGGCCCCATCTTTTAGGTGTTCTCCTTACTGCTACAGTTTCGTGGCAAACATAGTCGTCAACTCCCCGGCGCTGCGGATCGGTCCGGTGCCGGCGTCTTCGCCGATAGTCCCGGCGAGGTGGTTTGGTATCCACCGTCCGAACTGAAGGTACAGCCATGAGACTGACGAATGAAGCTCCGTGGAAGCTCCGGCCGGATGAGCTCCTCTACCGACTTCACGGCACTCCACTTCGGGCCTCCGGCATAAAGCGGTAGCGGAAGTACGTCCGGGAGCGCGGCCTTTTGGCGCTCTGCCACCAGGGATTGGCAAAACTCGGCCAAGTAGCGCAAAAATCCCAGGGCCACCCAGGGGTCCACCGAGTACTGAAACTCGATGACCACGAAAAGGTAGATCGTCCGTCCTCTAAAAGAGGGCTTCCAGATAACGTCGGCCTCCCCGCGGGCAAACTCCTCGGAGACAAAGCAGGCATTGACCTGCTGTAGGGTGGAGAAATCAAGGTTTGCACGGCGGTCTATCGAATGGCATAGACTCTGCCGTAAGGTTCGCTTTACACTAGGAACCGTCATAGGAGCTCTCAGATGGACACCAAAAGCGTACGGTACGTTGTTAACGAAAAGGGTGAGCGAGAATCTGTCGTGGTGCCTGTATCTATTTTTGAGAAGATCGTGGAGGAGCTCGAAGATGTTGAAGACGCTCGGATCGTTGAAGAGCGCATGAAGGATCCCGAGTGGATCGAATGGAATAAGGCGAAGGAAGAGCTTGGCCTATAGGGTCAGGATTGAAAAGCGAGTTGCTAAGGACTTGCGCCGGATTCCTCAACGCGATCGTCAATTAGTCGCCCGGGCCATCGATGGGTTGGCGAGTAATCCCAGACCTCCTGGCGTAGTAAAGCTTCGCAATGGCACTGATTGGAGAATCCGTGTCGGGGATTACCGAATCCGTTACCGGATCGAAGACGATGTGCTTCTCGTGTTGGTTGTCCGTGTCGGACACCGTCGCGAGATTTATCGATGA
>CAZLDK010000329.1:0-3482 GCA_964558285.1 uncultured Spirochaetaceae bacterium | reverse complement strand
TGTCAACGAAACCGCCGCCTTAAGAGCGGTTTCGGTAAAAGACGATGTCCTCCGGACGAGCGACGATCTCCCGGCTCCCGGGCCCCAGGGCCGCTTGAACCTCGGATGTCTTCTTGCCGACGACCAGGCGGAGCTCGTCGCTCGACAGGGAGCTGACCATCTTTCCGATCGCGTCTCGATCCGTCTCGGAGCGAACCTCGGCCACGGCTCCGGCGGGAAAGAGTCCCTCGACGGCGACGATCCCCGGTGGAAGCAGGCTGTTGTGGTCTCGGATAGCGGATTCGGCTCCGGCGTCGATGACGATCGTGCCCCGGGCTTCCGAGTTGAGGATCCACCGACTGCGATTTCTCAGCCTTTCTTGGGCCAAGAAGAGGGTTCCGATCTCTTCGCCGGCGATAATCCGGGGCACGACGTTCGGCTCCCGGCCGTGGGCGAGAACCACCCGGCACCCCGCTCGCTCGGCAATCTGTACCGCCTTGAGCTTGGTGTGCATGCCCCCGGACCCGAACCTACTCCCGGAGGCGCCGGCGAAGGCCAGGATTTCCGGCGTGACCGCCTCGACGACTCGAACCGGCTTCGCTTCCGGACTCAGTTTGGGGTTTCCGCTGTAGAGGGCGTCGATGTCGGTAAGGATTATCAGCACATCCGCGTCGGTCTTGCTGGCGATAAGGGCGCTCAACTGATCGTTGTCACCAAAGGCGTTCCCGATCTCCGCCGTAGAGATGCTGTCGTTCTCGTTGAAGATCGGAAGAACGTCGAGATCGAGGAGCGCTTCGACGGCGTTCCTCAAATTGACGTAGCTGCGCCGGTCGTTCAGAACTTCCCGGGTCAGGAGAACCTGAGACACCGTCACCCCGAAGCGCCCGAAAGCGTCGCGGTAGGCCTGCATCAAGAGCGGTTGACCGATTGCGGCGCAGGCCTGTCTCATGACGACCGACTCCACGCGCTCGGTGATCTTTAGCTCCTGGGCACCCATACCGATGGCCCCGGAGGTAACGATGAGAACCCGGGTTCCGGCTTCCCGGAGCTCCTGAACCTGCCGGGCGATTTCGGCGATGTATTCACCGTCGACGCCTTCCTCCGTTGCGAGGACGTTGGTTCCAATTTTGATGACAATTCGACGGACGTCGCGAAAGCTGCGGGGCATGCTATTCCGCCGGGAGGTCCCGGTGGGTAAACGTCCGAGGGCCGCCTCCGGAATAGTCGGCCACAACGTGTCCCGCACCACAGAGGCGCCACTGGTAGGTAACGAGTCCTTCGAGCCCCACCGGGCCCCGGGCGTGAAGCTTCGATGTGCTTATGCCGACCTCGGCGCCCAAGCCGAAACGGAAGCCGTCGGCGAAACGGGTCGAAGCGTTCCACATGACACTCGCCGAGTCCACTCGCCGTTGGAACGAATTGCCTCTCTCAGGGTTCGAAGTGACGATGGCGTCGGTGTGGTGGGAACCGTAGTGGTTGATGTGATCGATAGCGTGGTCCATATCGGAAACCACTCGGATGGAGAGGACGTAGTCTAGATACTCGGTGCTCCAGTCCTCCTCCGTTGCCTCGTCTATCCCCGGCAGAATCTTCCGGGTCTCGGGGCATCCCTTTAGTCGGACGTTCTTGGCGCTGAGGGCTTCGGCGATCCGGGGGAGCAGATCGGCGGCAACCGCCCGATGAACAAGGAGCGTCTCCGCGGCGTTGCAGACCGCAACGTACTGCGTCTTCGAGTCCACCGTAACGTCGACTGCGACCTGCCTATCCGCCGACTCGTCGATGTAGACGTGGCAAATGCCGTCGGCATGCCCAAGAACCGGAATCGTCGTCGAACTCATGATCTGTCGGACGAACTCGTTCGAACCCCGGGGGATGAGCAAATCGATGTATTGATCCATCGATAGAAGCTCCGTGACATCCTCCCGGGTCTCGATAAGAACGATCCACCCCTCCGGCATACTCGCTTTCCGGGCGCCTCGTTCTATGGCTCCGGCGAGGGCTCGATTGGAGTGCGCCGCTTCGCTTCCGCCCTTCAGGATAATAGCGTTTCCACTCTTCAGCGCGAGGGTCGCGATTTGAACCAGGGCGTCCGGCCGGGACTCGAACACCATGCCGATCACCCCGATCGGGCACGAAACCTGTTTGAGAATGAGGCCGTCGTCGAGCTCCCGAGCGCTCAATACCCGTCCGGTGGGGTCCTCGAGGCCCCGGGTCGCGGCGATCCCGTCGCGGACGTCTTGCAGCTTTCCGGCGTCGAACTTCAACCGCTTGAGCAAAGGTGCGGCGAGTCCCGACCCCCGGGCCTCTTCGAGGTCCCGCCGATTAGCCTCGAGGATCGCTTCCCGCTCTTCGTCGAGGCCTTCCGAGATGGCGTCCAAGGCTCGGTTCTTGGCGTCGGTGTCCGCCTCGAGGAGCTGTCGGGATGCTTCTCGTGCTCGCTGTACACGGGTTATGAGGGCTTCCAGCATGGCTCTACACTACGGTAGAAGCGTAGGACGTATCAACAACCCCATTGATGGGTCCCAGTTGACGCCGACGCTGCCCCGTGGCAGATTCATGAACAAGAGGAGTCATCATCGTGTCTACGTCTCTTTCCGATTTTTCCAAGAAGCATGATTTCTATGTCGGCATCGATTCCGACGGCTGCGTCTTCGACTCCATGGAGATTAAGCACAAAGAGTGTTTCTGCCCCGCATTTGTCGATCACTACGAGCTACAAGCGGCCGCCAAATACGCCCGGGAGGTCTGGGAGTTCGTGAACCTCTACAGCACCACCCGGGGAACCAACCGTTTTAGAGCGGTTCTCAGAGCCCTCGCCCTCTTCGCAGAACACCCCGAAGCCAAGCGCCGTGGCGTCACCGCTCCCAAGCTCCCCCATTTGGAGGAGTGGGTAGCCCGGGAGAGCAAGCTCGGAAATCCCGCGCTGCAGGAAGAGATAGAGCGGACCGGGAACGAGGAGCTCAAGCGGGTAATGGCGTGGTCTCTCGATGTAAACGCCGCAGTTGAAAAGATTGTACGCGGAGTCCCACCGTTTCCCTTCGTCCGCGCCGCTTTGGCGAAGATGCAGGACAGCTGTGATGTCGCCGTTGTCTCTCAAACGCCCCTCGAGGCTCTCGAGCGAGAGTGGCAGGAACAGAGTATCGACTCGATGGCGTCGCTTATTTGTGGACAGGAGATGGGCACAAAAGGCGAGCACCTGCAGGGTACCGCCGGGGGCAAGTACGAGGCGAGCCACATTTTGATGATAGGAGACGCACCCGGCGACCTCAAGGCGGCGGAAGCGGTAGGTGCTTGCTTCTTCCCGGTCATCCCGGGCCGGGAGGAAGAGTCTTGGGAACGCCTGCTCAATGAGGGTCTTGAGACCTTCCTCAACGAACGCTACGTCGGTTCCTATCAAGAGAGCCTTTTGGACGATTTCCGGAGTGCGTTGCCGGAAGAACCGCCTTAATTTGATGTTTTGCCTCTAATTTGATCGAAGCTTCGCCCTAGTATTCTTTCAGCGG
>CAZLDK010000328.1:0-3495 GCA_964558285.1 uncultured Spirochaetaceae bacterium | reverse complement strand
AGGAAGCTGTAGTAGCCTTTCGGCGAGAATATGACGTGGTCCAAGAGGCTTACCCCTAGGGTCTCCCCGGCGGCGAAGAGGCGTCGGGTTACCTCCCGGTCCTCCGGGGAGGGCTCGATGTTTCCGCTCGGATGGTTGTGAGCCACGATGATGGCCGCCGCCCGGTCGACGATCGCCTCGGCAAAGATTTCCCTAGGATGAACCAAAGCGCGGTTCACCAGTCCGACGGAGACGACCCGGCAGGCGATTACCTCGTGGGCTCCGTTCAAGGGCAGGGCAAGAAAGTGCTCCTGTTTCCGGTCGGCGTAGTGGGAGATCAGAGGAATTACGTCCCCGGGAAAGGAGATCCGGTGTCGGGTGGGGCAAAGCACTCTCCGGGCGATTTCGAAGGCCGCGAGGACCAGGGTAATCTTGGCCTCTCCAAGGCCGGGAATGGCCTCGAGGTCCCGAATCTCGAGCTCCGCGCCACGACGGTCGATGGCCGCAACAACGTCCTGGGCAACCGTGTCGACGTGGCGGCCCCGGATGCCCCAGCCGAGCAGAATCGATACCAGCTCCCGGTCCGAGAGGGCTTCGGGTCCCCGGGCCAAGAGGCGTTCCCGCGGTCGGAGGATTAGATCGTTCGTAGTGTCCATCGCTACCTATCAAGACGGGATCGGATGGCCTGGCAATTGAGGGAGTAGCCAAAAATGTTGACTCCGGGGACCGGCTGAGAGTACAATTCGGTCATTGGGGTGCCGATCAGGCTGAGATCATACCCGTTGAACCTGAACTGGATAATTCCAGCGGAGGGAGCATGATGATCCTTACATTACCGAGGGCGTTTGGCCGTCTTGGTTACCCCAGAACACAACTTTTTCCGGGGGTTTTTCCATGGACAAGCGAACGCGCAATGTTTCGGTGCAGGTTCTTCCACTCACAAAAGACGCAATTCCAGTCGTCGATCGAGCCATCCGGGTTATCCAGGAGAGCGGCGTCCGTTACGAGGTCGGCCCCCTCGAGACCACCCTGGAAGGGGAGGATCTCGACGAGCTCCTCGAAGTAGCCAAGGCCGCCCACCGCGCCTGTTTCGACGGCGATGTGGAAACCGTCGTGACGGTCATAAAGATCGCCGACTCGGTCAAGGGCACCACCATCGACGGGAAGACCTCGAAGTATCGGGGCGGCCATCATTCGGGCGGCGGCGCAAAATGAATCTCCGAACCGCCGGTCCCCCGGCGACGGTCGTCGTCGGAGCAATCGTTACCTGGCATCTCATAGTCATCGCGACCGGCTTGCCGCCGTTTATCCTGCCCTCTCCGGTGCAGGTGGTCGCGGCGGGGGTGGAGACCTGGGGCTTTCTCGGGCCGGCGATACTGACGACCCTATTGGAGACTGTCCTTGGGCTCTCGATCGCGATCGTCTTCGGGGTTGCCTTTGCCGGCGCCATGGACCTTCTGCCGCTCCTCCGGCGGGCCCTCTATCCGCTACTCGTCGCTTCACAGACCGTTCAGATCCTCGCGGTGGCACCGCTTCTGGTTATCTGGTTCGGGTTCGGGCTGACTCCCAACGTCATGGTCGTGGTGCTCTTTACCTTTTTTCCGATGACCGTCGCCACGGTAGATGGGCTGACCTCCACGGATCCCGACTACATCCGGCTCCTGCGGTCGATGCGGGCGAGTCGGCGGCAAATCTGGAGCACGGTGCGGCTCCCAGCGGCGCTGCCGTCGTTCTTTAGCGGCTTACGCCTCTCGGTTACCTACAGCGTGGTGGCCGCCACCGTCGGTGAGTGGGTCAGCGGCTCCGGCGGGCTCGGGCTGTACATGCTCCGGTCCAAGAACGCCCTCCAGACCGACCAGGTCTTCGTCGCCATGTTCATTACGACGTTCTTGAGCATCGGGCTCTTTCTCGTGGTTTTTGCAATCGAACACCTCGCCCTTCCCTGGTATTACACCACCCAACGACGGGAGCAGTGGGAAGAGCAGGGAATCTACTAGCGTTTCGTTCTATGGAGGTTTTTCTATGATTCGTAACACTCTGTTTGTCAGTCTCTTTTTGATACTTGCCCCCGGTCTTTTGTTCTCCGCCGGCGGCGCGGAAGACGGGGTCCGGGAGGTGACCTTTATGCTCGACTGGGTGCCGAACGTAAACCACGTCGGCATCTTCGTCGCCGAAGACCAGGGCTACTTCGCCGAGGCAGGGCTCGATGTTGAGATTGTTCAGCCCGGCGAGGTGTCTGCTGAGGCCGCGGTTGCCGGCGGTAGGGCCGATTTCGGGGTCGGGTTCCAGGAAAACGTGACCTTGCTCCGAGCAGACGGCGTCCCCCTCGTCTCCGTCGCCGCGATGCTCCAGACCAATACCTCGGGCTTTGCGGTTCGGGCGGGAGAAGGAGTGGAAACGCCGGCGGACTTCGAAGGCCTGCGCTACGGAACCTTCCAGTCCCCCTTCGAGGAACCGACCCTTTCGTCCCTGGTTCGGTGCGTTGGAGGTGACCCCTCCGCCGTCGAGTTCGTCCCAGCGGGCACCGAGCTTCTCGCGATGCTCCAGCAGGAGCAGGCGGATATCGTCTGGATCTACTTCGGAACCCAAGGCTTTCAAGCCGAGCGGGTGGGAATCGACATCACCTACTTTCCTCTTAACGAGTACAGCGACTGTATTCCGGACTACTACACCCCGGTCGTCATCGCGAGTGAATCGACCCTCGCCGAAGATCCGGAGCTGGCCCGAGACTTCCTCGGAGCACTGAGCCGGGGGCATCGGTTCGTCATCGAGAACCCGGCGGAATCGGCTCGAATTCTAAAGACCGCCGTCCCGGAGCTGAACCAGGAGCAGCTCCTCGATAGCGTGCCCTGGCTCTCCGAACGGATGGTGATGGACGCACCTCAATGGGGATACCAGGAAGAAACGATCTGGCGAGACTACGCCGACTGGATGCGGGAGGTCGGGGTTCTCGAAAAGGAATTCGACCCCACCTCGGCGTATTCCAACGACTACCTTCCCGGCGACTCCGCCCCCTAGGAAGAACCATGGCTGCCGTTGTCCCCCGGCTCGAAGTCGACACCGTCTCGGTTACTTTTCACGGAGAAGGCCGCAGCGTCCCGGCGCTGCAGGAGGTCTCGATGGACGTGCTCCCGGAGGAGTTCGTCACGATCATCGGACCGAGTGGGAGTGGGAAGAGCACCCTCTTCAACGTAATCGCCGGGCTCCTTCAGCCCCAGGTCGGGACTATCCGGATCGACGGGGAGGTGGTCGAGGATCGAACCGGCCACGTTGCCTACATGCCGCAGCGGGATCTCTTACTTCCCTGGCGAACGGTCCTCGATAACGTGATTCTGCCCCTGGAGATCCAGGGTGCGGATCTCGGCGAAGCCAGACAGCGGGCCCGGGAGCTAATGCCGCGCTTCGGTCTCGAGGGCTTCGACGGCTACTACCCCCAGGTGCTATCCGGCGGCATGCGGCAGCGGGCGGCCTTTCTGCGCACCGTCTTGAGCGGTCGGGAAACCCTCCTCCTCGACG
>CAZLDK010000327.1:0-3515 GCA_964558285.1 uncultured Spirochaetaceae bacterium | reverse complement strand
CCCGTCATCCTGGCCGCGTTGACGACGGTTCTCGGACTCCTTCCCACGGTCTACGGCATCGGCGGAGACGCCGGAGCGATCGTCCCGGCGGTCATGGCGCTCGGCTACGGGATACTCTTCTCGACCTTGGTGACGCTTATCTACCTTCCGTCGCTCTTTCGGGTCTTCCACGATCTCGGGAGCAGACTGCGGTAGAGAGGGTGGCCACGCCGCGTTGCGACCACGATGAGCGATGTAAGCAGAAACTCGGCGGTCATCGACATCTGCCTCCTTGCTCGGGGTGTTTGGGGTATCAGTCCTGGGGAGGCCGCGGGAGACGCACCCGGAAACCCGAGCGATCGGGGTCGAAAAGCTCCAAGCTGCCTCCGTGCTTGGCGACGATAGCGTCAATTATCTGGATTCCCAGGGTATCGTGGTGGGTATCGAGAAAATCCGCCGGGAGGCCGGTCCCGGAGTCCCATACCTCCACCTCGATGTACCGCTCTCGTCCCCGAACGGCGACCCCTATCTCCGCCGAACCCGAACCATCGGGGCTGTGCTTTAGGCTGTTTGTTATCAGCTCGTTCAGGATCAACCCGACCGACACCGCCTGCTCGATGAGTACATGGAGCTCATCTACTTCGATGGAAATCTTGGCGGGCTGCGAGCGCTCCCCGGACTCGGCGATATCGTGGGCTAGGGCCAAAAGATACTCCTTGAGCGCCACGGTTTTGACCTCCGGCTTGTCCTGCAACCGGTCGTAGAGGCGACTCATCGCGTTGATGCGGTTGATGCTCGAGGTGAGAACGTCGCTCAGCTTCTTGTCGTCCTTCGCATTCTGCACCTCCATACTCAACATCGCCTGGAGAGATTGCAGATGGTTCTTCACCCGGTGGTGGACCTCCCGAAGCTCCGCGCGATCGATCGGAGACTCCAGGGAAAGGACCCGGGGTCTTCGATCCGTGATATCGTACACCGTCGTCACCTTGAAGTGCTCACCGTCGCGGGTTTCCAGTAATCCGGCGGTTACGAGTACGGTGGCCACCGTTCCATCCTTTCGGACCACCTGCCATTCGCCGCTTACCTCGCCTTGGCGCCGGAGCAGGAAATCGTCGTGGAGCGCGGCTGCGGCTTCCTTGTGCTCCACCGGGACGACCATCGTGAACTCGCGGCCGAGGAGCTCGGATTCCTCATAGCCGTAGGTCCGGCAGTACTCCTGGTTTACCCCAACGAAACGGCGGTCGGTATCGGTGACGCACATTCCGACCCCCGCGACATCGTAGAGTAGACCGAGAATTTCTCGAGAGCGGCTTGCGAGGTTTTCGACTGGCATGATGCTTCATAACTTAGGCGGATTCGCTACCGCCGGTCAACGACGCTCTATTGAGGCCGCTGCATTTCTGGCTCGCTACCTTGCCCGGGAAACCACACCATCGTCTATCTCCGCGACTTAGCGCTCTCCGCCAACGCCCTCGTCAATACCGGTTTCGCCGGCGAGGCAAGATTACCACCACGACCCGATCGACCGAGAGCGAACCCGCCTGGAGTTGTACGATCCGGACGGCACGCCCTGGGAGACGCCGTACTCTGCCGACGAGACGCCGTCTGTTTGCCTCAAAACCTGACTAATTATATTATGTTAGCCAGACAGCCGAACAAGCGATTCGGTTCGGTCGATAGTTCAGGAGGAAACGGATGACTCTAGAAAGTCGGGCTTCGATGTGGAGAACTGTTCGGTGTGGTGCGGTCCTCATGGCCGCGTTCTCGGTTATGGCCTGCGGCAGCGCAGGTGCCGGTGACGGTGGCGGTGGCGGTGGCGGTGGCGGCGGCGCAGTGCCTGCAAACGCAGCCGCCGCCGTCGACGGAAGCGCCTACGGCTACATGGAGTTTGCCTACTACGATGCAGACGGCACCGACGGCTACCTCACTGAGGTGTACCTCGAGCCGCCGGATAACGAGACTCCCCCTGAGATGTTTCTCTTTATCAACGACGCCTCGGACTCGGGGGCAATCGACGAGGGGACCTACACCTTCGACCCGACCGGCGGGGTCGGAACCGTGGAGGAGGTCCAAATACTGGGACCCTTTGACGACATTTCTACCGGGACATTCTCTTACGCGGCGTCTGTGTTTACAAAGGAAGCCTTCGAAGCTTCGGAGTTTCCCGACAACTTTAACGCCTACGATCAGGTTGTCTCGGGCTCCGTTACGGTAAGCAGAGCCCGGGCGCTGTACACGATCTCCTGGAGCTTTACCACAGCAGACGGCGACACCCTCGTCGGTAGCTACACCGGCCCGGTGGATTTTGCCCACGGCCCCTGACGAGGGATTGAACCGCTTCGGGGCGCTTAAGATGCCGCAGAATCGTAGTATTATGTAAGCATGAAGAAGGCGATATTCTTAACTCTCGCAGTGCTCGGGATCGTCCTCCCAATGAGTCAGTTTATCCCGGCGTCGATCGAAGGGGAGTTTAGCGTGGGCGGCATGTTCTCCGAGATGACCGCGACCCGAACGATCACCGGCGTAACCTTTGACTTTCTGGTCGTCGTGCTTACCGCCCTTGTCTTTGCCGCCTGGGAAACGTCCCGGCTCAAGATCAGGTTCGCATGGATACCGCTTATCGGGACCTTCCTGATCGGCGCCTCCTTCGGGCTTCCGTTCTTCCTCTACCTCCGGGAGCGCGCCCTCGATGCCGGCCCTCGAGGGACGCTGCCGGCATGAAGCTAGACGACGCCCGGGTAATTCTGACCGGCGGTGCCGGGGGAATCGGCATGGCAACGGCACGCCGACTCCTCGACGCAGGGTGCCGAGTTACACTCTGGGACCTCTCCCAGGAGGCCCTGAGCAGCGGAGTCGAGATTCTCGTCGAAGAGGGGCGCTCCCGGGATCGGATCTTCGCCCGGCAAGTCGACGTAACCGACCGGCCTAGAGTCGCGGAGGCGGTTCGCGAGGCCCTCGTCGACATGGGCGGGATCGACGTCCTCATCAACAACGCGGGGCATCTCGCCCCGGGAGATTTGCTCGATCAGCCCGCCGACGTCTGGGAGACCACGGTGCGGGTCAACCTTACCGGGGTAATCAACGCAACCTACGAGGTGCTTCCCCATCTCTTCGTCCAGGAGCGGGGACATATCGTGAATATTTCTTCCGCCTCCTCCTTCGTCGGTGTTCCCGGGCTCTCGGTCTACTCCGCCACCAAGTGGGCGGTCTGGGGGCTTACCGAGGCGCTTCGCCACGAGGCGAGGGACGCCGGCCATCGCGGCCTGCGCTACTCGTCGGTCCACCCGAACTACATATCCCGGGGCATGTTCGAAGGGGCCAGGATCGGAGGGCTCGGCGGCCTGCTTTTTCCCCGGCTCCGGGACCACGACGTCGTCGCCAAGGCTATTGTAGAGGGGGCCCTCAAGCGGGGGCGACGCGTCGTCCGGCGGCCTCGCTCGTTATTCCTGGCACCCCTTCTCCGAGGCCTCCTGCCGGACGCCGCATTCGGCTGGACGACCCGGGTCCTCGAAGTTCACACGAGCATGCAGAGCTGG
>CAZLDK010000326.1:0-3521 GCA_964558285.1 uncultured Spirochaetaceae bacterium | reverse complement strand
GCGGCCCGACTCGGGGCCCGTTCGAACAACCTCCTGATAGGTAACAACCGCCATGGTCCCGTTACTCCGGGCGTCGGGAAAGTGGGCGTTTTCCGAGACCAAACGAACGGGCGCTTCGAAGTAGATATCGTATTGCTCCAGGTTCAGCTCCTGGGCTTCAGCGGCCCGAGGAAACAACCAGACCAGCAAGACCAGAAAGAGGCAAAAGCGTCTCATCAGATACCCAACCGGGAGACAATCCGATCCCTCAGATCCAAGAGGGGCGGGTATTGCTGGTTATTCGGATTCTGCAAGAGTGACTGGACGATCGCCAGAGCCTGCCCGAGATTTCCCTGAATGAACAGGGTCTCCGCACGGCGGAAGCGCTGCTCGTCGGTCGACGACAGGGCGACGGAAGCCTGCCCCCCGGCGTTAATCCGAAGGCGGTCGAGGAGAAGCCGAGCCTCTTGGTTGTCAGGGTAGACGGTAACCGCCTGCTCGAGTAGTGCGATGGCGGCGAGGGTTTGTGCCTCTCCGCCTCCGGCGAGGCCCCGGGCCTCGGCAAGGAGCTGGTTGGACCGGGCTATCTGCTGTTGGGTAACCGGATCGGGTCGGATGCCGAGGCGAATCTCCAGATCGACGATTGCCTGCTCGAGTCCGGGATAATCCGGGTTTATTACCCGGAGGGTCTGGAGGGCGGTGAGGGCTTCCTCCGGGTTCTCCTGCCGTTGGTTAAGGGCGACCTGAACCCGGCTGGCAAAAGCCGCGTCGAAGTTCTCCGCGTCCTGGAGCTGCAGCAGCCGTAGCTTGAGGACCCGCGCCTCCCAGTTCTGCGGACGGACCGCCAAAACGTTATCCAGGTTTTCGTCGGCTCGGGAGATCAGAGTTCTAACCCGGTCTTCTGCAGCACCGGCGCCAACCCTACGTGCCTGGTTGAAGTCTTCCTGGGCAAGGTTAAGGTAGTTACTCAATACGGGGTAGAGAGGCTCCGTCTCCTCAAGGTTTCGTTTATTCGCCAGGTTAAGCGCTGCAGAGACAAAACCCAACAGGCGGACGATCTCCGGGTTTTCGTTTACATTCGTCCGCGCCCAGGTGCTACGGGCCTCCAAGAGCGTTTGCCTCGCGGGGAGGTACTGCTCCGCGTTGTACTGGTTCTCCGCCTGAGTAATGAGCTCTCGAACCCGGGCTACGACGATTCGGTTTTCCGCCTCTTGAATCCGGGTTCCCAGGGTCGCGATTATTTCGTCTGCTTGGTCTCGAAAAGCGGCGTCCTGCTGGGTTTCCAGGGAGTTGAAGAAGGCTTCCCTCGCTTCGCTCCAAAGCTCCCGCGCTTCGGTAACGTCGTTTCGGTTGACGGCATTTTGTGCTTGTGCCACGAGGCTGTTTCCCTGAGAACGCAACTCCGCCGCAAGCTGGACCTGCTCCTGTGCATCCCCGAGTTGTTCGGTGACTCGGGCGAGGAGAGCCGTCGTTTCCTCGAAGAGCGTCTCGGCCGTCGCTATGTTACCGACAATTCGCTCGTCCTCGAGGACATACCCCGGTTCCTCACCGAAATCGCTCAGGAGTTGCTCAAGACCGGCCTGCGTCGTCGTTAGCCGTGTCCGGGCGGAGGTAAAAGCCTCGGCAGCGTCGTCGGGATAGCGATAGGTTACCGTAACCGTCGTTCCGTCCGGCTGGTCGACGGACTCGGAGATTCCGGCGAAGAGGGTCTCTCCTTCTTGGAACTCAACCTGGGAAAGCTCGAGGTTCTCGGCGTACCCCGCCGACTCGAGATCGGTGGCGCTATCGAGGCCGGCGATCTCGATTTCGGTAGCCTGGCGCAACCGCAGCGATAGCTCGGCATCGACGAAATCCCGGGCATCGAGAGCGGTTGCGTCGAGCTCCGGAAGGGCAAGCAGGGAGGCGGAGGAGCTCTCCCAGACGTCGATAACAGAGAGGATCTCTTCTCGCTGCTCTTGGGCAGCCGCCCGGACCGCCTGGTATCCCTGGGTTGTCGCCTCTGCCGTTTCCCGGACCGTGTCGATTGCCGCCAAGCGCCGGTAACTCTCTGCGATCTGACGGTAACCCCGGCCCCGGAGTACGTAGGACGCGTACTCGGAACGCGGCTCCGGTGGCAACTCCGGGGCCGCGTCGACGGCGTCGGTTCCCAGAGGCACCTCCCCTTCCACGAGCCAGACGTCTGCCGTCACCTCGTACCGGTCCGCGTTAGCCAACGCCCCTAGGATCGCCTCTTCCCAATCGCCCCCCTCCGCAGCCGCAAGGCGGCGCACATCCGCCGCCTCGGAGGCCCTCCGAGCGGCCTCTCCGATTGCGTCCCGGGAGTCTTCGAGCATTACAGTCATTGCTGCATCGATCCCTTCCCGGTCGAAACCCGGACGCCCCGTCGCGAAGGCATCGAGAAAGGTCAGATGCCAATCGACCGGGTCGTCGGGGTAGAACTCGGATACCTGACCCCGAAGCGTTTCGAGTGTTTCGCCGTTTTCCAAGACCTGATCCGCCTCGTCGTGGACCGTATCGAAGGGTTCCGTGAGCGCGACAAGACGCTGATCGAGAGTGGTACGCGGTTCTGCGGGGCTCTCTGGGGAAAAGGCGAGGGCCGATACCATGGAATCGGTAACGCTCCGGAGGTCCGGCGCCCGGGCAAGAAAAGCCCGCGCCGCGCTTTCTACCCCCTCTCGAGCTTCCGCCGCGGAGGCGTAGAAGGAGACGGGATACTCTCGGAGGCGGTAGACCTCGGTCTGGAGGTCGAATCCCGAGAGATAGCGCTCGACGGCGTCGGAGTAGCGCCCCTCGGCGATCAACCGAGCAGCGTCTTCGATAATCTGTTGCGCGAGATTCCGATCGTAGGCAAGCTGGGCGATAAGCCGCGCCTCGGTAATCTGGGCGACGACCCGATCGTTGGGGTATTCGTCGAGGGCTTCCATCCTGGCGATAATGTCCAACGTCGTCTCGATCTCTTCCGGACTTGTCTCCAAATGGTCTATGAGCTCGGCGAAGAGCTCGTTGTAGCTGCTTCGGACGGTAAGGATTCGGCCCATCAGTTCTTCGGCTTGCTCGAGGCGGTCCGGCTCCCTGCGTACGGTGTCCTCCAAGAGGAAAATCGCTTCGTTGATCCGACCCTCCTCCACTAGCGCTTCCGCCCTTCGGATAGGGTCTTCCTCCGGACTCCCGCCGGCCCAGAGGAGTGGAAGAGAAGAGACGCAGAGGAGGGTTAGAGCGATGAGATACCGGGAAACGAGTCGAAATCCCGATGAAAAGCGCAGAATCCCCCTCCTCTTCATAACTATATCACTATCGGCAATAATCGAATGCGAAGTAAAAGCTGCCGATATGATAGTAAGATAGCGCTGAAAACGGCGAATCGTAGAAATGAGCATAGACAAGCGATATATTCAAACCGTGGTACGGAAAGGACTTGTTACCTTCCTGTTATTCCTCCTCGCCGCCTTTCCCGCGGTCGCTTTCGAGCTGACGGACATCCCCTTCGGTCTGGCGGATATGTTCGGCTCCGACGAGGTCGAAAACACCGGATTGACGGTCTT
>CAZLDK010000325.1:0-3527 GCA_964558285.1 uncultured Spirochaetaceae bacterium | reverse complement strand
CGCCGACTCCTCGATCGTTTCCATGGTGTGGACCGTCGTAATCTGGACCGAGGAGACGTTCGCGTCCCCGAGGGCCCGCTGAAGGCGCTCGATCATCCGTTCGTAGCCGGCGTAGACGACCAGGTCGGCTTCCTCGATGCGGCGAAGATCCGTCGGCCGGAGCTCGTATTCCGGCGGATGCTTCATGTCGTAGGGTGCCAGAAGGTCTACGTCTTCGGCCCCGGCAACCCGGGCAAAGGCGGCGGTCCAGGGTGTCGTCGCCAGGACCCGCTGTTGCGCATCGGCGGCGCCACCGGCGGACAGGAACAGCGCAGCCGCGAGAATAAGCGTTAGTACCCAAGGCCGGGGTCCCGGAAGAACGTTATCGCGTCGTGTCATCATGCTCTCCTTCTTATGCGTGAATGAATTGCGGTTATACCGAGGGTCACAGCCCCCACGAGCGTGACGCCCGAGCTGACGGGGATGTCGACCCAGATTGCAGAAAAGAAGCCGACGACGCTGATCACAAGACCGTAGACCGCCGAACGGACAAAGAGCTCCCGGGTGCTCCGGCTGTGGAAGCCTGCGATCAGCGCCGGCAAAACCAGGACGGCGTCTAGGAGCAGGGCCCCGATGAGTCCCATCACCAGGGTAATCGTGAACCCCACGGCAAAGAGCACCGCCACGTAGACCATCCGGTCGTCGATCCCCGAGGAGAAGGCTATCTCCCGGTCGTAGAGCACCGCCCGGATAAACGGGAAAAGCAGGACAACGAAGAGGAGCACCACCCCGGCGAAGAGCGTCGTGATGACCGCGTCCCCGGGAGTAAGGGCAAAGATGTTTCCCCAGAGAAGCCCGAGGGAATCCCGGGCCGGGACGTCGAAGCGGTAGAGAATCGCGAAGGCAAGCCCCACCGTAAAGACCATAAAGAAGGTGGTTATGTACCCGGCGTTACTTTCGGACCGGGCGCCGACCATCGACACAACGATTACCAGCACGGCGTTCGCGACGATTCCCGCGACGAGGGGACTCGACCCGATTGCCAGGGCGACGGAGGCGCCGAGGAGGGAGCTGTGCATCAAGGCGAAACGCAGGGTGATCAGGTTGAGGCGGAGGACAAAGACCCCGACCAAGGGGAAGAGCGTCCCGGCGACCAGAAGCACGAGGGCACCCCGGAGAATCGGGGGATAGCGAAGCATCTCGAGGACGCTCATGTGGAGAGAGCCTCCGTGTCACCGACAAGGTGGCCGTTGTCCATGGTGAGTCGGCGCCACCCCGGCCGACCGAAGTGGGCCGATTCGTGGCTCACCAAGAGCACCGTAATTCCGAGGGAGGCGGACACCTCTTCGGTCAGCGCTAGGATCGTCTCTTTCCCCTCGGGGTCCAGGCTCGCGGTGGGTTCGTCGAGAATCATGACCGCTGGATTCTGGCAGAGACACCGGGCAATCGAGACCCGTTGTTTCTCGCCGCCGGAGAGGGGCGCATAGGTGGCGCTCCGGAGATGTAGACAGCCGGTCAGCTCCATGGCCCGGTACATACGCCGCTGTTTTTCCCGGCGGCTGGGACGCTCGGTAGAGAGTCCGATCGAGACCACCTCGGACACCGAGATCGGAAAGTCGGTCTGCACCGCGTGTTGGCTGACGTAGGCAAGGCTTCGCCGCTTCTTTTGCCAGGCAGCCGACCCGACGAGCGCCCCGTCTACGGCGATTTCGCCGGCGGTGTACGGCAGAAGCCCGAGAATCGCCTTGATTAGCGTCGTCTTACCCGCGCCGTTACTCCCCGTTATGGTAACGAGTTCCCCGGAGGCAACCGCGAAGGAGACCCGGTGGAGAATCTCGACCCTGGAGCGTTCGACCCGGAGGCCGGACACGGCGATCGTCATGTGCCGGCACCGGTCCCAGCACCAGTCCCGGTGCCGGTAAGGGCACCCGTAAGGGCGGCGTACACCTCCTCTGTCGCCACCACCGAAAGCTCCCCGAGGACGCCTCGCTGAGAGACCACCCTCCGGGCCCAGGCGTGGACCTCCGTCCCGGCACCCTGAATCACGAGGATCTTGAGGGTTACGTTACCCTGGAGGTGTAGTTGGAGATTCGCGGTAATCTGTAGGGACGAATACCCCGCGATCGGGGCGTCGATTAGCTTTCGACCGTAGGGGTACAGAAGCGTCACGATGCCGGCGACTTGTCGGTCGTCCCCGGGACCCGACTCCCGGGCCAACTCCTTCCGCACGAGGGAGCGCAGGGCCTCGGACCGGTTGTCGTACCCTTCCCGGTCTGCCAGCTCGTCGAGAAGCTGGACGAGCTCCTCCTCCATCGAAACGCCGAATCGCACCAAGCTCATGGCGCGATGGTAGCACGAGTTAAAACTATCGTGCTACTAGAAACTCCTCGATGGGGGTGTGCACGAGCCCGAAAGCCTCGGCTACCGCATCGTAGGTCACCGCCCCGGCGACGACGTTCGCCCCCCGGGCTATTTCCGGGTTCGCGCCCATCGCCCCCTTCCATCCCTTGTCGGCTATCTGGAGGGCATAGGGGAGCGTGGCGTTCGTCAGGGCCAGGGTCGAGGTTCGGGCGACGGCCCCGGGCATATTTGCGACACAGTAGTGCACCACGTCGTCCACGACGTAGATCGGGTCGTTGTGGGTCGTCGCCCGGGAGGTTTCGAAGCAGCCGCCCTGGTCTATCGCAACGTCCACCAGGACGGCGCCCTTCTTCATCGTCGAGAGCATCTCCCGGGTAACAAGCCGGGGCGCCTTCGCTCCGACCACCAGCACCGCGCCTACGACCACGTCCGCCCGGGTAACGAGATCCCGGACGACCGCCGGGCTCGAGAAGAGGGGAAAGCAGTTGGCGGGCATCACGTCGCTCAGGTAGCGGAGCCGGTCGAGGTCCCGGTCGAGGAGGTAGACCTTGGCCCCGAGGCCGCAGGCCATTTTGGCCGCGTTGATACCGACAACCCCGCCCCCGATAATGACCACGGTTCCGGGATCCACGCCCGGCACCCCGCCGAGGAGAACACCGTGCCCTCCCATCTCCATCTCCAGGTATTTGGCCCCCTGCTGTATGGCCATGCGCCCGGCCACTTCGCTCATCGGGGTCAGGAGGGGCAACGTTCCGTCGCTCTTCTGGATGGTCTCGTAGGCGATGTTGACCGAACGACGCTCTATCAGGGCCCGGGTCAGCCGCTCTTCGGCTGCCAGGTGGAGGTAGGTAAAGATAATCTGATCCTCCCGAATCAGCTCGTATTCGCTCGGCTGCGGCTCCTTGACGTGCATGATCATGTCCGCCGCCCCAAAGACGGAGCCGGGATCCGGCGCTATCTCTGCCCCGTGCTCTGCGTAGGCCTCGTCCTCGAACCCGCTGTTCGTCCCGGCCTGGGTCTCGACAATGACCCGATGCCCGTGCTGCCGCATCAGCTCGACTCCCGCGGGAGTCATGCTCACCCGGTTTTCTTCCCTCTTTATCTCCTTCAAAATTCCGACGGTCAATTCGCGCCTCCCTTATCCAATTACGGTGTTCGTACTATTCACTAGAGATACGGAGCCGCCA
>CAZLDK010000324.1:0-3545 GCA_964558285.1 uncultured Spirochaetaceae bacterium | reverse complement strand
CTTCGGAGAGTGGGAGACGATTTTCGACGAGCCACGACAACGGGAGATCCGGGCGGACTCCGAGTGCCTCCTTATCCGGTTCCCCGGCGAAGTTCTCGAGTCCTTCTTCGAGACGGAGCCCCGCTTTTCCCAGGCCTTCGGAGCCATCCTGAGGACCAAACAGCGTATCTTCGACGCCTTCGACCGATTCGAGGTCGAGGTGATGCGGGGTGTGGCCCAAGGCTACGTCAACGTGCCCCGGCTCCTCGAGTTCTACCGCGATTTGCAACCGGCCCTTCATCCCTTTCTCGAGTCCCCGGAGATCGATCTCGCGGCGCTTCGCTACGCGGTCCGGCGACTTCCGGAGAACCTAACCCGCACCTTCGTCTTTCGCCTTGCGGACGAGCTCTCGGAGCTCTGGACGGAAGCTCCGCCCGGTGAGGGGAGTAGCCTAGGGCACCTCCGACCGGTAGCGACCCAGGCTCGACGGCGGGAAGTCTTCGAATCGATGCCTGGACAGAACCTCGTGATGCTCCGGGACGGCGCCTCGGATCTCCTCGACCTCGTTTCTCTCCTCTGCCTCTACGGCACCGAGGCGGCGAAGCTCCGGCACCGCGTCTTGGCGGGGGGCTTGAGTGACGCCGAAAAGAAGCAGCTAACGGAGGTCTGGGGGGAGGATGTGGACACCCGGCTCGACGAAATCGTCAACCACCGGGAGCAGTTCTCGGTCTACGTCCAGCCCCAACGCAGCCGGTACCGGGAACGTCGCTCGGAGCGGTGGCTCACCCAGATTGCGGACGCGACGGAAGAGGCCCTCGGATACTCGCCCTTCCGGCTTTCGCCGGAGGTCCAGGTGCACCTCATCAGCAGCAACACGCACTCGGTGGCCAACTGTATCAACCCCTGGTTCGCCGAGCACCTCGAGGAGGTCGAGGCCTGGGCGGGCGAAGGAGCCGTCGGAGAGTCCGTCCTTCGTCGAAACAGCGGGTACGCCAGGCTCCGGCCCTACTTTCGGGAGCATCCCGAAGCGGCGACTGCCTTTCGGGAGTCTGCACGGGAGGCGGGTATTCTGACGCTTGCCGACACGGTGTCTACGGGAATACAGGTTCAGCTGATCGACAGCCGAAAGGTCGATCTTTCCTGTATCGACCCGGGTATTTCGCTCTCCGGCGATAAGACCCACAAGCTGCTCGTCAACATCGACTACGCCTTTGGGGAGCAGGCGGAGTTCGTCATGAAGCACCTGATTCTTCTGTTCGGACGCAACATTCGGAGCATCAACTTCTTCGGAAAGGCGGGGTCCCTTCAGGGCACCCGGGGAGACCTCCTCGCCCCCACGGCCTTTCTCGAGCAGAAGAACGACCGCTACCTGCCTGCGGGTACGCCGGAGGGGCGTATTCCCGAGACAATCGAAGGCCACCGGGTGCATTCCGGACCGATGCTGACGGTCGACGGAACCCTGCTACAGAACCGCCGGATGATCCACTACTACCAGCGCGTTTGGGGGTGTATCGGCATCGAGATGGAGGGATCCCACTACCTTCGGCAAGTAATCGAAGCCCGGGAGCTGGGCATTCTCCCGGGGAACACGGAGGGCCGCTACCTCTATTACGTTTCGGACCTGCCTCTGCAGCACAACGACAGCCTGGCGCGACCGCTGAGCCCCGAAGAAGGGGTCCCGCCCCTCTACGCGATAACCCGCTACATTCTCTCTACGATTCTTTGAGCTCTTCTACGTTGAACACGGCGCCCTCGACCTCGCCGTATTCGTCGACGATCGGGCTACCGTTGATCCTAAGGGTGACCGTATCTCCACCGGGGTGGGTCATGCGGTGGACGAAGTCGGAAACCGGTTCACCGCTGGCCGAGATCTTGGCGAAGGGTAGCTCCGCCGCGGGGATAGCATTGCCCTGGGTATCGGTAATGCGGAACGCCGGATCGTCGTAGGACATCGCGCCTTCCCCGTCCGCCGATAACTTCAACACCTCGTGTGCTCGACGGTTTGCGTAGACGATCCGTCCTCGGCTGTCCACCATCGTGACCGCGGTCGGGTTGGAATCGAGAATGCGCATTAAAAGATCGTGCTGCCTGCTCAGGGCATCTTCCGCCACCCGCCGCTCGGTAATGTCGAGGAGGGTCACCACGATACCGCGGATCCGGTCGGTCTCGGTTCGGTAGGGGGTAATCTTGACCAGGAACCATCTGTCCTGGTTCGATTTTACCTCCAGCTCCCGGGGGCGGAGCGACTTGAGCACTTCTTGGATGTCTCTGTCGAGGGAGTCGTACTCCAGGTTAGTGGTAAGATCGCTGAAGGGTCTGCCGATGTCGGACTTGATAAGGTTGATCTGCGTCGTAACCGGAGGCGTGTACTTCCGAATCGTCAGCTCGGTATCGAGAAAGACGGTGCCGACCTCGCTGCTGGTCAAGAGGTTGGTCATGTCGTCGTTGAGCTCCGAAAGCTCTTCTATCTTTTTCTGATACTCGGAATTGACGGTTATGAGCTCTTCGTTGACCGACTGTAGCTCTTCGTTCGTGCTCTGCAGCTCCTCGTTCGAAGAGAGTAACTCTTCGTTGGTCGCCTGAAGCTCCTCGTTGGACGTCTCGAGCTCTTCGATGGTGGCCTGAAGGTTCTCCCGGCTGTGCTGCAGCTCGCTCTCGAGATCCTGTATTCGGATTCGGACGCTCTCGTCGAGGCTGAACCGGGCCATCGGCTGGGACCCCGTTTCCTGCTTGGTCTCTTCGAAGGTGACGGCGAAGAAGTAGGCGTCGAAGCCACCCCGGATCGGGCGGACGGTAAGCCGAACGCTCTTTCCGTCTGTCGTCTCCGGCACCGCCAGGTTCTCGATGGACACCGCCACCTTGTCCTGGGCGGCGGATTGGATCGCAGCCCCGAGGGTCACAGAGAGATCGCCCTTGGTCATCCGGGAGATGTTCAGATCGATCTTGCCAACCGGGAGTCGGAGAAAGGGGCTGACGTCTCCAAAGACGTGGCGTATCTCCCAGCTCTCGTCGATGATGACGCAGGGAGGCATCGCCGCCTCGATAAGCTGCTCGTACACCTGTTCGAACCGGGGGTGCGACTGCCCAGTAATCTCCACCCGGCGGCTGGTGTCGTGGAGGCGACGGCGCCACCCGACGTCCGCAGATTCGAGGTCGAGGTGGGGTGCGGTTCCGCCGCCTCGAAACCGAAAGATCTTCCACTTTACGTCGATGTTGTCGAAAAACTTGGAGAAATCGGCAACGGTCTCGCTCGAACCGAGAAAGAGAAAGCCTCCATCGTCGAGGCTAAAATGGAAGTTCGAGAGCACCCGTTTCTGGAGCACCGGCTGGAGATAGATCAGCAGGTTTCGGCAGCTGATCAGGTCGATCCGGCGGAACGGGGGGTCTTTGAAGATGTTGTGATACGCGAAGATCACCATCTCCCGAATGCTCTGGATAACCTGGTAGCTCTCTCCTTTCCGGACGAAGTAGCGCTGCAGATGCTCCATGTCGGCGTCGGCGGCGATACTCTCGGGATAGATGCCGTAGGACGCGAAGTCGATGGCCCCCTTGTCGATGTCGGTCGC
>CAZLDK010000323.1:1003-3578 GCA_964558285.1 uncultured Spirochaetaceae bacterium | reverse complement strand
GGTGGTCGTCGAAGTCAACGTCGTTAACGTTGTCACCCAACGGCTGCCCGGGGGCTCTCCCTTCGACTTCTTCTTCGGGAACCCGAATGAGAACAGCGAGCCCCGGGAGCGGGAGCAGCGGCAACAAGGACTGGGCTCTGGTGTCATCGTCGCCCAGACCGACGGCAAGGCCTACGTTCTGACGAACAACCACGTCGCCGGCAACGCCGACGAGATAGAGATAGTGCTCCACGACCAGCGCAGCTACGAGGCACAGCTCGTCGGAAGCGACGAGCTTATGGACCTCGCCCTTCTCTCCTTCGAAACCGACGAGGAAGTCCCCGTGGCGCGCCTCGGCGATTCCGCGGGCCTCGAAGTCGGTGACTGGGTCTTTGCCGTGGGCAACCCCCTGGGCTTCGAGAGCACCCTGACCTCCGGCATCGTCAGCGCCAAGGGACGTAACCCGGGGCCCCGTTCCGGGATGACCGGCGTTACCGACTACATCCAGACCGACGCGGCAATCAACCGGGGGAACTCCGGGGGCGCCTTGGTAAACCTTGACGGCGAGGTGGTCGGCATCAACACCTGGATAGCCTCCCAGTCCGGAGGCAGTATCGGACTCGGCTTCGCGATTCCGGTGAACAACGCCAAGCGGGCGATCAGCGACTTCATGACCCAGGGCAAGGTGGAATACGCCTGGCTCGGCGTCCAGACCGGCGGCGTAACCGACGAGGTTCGTCGGGAGATGCAGCTGGGCGACCGGCAAGGCGCCTTCGTCTCGAGCATATTCGCAGGCTCGCCGGCCGCCGATTCGGGCATCCGCCCGGGAGACCTCATAACCGCGGTGGGAGACCGACCCATCACCAATTCCACGGAGCTGATCCAGGCAGTTGCGAATCTCCAGCCGGGAAACCGCGTGCCCTTCGAGATTGTTCGCGAGGGCCGGGATATGACTATCCGGGTACGCACCGCCAGCCGGGCAAACGAAGAACAGATCGACTCCGCGGCGGCCAAGGTCTGGCCCGGACTCTCGGCCCTGCCCCTTAGCGACCAGGTCCGGGAGCGGCTGTCCTTGGAAGCGTCGGCCGAAGGTGTCGTGGTTGCCGGGGTCTACCCCGGAAGCCCCGCCGCGAGCGCCGGACTCCAGGTCGGCGATGTCGTGGTGGCAATAAACGGCCGGGATGTGGAAAATCTCTCGGACTTCTACCGGGAGCTAAACCGCGGTGGAGACGAAGAAGTACGGTTCCGAATCCGACGGGACGGCCGAGTCGTGCTCCTCGGGTTTCTCCGGCCGGAAGCATAGCAACAAGAGGCAGCATGCCTCGTAGCATAGGTTTTGCCGGCGGGCTCTTGGGGGTCCGCCGGCTTTTATTGATCCATCAACAGACCACGAGACACTTCACATCCATCGTATCGGAGGCATAGTATTGGACCACATGCGAATACTCATTGTCGAAGACGATCCGGACATTCGCAGTTACCTTAAGAAGGGCCTTTCTCAAGTCGGCCATACCAGCGATGCCTACGAGTCCGCCGAGGAGGCCCTGTCGGCCCTGGCGACGAGCGAGTACGATGTAGCCGTCGTTGACCTGATCCTCCCCGGGGCCGACGGATTGGATTTGATCTCCCGGATGCGCGACCGGGGAGACCGCACCCCGGTCCTCATCTTGAGCGCCCGGCAGTCCGTGGACGACCGGGTACGGGGGCTCTCCGCCGGGGGGGACGACTATCTTACCAAGCCCTTCTCCTTCTCCGAGCTCGTCGCCCGGCTTCAGGCGCTCCACCGTCGGGCCGGCTACGATGTCCCGGAAGACCGCCTCCAAATCGGCGACCTGGAGCTGGACGTTCGGCGCCGGGAGGTATCCCGGGGAGGACGTCGGATCGATCTCCAACCCCGGGAGTTCGCGGTGTTGCAGTATCTGATGGAGAACGCAGGGACCGTGCTTCCGAAGACCTTTATTCTCGAGCGCGTCTGGAACTTCGATTTCGACCCGCAGACCAACGTCCTGGATGTGCTGATTAGCCGTCTCCGCAAGAAGATCGACGACCCCTTTGAGGCAAAGCTGATTCACACCGTCCGGGGCGTCGGTTACGTAATCCGGGAACCGGTCGCAGATGGCTAAGGCGGCTCCGCTCCGCCGGCAGCTGTCGCTCTTCTTCGGCGCCGTCTTTGTGGTGGGGACCTCCCTGATCCTCGGCCTGACGCTGATGTTTCTGGTGGCCTCTCTGAGGGACCAGGACATAGAAGCCCTCCGGGCGAAGGCGCAGGATCTGGTCGCTGTCTACCGGCTCGGGGGGCTCTTGGACCTCCGGAGGGACGTGGCGATAAACGATCTTCTCCAGGGTGAACGGCCCTTTCTGGTCCGGGTCGCTACAACCGACAACCGGACCCTCTTCGCCTCGGTCCCGGAACAGTGGGAGGTATTCGATTTCGGCATAATCGAGCGGCACGAGGTTCCGGACCCGTCGCAGCTGATCGTACTGGACAACACCTCGGTGAACTACGAAATCGAAGTCCTCACCGTTCCGTTGAATCCGGCGCTCTTCGTTCAAGTGGGAAGCTCAACCCAGGCCCGGATGCGAATGATCGATCTGA
>CAZLDK010000323.1:0-993 GCA_964558285.1 uncultured Spirochaetaceae bacterium | reverse complement strand
GATATCGCTGCCGGTCCTCATCGTCGTCGTCTTGGCGGTGGGCATCTTTACCCGGCGTCTGTTGCGCCCCGTAGGTGATGTCGTCGCCCTGGCGCAGAGCGCTATCGAGACGGGAAGCTACGATCAATCGCTCCCGGTCCGGGGCCACTCCCGGGAGATGGACGAGATGGCGACGGTGATAAACCGCCTTATGCAGATGGTGTCGGACCTGGTTACGAACTTGCGGACAACCATCGACAGCGTCGCCCACGACTTACGCACCCCCGTAACCCGGCTGCGGACCAAGGCGGAGGTTACTCTCCGGGGAGAGGCGACTGCCGAGGAGCTCCGGGAGGCCCTCGCCGAAGCGGTCGAAGAGTCCCAGGAGATATCGGGGTTTCTCGGGCGGCTCTTAGAAGTCTCCCAAGCCGAGTCCGGCATGCTTTCCCTCCAGAAGGAGCGGTGCGACCTGGGGGAGCTTCTCCGGGAGGTGGTGGAGGTATACGACTACTTGGCTGCGGAGCGGGACATCGGGATCTCCTTGGAAACCCCGGATGCTCTGATGAGCGAGGTCGATCCTGGGTGGATCAAGCAGGCGGTGGGAAATCTCTTGGATAACGCCGTCAAATACTCCCCGGAAGGGAGCAGGGTTTCGGTAGAGGCGCGGCAGGAACCGCCGCCTGGGGGCGCCACACCCGCCGCGGGGCCGGCCGCCGGCCCCACACCCCCCCGCGGGCTCGCGGTCCTGTCGGTCCGGGACCAGGGCCCCGGCGTGCCCCAGGAGGAGCTCTCGGGCATCTGGGAGCGGCAGTTCCGGGGCGCCGTCTCCGCCGGGATCCCGGGACACGGCCTCGGCCTCCCCATCGTCCGCGCGGTGGCCCGGGCGCATGGGGGAACGGTCAACGCCGAAGCCGCTCCCGGCGGCGGGATGGTCTTCGAGGTGAGATTGCCCCTCTAGGCCATTATTGCCGCGACGTCTTCCTCGACGGTGGAGCTCACCTTCAGCCCAAAGGT
>CAZLDK010000322.1:0-3579 GCA_964558285.1 uncultured Spirochaetaceae bacterium | reverse complement strand
TTCTCCGACGACGAGCGAGATAAGAGACACCAAAGGGCCGGTGTTCCCCTTCCCGGCAATCCGGGGCCGGGTGATCAACGGTTCGAGCTTTGCCCCGGTATCCGATGTGGCGGTCTCTCTCTATCACCGGGACACGCTGGTCCCGATGATGGACCCCAGATGGGAGAACCCCTACGTGGTGAGCCGGGATACCTACGGCACCTTCTGCTTCTGGCCCCGAGCCGAAATAACGGAGCAGGACACCGAGGAGCGGCGTTTCGATTTTGAGCTCTATATCGAAGACGACCGCTACGAGCCTCTGAGACACGCCTTCTCTCTTTCCGTACACTCCTGTCGTCCGGAGCACGTCGAGCACCCTGCCGACTTCATGCTGCAGGACGTGTTTCTGCTCCCCTCGACATAAAGCTAACCGTAGAAAAGTAGAGACGCTATATTTCAATATATATATACTATTGGGATAGGAGTTATCTATGCAAAAGAATATGGGAACGATCGATCGGGTGGTTCGGTTCGCGCTGGCGGTGGTCGTCGCGGTCCTCTACTTTACGGGACAGATTTCGGGTACCGCGGCGATTATTCTGGGTATTGTCGCAGTCGCGTTCTTTGCGACCAGCCTGGTGGGCACCTGTCCCATCTACGCGCCCTTCAAGATCTCGACCCGGAAGTAGTCCGGGGCTTAGAAGGCGCCGGCCTTACATCCCGTCGGGGCCGATAGCCGGTTTCTCCCGGGCAATCGAGTAGTCCCGCTCTTCCGGGGTCGGGTGCCCCCAGGGCCCGAAGGTTCCGAACTCTTCGCACTGGTCCGCCCCGGGAACAAAGGTAACCTCGATCCCCGCTTCGGAAACCTCGCACCGGTGGAAGCCAACCCGGGCCTCCGCGTCGGGCCACCGCTCCTTCAGTTGAGAGGTGTTTCCCGCGGCGGGAACCCGGTAGATCCTCATTCCATCTACGACCTGGACGGGCCTTCCGGTGTGGACGTGGCCGCAGAAAAGAATCTCCACCTTCGCCGCCTTCAACAACGAGAGAATCCGCTGCCTATGGGGCGGGTCGATAGAGAAATACCAGTTATCGTATTCGTCGACCTTGGTGATGTCCCAGGTAGGCTCCTCGGGAGACTCCATGAAGGGCCAGTAGTGCATTACGGCGACATGGTGCCGGGCCGCGGGGAGACTCGGGAGCTTCTCCAGAAGATGCCAGAGCCGCTCTTCGTGCCGGAAACCGGTGCCGGCGACCGCCGCGTAAAACCCGGTAAACCGAACGTCCCGGTGGAGGAAGGTCCAGTGGATGGGACCGAAGTAGGACGAAAAGAGATCCAGCCGCTCGGGCCTCATGTTGAGGGTCCGGTCGTCCCAGGGGCGTTTGCTTCCCCGTCGGTCGGTGTGCTTGTTGCCGACGTCCATGTTGCCTGGGATGACGAAGGTCGGAAAGGGTAAGGTGTCGAGGTCGTCCCGGGCCTGGAAGTACTCGAACTCGTGGAGCTCGCCGTCCCGGGTAAGGTCCCCGCCGTGGAGGAGAAACTCCGGCTCCATGTCCGCCATCTGCTGTTTGATCGCGGCCCACCGCTGGTTGACCGCCGGTCGAAACCGGTACGACCGGGGGGTACCCATGTGGCTGTCGGCGACGTGGAGAAAGGTCCAAGGCTGTTCCATCGTATGCTTCTCCTATTCGTCTATATGGGGCACCGGGTTACGAGGGTCCCGTCTTCGGAAAACGCTATCTCCCTCGGCTCCCCAACTACCTGGGCGCCGTCGATGGCGTCGAGGTCCTCCGCCAGAGCCTCCGAGACCAGGATAGTCTTGAGATGGAGGGTCGAGGAGATGATGCAGAGGCGAACCTCATCGTCGGTCAGACGCCAGGCGGTCGCTACCGCGGCCCGGATAGCTTCCCGGTCGTTCGGGAGCACCGGCGGTATCCGGGCCTTTTCGATCACCGAGGCGGTTATGGCGTTGGTGTAGAGGTCCACCAGGTCGAGGCTCTCTACGACCCGCTTTGGAATGTAGTCGGCTATGCCGATGCCCTGGGCGTTCCCGTGGGAGGCCTCGGTGACCTCCAGGGCAACAATCTTGTGGATAAAGGGTTTCTCAGGGTTGGGCAGCCCCCGGATGTCCGTCCGGCCGACCACCGCGTAGTCCATTCCCATTCCGCTAATATCCTTGCCGAACCGCTCGACCACGAGGACGTCGATTTGTTCGAAGGGAAGACGGGCAAGGTTCTGTTTGGCCATCACCAGAAGCCGCTCGTCGGCGGTCCCGAAGGCTTCGGGCTCCGCCCCTTCGAGGTGAATCAGCTCTTTGTCGGCGTTCTCTACGACCGCTACACCGAAGGCAATCGGCGCATTGGCGATGGATATCCGGGCCAGTTCCGGCAGGACGTCCCGGAGGCCGACGGGGCCGAGGCGGTGGACAAAGCGGGCGCCTTGAGCCTTCCCGAGACCGACGGCCACCATCTTGGTCAGCCCGCTCTCGATCGGCCGGTCGAAACTGGTGTGGGACTTGACCCGGTTGACCACGACGACGGCGTCCATCTCCAGAGCATCCCGGGAGAAGTAGCAGGAAACCCCCTGTGGGGTGGTCCCGAGATGTACCACCTCCATGGAGCTCAAGATGGGAGCCCCCACTTCTTCCTCCGACATGCCGAGGTCCCGAAGAATCTGTGCCTGGGTCTCGGCGTGGCCGCCCCCGTGGCTTCCCATCGCGGGAATAAGGACCGCCTCGTGTCCCTTCTCCTTGAGCCAGGAGACGACCCCGGCGACTACTGCGGGAAGCCCGGCGATACCCCGGCTGCCGACGGCGAGTCCTACCCGGGACCCCGGTGACAGCGCCGAGAGGCGCCGAGACGACTCGAGCTCCCGGCGGAGAACGCTTTGGGGGTCCACCACGGGGGGGGACTTGAAGTGCTTCAGCGACACCGGAAGGACCTTCGGTAGCGTCGTCTCCTTCAGGTGAGGGAGGTAGACATCGGGAAAGATGGGGTAACGGAGGTCCGACACAGGGTTACCCTCCCCGTTTTGCCACTACGGCGGCGGCCGCTTCCCGAGCCACCTGGAGAATCTCCTCCACGTCGTCGTCGGTGTGGGCAAAGGAAAGGCCGTGATGCCAACCGCTGGTAAAGATAACGCCTCGGTCGAAGGCTTCCCGGAAGAAGGCACGGCCGATCTCCCAGTCCTGGGCGGCCACGTCCTTGTAGTTCTCCGGGGCCTTGGCCGCCGCTTGACCGAAGAGAAGGCCGAACCGGGCGCCGAGCCCTTCGGCCCGGGCGGCCAACCCGGTATCAACAAAGGTGTCGTTAAGGCCGGCGTAGAGGCGCTCGGATCGGGCCAAAAGCCCGGCGTAGACCCCGGGCTCACCCACAAAGTCCATAAAGGCGTTGCCGCAATAGATGTTGCTGCTGTTGGCGTTGTAGGTGCCACTGTGCATCATGGCACCCACCGGCGCCACGCTCTCCATCACCTCTCTGCGCCCGACGTAAGCGCTCAAAGGCACTCCGCCTCCGAGGGCTTTCCCCAGGGTGGTGACGTCCGGCGTGACGCCGTAGTAGCCCTGGACGCAATCCACACCGGTTTTGAAGCCTGAAAGAATT
>CAZLDK010000321.1:0-3579 GCA_964558285.1 uncultured Spirochaetaceae bacterium | reverse complement strand
AGCAAGAAGGCAAAGGAGTACAAGGAGACGCTTCTCCGGAAGATGGACTTCGACGACGTTCCGATTAAGCCGCAGAGAATCTTCAAAGAGATCAATGAGTTCTTTCCCAAGGGCACAACCTTCGTCACGGCGATCGGGCTCTATCAGATTTGGTCCGGTCAGTTTCAGGAAATCGAGAAACCGCACACCTATTTCTGCTGCGGCCAGGCGGGCCCCCTTGGTTGGGAGGTTCCCACCTGTCTCGGGGTAAAGATGGCGCGACCGGATGACTTGGTCGTCGGAATATCCGGGGACTATTCGGTCCAGTTTCTCCTAGGCGATATCGCCACGGCGGTGCAGAATCGTGTCCCCTACGTCTTTATTCTCCTGAACAACGGCTACCTTGGCCTGATCCGACAGCCGTCCCAGCGCGTCTACGACATGAACTACGCGGTAGACATCGGGTACGAGGATGGTTACGGACCCGACTTCGTACGGCTCTTCGAGTCCCTCGGGGCGGTAGGAGTCCGGGTTACGGAGCCCGGGGAGATCAAGGGAGCCTTCTCCTGGGCCATCAAGGTGGCCGAAGAACAGAGCGTCCCCGTCGTCGTGGAGATTCGGGAGGACCGGGATACCGACGCCTCGATGGGCACCAGGATCGACCAGATTCAGGAGTACGAGCCGATTCTCGATCTCTCGCCGACGAGCGTCAGATAGCGTCGGCTAGCGGTTTTCCTTCCAGGAGTGCCCACCGGAATCGGTCAGCTCTTTTCCGTAGATGGGCACCTCCTGCTTGAGTGCTTCGAGGATGCCGCTGCACAGGTCGAAGGCTTCCCTCCTATGGGAGGTACCGACGACGATGATGATGGGAATCTCGCCCCGGGAAACTCTGCCAAGGGCGTGCTGAACGTACACTCTGATGATTTCCGAGCTTGTCTCGCCGACGAGACGATCTATGAGGCTCCCGATACTCTTCTCGGCCATTTCCCGGTGGGCGGTAAACTCAATCGCCGCGACCGGGGCGCCGTCGACGGTGTCCCCCCGGACCACCCCGGCAAAGCTTACGACCGCGCCGAGGCGGGAATCCCTCTTCCAGGCGTCGGTCACGCTTTTCACAGATAGCTGGGTCAGCACCCCATCGGTCAAAAAGGCGTTGGGCTCGATGGATACCTGGTCGTTCTTCATTGGTTCCCTATCCTCCGGCAAAGGGTGGCAGGAGTGCGATTTCCCCGGCGCTGATAACGGAATCTCCCTCGCCGAGAATAGCCTGGTCCACCGCGATGGCAAATACCCGTCCCTTAAGGCTGGGAAAAGCGATTAAAAGCTGGTTCCGAAGCGTCGCCTCGGTCTGGGGATACTCGAGGCGAATTACCCCTTCCGCCTTCCCGAGGGCCTCTTCCAAGGGGCCGAAGAAACGCACCACCACCTCGCTCTGCGTCTTCTGTCTGCTGTTATCTGAGCTATTCATTGCGATTCCTTCCACCGGCGGGTCCCCCCGGGAGCCGGACAATCTTTGTGGTGAGAGACTTCCCGTCGTAGAGTAGAAGAGCGCCATCGAGGGGTGTACTCCCCGGATCCTCGAGCCACCCGAGATACTCCCGCACCTGACACGAAGCGATCGCGGCACACACCTGGGGTAAAATCGGCTTCCCCGCCGTCGGCAGGCGAAACCAGTCCGGACCGAAGGCATCGCCGTATCGGCGCCCCTCCCGGCGGAACGTCGCCGCCTGGCCGCACCACCCTTCGACGCCGCCGTGAAAGATCGGGCACCCCTGAGCGTCCTGAATTCCTTCGAGCCCCTTGCGCTCGGCGAAGCTGTCGAGGCAGTCGAAGAGGACAAAGGATCCGTCGTTTGCCGTAGCGGCGAAGGATTCCGGATCTATGCGCCGGCTGTAGCAGTCGACGGTGGCGTCGGGGTTGACCCGCCGGAGACGTCGGCAGGCCGCCTCCGCCTTTTTGAAGCCGAGGTCCTCCGTCGTGTAGAGAATCTGCCGGTTCAGGTCCGGGGGGTCCACCGTGCCAGGATCCCAGACGGCAAGACGAAGGGGTCCCAACCGAACGAGAAGCTCCAAGACATGGGAACCCAGGCCACCGGCACCGGCGACGACGACCGACGTCGAACGGAGCCGTTCCCACCCCCTATCGGAGAGGAGATCACGATGGCGACTGTAGCGCTCCACGAGCCAAGGGTATCATACGCTTCCGGTTATGTAATCCATCATCATTTTTCGCTGGAAGGTCGAGTCCGCCAACAGTGCCCGGACCACGTCTCCGATCGACACGACACCGACCAACCGGCTCTCTGAAAAGACCGGGAGGTGTCGAATTCGATTCTTGGTAAACATATCCATGGCGTATTCGACGTCGTCCCCTTCGTGGGCGATGACGATCTTGTCCCGAGTCGTCATTATTTCCCGGACCGTCCGGTCTTCGCACCGCCCCTTTAGCCGCCTTAGAACGTCCCGCTCGGATACGACCCCGACGAGCTCTTCCGAGTCGTTCAGCACCAGGAGCGCTCCAATGTGCCGGTCGTTCATCACTCCTACGGCACTTTCGACGCTTTCCTCTGGTTTGATGCAGAAGAGAGCCCCACCCTTTTCCTCCAGCAAGTCCTTTAAGATCATCCTATTCCTCCTTGCTCAGGCGCGAGCCCGTTGCCGATATGTCGTGTGGAGAAGATGATGCGACCGTTCTCCCAGCGGTTCTTCGAGAAAGGACGCGTGGAGCTCGGCGACAAAGGGGTTCTCGTGGGACTTACGGACGCCCTTCCCCTCGTCCTCCGCGTAGATCGCGGCGATCCGCTTTTGCCGCACCGAGTCGTCCGTCATTCGGGGTTGCCCTCCCCCGCCGATACAACCACCGGGACAGGTCATAATCTCGACGAAGTGATAACTCTTCTCCCCCGTCCGGATGGCGTCCAGAAGGGTCCCGGCGTTCCCGAGACCGTGAGCAACGGCCACCCGTACTTCGACCCCCTCGAGAAAGGACCACTCTTTCGTTGCCCCCTCGATCGTAATCGACGCCTCCTTGACGCCGTCGAGTCCGACGACGGGGGTGACGTGGAGATTCGGAAGGGGCAACTCCCTAGCGGTGACGATCTCGTAGGCGGTGCGAAGTGCCGCCTCCATCACACCGCCGGTGTTTGCGAATATGTCCGCTGCACCCGTAGAAAAACCGAGGGGGTTGTCCATGGTTCCGTCCTCGAGGCGGCGGAAATCGATTCCCGCGGTTTGGATCATTCGACCCAACTCCCGTGTCGTCAAAACGTAGTCCACATCCGGGAAGCCGGAGTCGTTCATTTCGGGGCGCGCGGCTTCGAACTTCTTCGCGGTACAGGGCATAACCGATACCACGACAATCTTCGACGGGTCGATTCCTTTCTGGGCCGCGTAGAAGCTCTTCGCAACGGCACCAAACATCTGTTGGGGAGACTTGCAGGTAGACAGGTTCGAGAGGAACTCGGGGTAGTAGTACTCGGCAAACTTAATCCACCCCGGGGAACAGCTCGTAAAGAGCGGAAGCTTGGCGTCGCCCCCTTCGACCAAGACGTTCTTGAGCCGAGTTAGAAGCTCGGTTCCTTCCTCCATGATGGTAAGGTCT
>CAZLDK010000320.1:0-3593 GCA_964558285.1 uncultured Spirochaetaceae bacterium | reverse complement strand
GATAAACCGGAACTGGCGTTGATGGAGCTCAAGGCGGTCAATCAGATCGGGCAGTTCGGCAACTACGCCCGGGAGGTTCCCTTCAGACATAAGATAGCGGAACTGTACGCGAAATTCAATCAGCCGGAAGAGGCCCTCAAAGAGTATCTGATTCTAGTAAAGCGAGAACCGGAGAACGCGGAGCACTACTACCGGATTGGGCGGCTCTTTGAAGACCGGAGCAAGAGCGACAAGGCTGCGGGCTACTACAAGAAGGCAATCGAGGTAGACGAAGGGCATACGGAAGCCAACTTTCGGCTCGGGTATCTGTTGTTCCGGGCAAAGCGGTTCCCCGATGCGAAGGTGCTTCTCGAGCGGGCTGCTCGGAAAGGGGACGGCGCCGAAGCGAGCTACTACCTCGGCAGGATCTACCGAGAGCAAAAGGAATACCAGACCGCGATAAACGTTCTCGAAAAGGCTGTCCGGTCTCCCGACCTCAAGGTCAAAGCGCTCATCGAGCGGGGCGTCTGTTTTCTGAACATCGGGGACAACGACCGGGCGACCGCGGAGCTCGAACGGGCTATCAATCTCTCATCCGAGGAATCGAGCGAGGTCCTCTACGGCCGCTACTTTTTGGGTGCCGCCTACGAGCAATCCCGGCGGATGGACGAAGCGATACAGCAGTGGGAGCGCATCTACGCGACGAAATCGGATTTCCGGGACGTAGCGGAGAAGCTGAGCCAGTACCAGGAGCTCCGTTCGGACGATAGAGTAAAGGATTACATGACCGCCGGGACCGACGAGTTTACCGCCGTCTGCCAAGGCGTCTGTTCGGCGATGGGGCTTGCGGTGCGGGATGTAAACGCCTCCGGCGATGTGTGCGAGATCGTCGCTGTCGAGCATCAGTCGAAGTGGCGAAACGCCAGAAAGCTTCCCCGGATGATCCGCTTCTTCCGGGTAACCGACGTCATAGATGAGGCTACGGTCCGCACCCTTCACGAAGAAATGAAGAAACAGAACATCAGCCGCGGGCTCATCGTAACAAGCTCCTCGTTTTCCAGGTTGGCCCAGGACTTTGCCGAGACCCGTCCCATCGACCTCGTCGACGGCAGCAAACTTGCCGAGTTACTGAAAAAGACGAATCTTTAGCTGATCGATACCGTGCGAATTCTCTGTGTGTCCGACCAGGTCGACCCCCTCGTGTACTCCGACAGCGTCAAAGAACGCTTCAGCGACGTGGAGATGGTTATCTCGGCTGGGGACCTTCCGCTGAGCTTCCTCGGCTTCCTCGCAAGCAGTCTGAATAAACCGGTGGTCTTCGTCTTCGGAAACCACAATCTAAAGGAGCTCGACCGCTTCGAGGGTCGCCCGAGCCCTGCGGAGCAACTGAGAAACGCCTACGGTACACCGTCCCAGAGCTACGGAGCCACCTACGTAGACGGTACGGTACGCCGTATCAAGGGGCTCTTGATCGGGGGACTCGGGGGGAGCATCCGGTACAACGACGGGAAGCACCAGTTTACCGAGGGGCAGATGCGGCGCAGGATCTTCCGCCTGATTCCTCGGCTCCTCTTCAATCGCATCTTCTTCGGAAGATTCCTCGACATATTCGTCACCCACGCGCCACCGCGCTATATTAATGACCGTGATGATCTTCCCCACCATGGGTTCGAATGCTTCCGCTGGTTTCTTGAGACGTTCAAGCCTCGCTACCATCTGCATGGGCACATCCACCTCTACGACCTGAACGCACCGCGGGTAACAAGCTTCGCACGGACGACGGTAATAAATGTATTCAGCTACTTTGTACTCAACACAGAAAATGATGATAGGTGATTGACCGATGGGTGATTCGTTCGATGTAACCGCGGGACAAGATTTTAGCCGTGCGAGAACCAAAGAGACCTTTTCTCGGTTTTTAAACGCACTTCGTCCCCAGAACCAGGATCTTCTCTCGCTGAACGAGGTGCGTAGCTACCTACGTCCCCGGAAAGAAACCTACAAGGGGGTGCACCCGGTGCCCGTCGACCGGATCGTCGGGAGCGAGGGGCGGTATCGAGACTTCAATAAGGGGTTTCTTCCGAGACGAGATAACCTCCGGGGTCGGTGGACGAGTATCGACAAGGCACATCTCCGAGACGTCATACTCCCGGCGATTCGGCTCTACGAAATCGGCGGTGTCTACTTCGTCCGGGACGGGAACCACAGGGTCTCGGTGGCCCGGGCCCAGGGCGTTCAGGCGATCGACGCCGAGATTACCGCCCTCGACACAGAAATCTCGATCGACCCCAAGATGACGAGCGACGAGCTCAAGCGCCGGGTAATCGACTACGAGAAGAAAAAGTTCTACGAGACCACCGACTTCTCGGCCTGGACCGGCGGCTACGACCTGAACTTTACCGAGACCGGCCGATACGACGAAGTCTTGAAGCACATCCACGGGCACAAGTACTTTCTCGACCGGGAGCGAAAATCGGATCTACCCCTCGAAGAGGCGGCGAGGTCCTGGTTCACCAACGTATTCAAACCGATCGTCGACACCATCCGGAAGGAAGGAATTATCTCCCGGTTTCCACGACGAACCGTCGACGACCTCTACGTCTGGATTGTAAAGCACTGGCACTTTCTAAAAGAGCAGAGCGACGAAAGCTACCCGGCGGAGGACGCTGCCCGAGACTTCGCAAGCCGTTTCGGAGCGAGTCCCTGGCGTCGACTTCTGGAGCGGATCGGTTTTCGGCGCCTACCGAAAGAAAGGGCCGACGACCCGCGGTAGCCCGGCCACCGACGGGGGGACGTAGACAAAGACCCGCGTGTCTAGGGGAATCTCTGCGCCGTCGAAAACTGTCTCCCAGCTGTGGCGTCCCCGGTACACTCTCTTCTGGATGACCGTCCGCCCCTGGGGGTCCACGGCCTGGAGGATAACCGTCTCTGGAGAGAGCAGATCGATGCCCGCCTCGTCCAAGAGCAGATCCGGTTCGGTAACAGCCTCGAAGGGGGCGTCGACCGACAGGTAGACCTCCTGCGAGTTTCCCCCGGCGTCGTAGAGACGAAGCCGGTACCGGCCCCGGGGAAAGGGAGTAAGCAGCGGCATCGTGAGGCCCGCCGAGCCTATCCATTGCCCTCCCCTCGTAACCGCCCAGGAGTTTCGGTCGATTCGCCAGAAGAGGCCGGATCGGTCGTGGAAAAGGATGATCTCGTCGAGATCCTCGAATCCGTCGGCGTCCTCCGCCTCGAGAAACAACGAAAGCTGCTCGTACTCTCGATCCGCCGTCCGATCAGTAACGAGGCGGATCTCCTCTTCGATTCGTAGGATTTCCGGAGGCCGCGGTGCGCAGGCGGAAAGGCCGGAGAGCAGCGGCAAGAGGATAGCTCCCACAAGGGCGCACCGGCGTAGCCGGCCCTTCACCGTCGCCCTCGGTGCCGCCACTTCGCGGTCCCCGCCGCAATCGAGTAGGCGAGCCCTTCGTCCGCCAACCGCCGAAGCACGTCCTTTGCCACGGTTTTGGAACAGTTGAGGTACGCCGCCACATCGTCGGCTTCCAGGTTGCCCCGGGTCCGCTTCTTTAGAGCGGAAACCGCCGACGAGAACCCGGATGACGACCAGGCGAGGCGCC
>CAZLDK010000319.1:0-3616 GCA_964558285.1 uncultured Spirochaetaceae bacterium | reverse complement strand
AGAAGTCGTTTATCTCCTTAAAGATACGTTGCGGCTTTATCGGAACGTTGTCGAAGTCCATCTTCCGGAGAAGCGTCTCCTTGTACTCCTTTGCCTTCTTGCTCCAATCGGATTCCGACCGGGGATCGGTCTGTTCCTTGGCGGCTTCGAGAAGCGCTTCTATGGCCAGGGAAGCATCGGCGACGATTCCGAGATCCGGGGCGAATACACGGCCGAGCTGGGTGGGGTCGACGTCGATATGGACGAAGGTTCTCTCTCCCCGGTAGACATCGAGCTGCCCGGTGTGCCTTCCGGCGAACCGGTTCCCGATCGAAAGGACGAAGTCGGACTCGAGGAAGAGCTTGTTACCACCACGGGTGTTCGTTTGGATTCCTACCCGGCCTCCGTAGAGGGGGTGGCTGTAGGGAATACCGCCTTCGGCCATGTAGGTCGGGATCATCGGCACCTTCAGGTATTCTCCGAGGCGGACAAAGGCCTCGCTGGCGTCCGCTCGGAGTACGCCGCCGCCCATCATCAGAACCGGCCGTTCCGCTGCGAGAAGCATTTCCATCGCCTTCTTTATGAGACCCGGTGCCGGTGCCGACTTGCTCCAGGGCAGGGGAGCGTCGAGGTCCGGTTCGTACTCGACCTCTCCCTTCTGTACATCGACCGGAAGGTCGATGAGGACAGGACCCGGCCGCCCTTCCCGAGCTATTCGAAATGCCTCCCGGAAGACGCCTGGTATCTGAGCGGTCTCCATGACCAAATAGCTTTTCTTGGTGACCGGCCGGGCAATCTCCGCGATGTTTACGCCCTGGAACGGCTCTTGGTGAAGGGTGCCGCTTGGAGCTTGACCGGTAATACATACGATGGGAATCGAATCTCCCTGGCAGGTATAGAGCCCGGTGATCATGTTCGTTCCCGCGGGACCGGAAGTCCCGATGGCGACTCCCACTTTTCCCGTCGCCCGCGCCCAACCGTCTGCCGCGTGGGTGGCGCCCTCTTCGTGGCGCATCGTAAGGTGGCGAATCCCCGAAAACTTGGAGAGCGACTTGTAGAGCGGCAAAATAGCTGCACCGGGAACTCCGAAGGTTACATCTACTCCCTCGCTCTTTAGTATGTGGGCTACGGCGTCCATAACGGGCATCTTTGGCATGAATGACTCCTCAGTTGTTATGTTACTCAGTGAAATATAATTTCACGATAGTATACCACGAGGTAGCCTCTGGGTCAACAGAAAACGCGACGGTACGCGACCAGCTCGATCCTCGACGCAAGAGAGGCCGACTCTTCTCACGCTCGGCAAATCGGGGTAGTCTTGTGGCTCACAGGAGAACCACGTATGACCAATTTGCTCACCCAGATCCCAGACGTTCTGTTGATGGGCCCCGGGCCGTCGACGATTCATCCGGAAGTTTACAAGGCTCTCGCTACGGCGACGCTTGGGCACATGGACAGCGACTTTATCGACATAATGGACGAGATAAAACGCCTCCTCAAAAGTACCTTCCGTACCGACAACGAGCTCACGGTGCCGATGTCGGGTACCGGTTCCGCCGGCATGGAGACGGTTTTTGTCAATTTGGTGGAGAAGGGAGATCGGGTCCTTATCCTCGAGAACGGTGTTTTCGGAAAGAGGATGGCCGATGTCGCCGGGCGCCTCGGCGCGAAGGTCGACGTTCTGTCCCACGAATGGGGGACGGCGGTGGATCCGGGCGAGGTGGAGAAGAAGCTGGCCGAGGATGCCTTCGACATCGTAGCTCTTGTGCACGCCGAAACTTCTACCGGTGTCCGCAGTCCGGCGGAGGATATCGCGCCGCTTGTAAAGAACGCCGGCGCTCTCTTTATCCTCGATACGGTAACGAGCCTCGGGGGTATTCCGGTCGAAGTGGATTCCTGGGGCGTCGACGCCTGCTATTCCGGGACGCAGAAGTGCCTGAGCGTACCCCCGGGGCTCTCCCCGGTTACGTTTTCGGCTGAGGCTACCGAGAAGCTAAAGAGCCGAAAAACCCAGGTGCCAAACTGGTATCTCGACCTGTCGATGATAATCGAGTACTGGGGTGGCTCGAAACGGAGCTATCATCACACGGCGCCGATAAACATGCTCTACGCCCTCTATCGGTCCCTCCTTCTTCTCGAAGAAGAGGGGCAGGAGGCGGCGTTCGCGCGGCACCGGGAGTGCCACGAGCTTTTGGTCGACGGTCTTTCAGCCCTCGGCCTCTCGCTCCTCGTAGATCCCCCGTACCGCCTTCCGATGCTCAACGCCGTTGTTGTCCCGGAGGGAGTCGACGACGCCGCGGTTCGAGGAAGGCTTCGGAAGGAGCACAACATCGAGATCGGCGCTGGTCTCGGTCCCCTCGCGGGAAAGGTTTGGCGGATCGGGGTAATGGGCTATACGGCCCGGCCGGAGCACATCGAGCGGTTTCTGATCGCCTTAGGGGACATTCTTACGTAGTTCAGGGCGTCTCGAGGCTATCTGGAAACGGGAATTAGTCAACGAGGCGAAAGAACAGCCTATCGTCGACCTACCGACAACAGACCACCGGCCGAGGGCGCGGTTGTGGGCGGATGGTCTTGGTAATAGAATGGCCGGAACGCGATGCAGACGATTTCACCGTTCCCGATCAACCCCGAGACCCAGGCCTTTCGACAGCGATTCTATCCTGAGACTACCGTCGACGAGTGGTTGGATTGGCGCTGGCAACTGGGGCACCGTGTCAGTAGGAGTGCCGACCTCGCCCGGATCTTCGAGCTAAGCACCGACGAAAGCACCGCCCTCTCCCGCCTCGATGGTTCGCTTCCTGTCGGGATTACCCCCTACTACGCGAGCCTTATGAGTCTGACCGACTCAGGCGAGGCCCTCAGGCGGACCCACCTTCCGACGCCGGCGGAGCTCGTGCGGAGCCCGGGAGACCTTGCGGACCCCTTGGCGGAAGACGCCTACGAGGTGGTTCCGGGGCTGGTTCATCGCTACCCCGACCGTGTGCTCTTCCTGGTTACCGCAGCCTGTTCCACCTACTGCCGGTACTGTACCCGTTCCCGGCGGGTCGGTGGCACCGGAGCCGCGGCGCCGGTGCGTTCCCGGTGGGACGCAGCCATCGCCTACATCGCGGAGCACAACGAGGTGCGTGACGTGCTGGTTTCCGGGGGAGATCCCTTGACCCTCGGTGACACGGACATCGACTATCTTCTGTCGCGCCTCCGGAGCATCGACCACGTCGAGTACATTCGGATCGGGAGCAAGGTGCCGATGGTTCTGCCGATGCGGATTACCGATAACCTCGTGGCGACGCTCCGGAAGTATCACCCCCTCTGGATGAGCATCCACGTTACGCATCCCCGGGAGCTTACGCCGGAGGCGACCGAAGCAACCGCGAGACTCGCCGACGGGGGTATCCCACTCGGGAGCCAGACAGTCCTTCTAAAGGGGATAAACGACACGGTCGAAACAATCAAGGAGTTGATGCACGGCCTGATGAGGCGACGGGTTCGTCCCTACTATCTGCTTCAGTGTGACCCCGTGGAAGGGTCCGGCCACTTCCGGACGCCGGTCGCGAAGGGTATCGAGATTATCGAGGGCTTGAGGGGCCACACCTCCGGGTACGCCGTCCCGACGTTTGCGGTGGACGCTCCGGGT
>CAZLDK010000318.1:2779-3622 GCA_964558285.1 uncultured Spirochaetaceae bacterium | reverse complement strand
AGATCGTCGACGAAAAGACCGAGCAGCTGAAGCTACTTCTCAACGAGGTTCATCACCGCGTCAAGAACGACATCACCCTCATGAACTCCTTTCTCAGTCTAAAGGCATTCGATGCGGATGCTCCGGAGGCCCAGGAGGCCCTTGCCGAGGCTCAGAAGATGCTTCTGACCATGGGACGAGTCTACGAGCTCCTCCATCGAAGCGGCGACTACGGATCGGTGTCGTTAAAGCCTCTCTTTGACGGCCTTGTCGACCAGGCTACAAGCATTTCCGGGCAGCAGCGCATCGCGATCGACCGAGACCTGGAGGAGTTTGGCGCGGACACGAAAACCGCCATCCCTCTGGCGATCATCACGAACGAGCTGCTGACCAACGCGGCTAAGTACGGAGCACAAAAGGGCCGGACCGTTCGGGTTAGGGTATCCTTTGCCCGCGACCGGCGGAACGGCGCGACCTTGACCGTCTCGGACGACGGTCCCCCCTTCGGCCCGGACCTTCTCGCCGGAGAATACGGATTCGGCCTCCGAATGGTCCAGGCGCTCACTGATCAGCTCCGGGGTGAAATGACCCTGTCGAACGACCCGGAACCAACCGTAGCTGTCCGGGTCCCCGCCACCATGTGATGAGGGATCATGTCCTGGAGGAACGCCAGATCCAGATCGTCTCCCGACAATCCGGAATAGTCTCGCATCATCGGTTGGTATTCGGCGTCGTGGTCAGCTTCCGGATACCAGGCCGCGAGCCAGGACCGCATCTGCTCGATTTCCTGCCGTTGGGTAGAGATGATGCTGATAGAAAGCAACAACGGCCCCGACCAGAAAGGCGAGGCCGATCAGCAGATTG
>CAZLDK010000318.1:1757-2769 GCA_964558285.1 uncultured Spirochaetaceae bacterium | reverse complement strand
CCGTGCATTATCCACGGCCTCTTGATGGTGCGGAATCATTCGAACCATGTAGTCGAGCTCCGATTCCAGGTCCGCCATGGCGTGTACTTCCCTCATCATCCCGAAGCTCATCGGCCCCATCCGGAAACCGCTCATCGGCCCCAGCCGAGCCGGTCCGAAAAGAGGCGTAAGAACACCGATTCCTCCGACGACTAGGACAACCAAAACGAGACCGACAACGAGTAACTGTATCTGCCTTGAGCGCATACGATGGACCTCTCTTGCGATACAATGTACGGAAGCTGGTACGATTCGCATACGCCGGTTGGAGGAGCATCAGGATGGATAACACAGAGAGGCTGGGTCTTCTATCCTCCATAGGGCTTGTTCTTGTGGGAGTGGCCTACGCAATTGTTGTCGGGATAGGCATTGCGCAGGCCGGATTCGACGAACCTATTGTTGACCCGATTCTGGGCATCATGGAGGCCATTACCTTGGTCTCCGCGCCGCTCATCGTCATCTTGATGGCCGCGGTGCACGGGATCGCGAGCCGGGAACGAAAGATATTCGGAGTACTCGCTGTTGCCTTCGGGGCTATTATGGCGGCGTTGACGAGTAGCGTGCATTTTGTGGCGCTCACCGCGGGGCGGCAGACGGGCTTTACCGCGTTGGAATGGCCCTCCACCCTCTACGCCGTCGAGCTATTGGCCTGGGATGTCTTCCTCGGACTGGCTCTCGTATTCGCGGCTCCGGTGTTTGTCGGACCGGGGCGTTACGCCCGGGCCAAATGGACCCTTGTTGCCACGGGCGTCCTCTGCCTCGTCGGGGCTATCGGACCGATTGTGGGTGATATGGCGCTTCAGACAATCGGAATCCTCGGCTACGGGGTTGTCTTGCCGATCGCGTGCGTCTTTCTCGCCTTGGTGTTCGTCAGTCGCACCAAGCCCCATGAATCCGTCAGTCCTCACGAATAGAAGATGCCATTAGTCCCCGAGGTTAAGGCTGGACCTAAACGTCGAGGACTTTCTGCGCG
>CAZLDK010000318.1:0-1747 GCA_964558285.1 uncultured Spirochaetaceae bacterium | reverse complement strand
GAGCCACGAGCGCATACGCCGGTTGCGGGAAACCATCTTCGGGACTATGGTACCGGGAGTGCCCCGTATCCCCGTAATCGGATTCCTGGTTCTCTTTTCGTTTCTCGGTTTTGGCATCTCGAGTACGGGTGCTCAAGAGCCCGGGGTCTTAAGAATCGGCGCGGACATTGACTATCGACCGTACTCCTTCCAGGATTCTTCGGGAGAGCCGAAGGGGTTTAACATTGAGTTAACACGCCTTCTTGCGGAAAGGCTGGGCCTTACTCCGGAGTTCACGCTGGATTCATGGGACTCAGTGCTCGAGGATCTGGAGGAAGGGCGAATCGATGTGGCAGTGGGCGCGCTCTTTACCATATCCCGGACGGAGCACTTCATCTTTACAGAGCCGTACAACACCGACACCATATCGATCTTCGTCCGGGAGGATTCATCGATAGACAGCCTCCGCGAGCTCGGAGGGAAAGTTGCGGCAGTCTTCGAAGGAGACGCGATTCCGGAGACGGTGCTGAGTACGAGCGGTATCGATCCGGAAACCGATGCCTTCGCGACGCTAACCCATGCCTTACGCAGCGTGTCGGACGGGAGTACCGACTATTCCCTGGCCCCGTATGCCGTGGGGCTCGAGCTTGCACGAGAAGCTGATATCCGTAATCTCCGGGTCGCCGGACCTCCGGTCTACACCATTCAGTACCGGCTCGCAGTCGGCCGCTCTCGGGAAGGATTTCGTGACCAACTGAACCGCGAGCTCGACGCCTTGATAGACACAGAGCCCTACGGTGAGCTTCAAGATCGATGGCTGCGTCACCGGCGGCGAGAGCTCTCTCTCGAAGAGGTGGTTGGCTTGGTCGCACCGTTTCTTGTGCCCGGAATTCTCGTGTTGCTCTTCGTCTGGGTCTGGACCCTGAAGCGGCAGGTTGCCAGGCAGACCCGGGAGCTGGCTCAGCGCAGCGCGGAGTTAAAAGCTCAGGCGACCCAGGACGAGTTGACGGGGTTGGCGAACCGGCGGCTCTTCGACGCGATCGCCGAGAAAGAGTTTCCCCGGTCTCAAAGACGAGGCGAAGCCTTCGCAGTCCTCTTTATGGACCTCGACAACTTCAAAGTGGTCAACGATACCTATGGACATTCGGTGGGCGACACGGTTCTAAAGGAGTTCGCCGGACGCGCCTCGGCGGAGCTTCGAGAGTACGATATCCTCGCTCGATACGGAGGAGAGGAGTTTGTAGCGTTACTCCGCGACGCAGACCGAGAGGAGGCGCTTGCGGTAGCCGGGCGCATCCTGGAAGCGTCCCGGAGCGAAAACTACGGCATCGGATCTGAGAAGGACGCTATCCGAGTTACCGCCAGCATCGGTGTTGCCGTGCTTTCCTCCGAAGACCAGTCGTTTCGCCAGGTGATCAGTCGTGCGGACGAAGAGCTCTACGCAGCAAAGGAAGCAGGACGCGATCGGGTCGTTGCGAGCTAGTTCCATTCTGGAGATGCCAATAATCCATCTTGTTGCCTGTGGGGGATCGGGGCAACTCGATGGAAGCTCCTTATCCGCTTTTGCTATAATTCGCGAATGACCGTGATGATCGCATTTGGTGTCGTGCTCGTACTTGCCGGTGTATGGCTCGTCGCCCACGCGGCGACCGAAAACTCATACAGAGCCTCCCTCCCTGACGAAATTGTCTCGATTCAGCTCGACGAATCAACCGTATACCTGATTCCAGCGCGAGACGGGTATCTCCTCTTCGATACAGGGTATCCC
>CAZLDK010000317.1:990-3687 GCA_964558285.1 uncultured Spirochaetaceae bacterium | reverse complement strand
TGCCTCGGCGTTCGAGCCAACCGCTAAGACGTGCCGGCCAAAGGGAGTCCTGCGAAGAAGGATGTAGCCGACGAGGAAGCAAAACCCCATGAGCCAAATGGGCACCGGTAGGCCCAGAAGCCGGCCGTTACCGACGAATAGCCACACCTCGTCTTCTATGTAGACGGGGTTGTTGGCAGTGTAGATAAACGCCAGCGCCCGGTAGATAAAGAGCATACCGAGGGTCGTGATAAAGGCTGGAATACCGAGCCGGGTGATAAAGAGTCCGTTCAGAAGGCCGAGTGCTCCCGCCATGAGAATGGTGACAGCGATGGCCCCGACGCCACCAATAGCCGGGAGCAGCGAAGACCCGACAACGGCGACAAAAGCCAGCATCGAGCCAATCGATATGTCGAACTCGCCGGAGGCGAGGACAAAGACCATCCCTGCGGTTCCAATGCCTACCAGAGAAGCGTACTTCACATTGCTGATCAAATTGAACGACGACCGAAAGGGCGGCGTAATGATAAAGAACGTCACAAAAAGCAGTAGGAATATCGATGGTAGGACGATGAAGTCCCAATTGTTCGCGATAAAGTACGCGCGCTTTTTCGATATAAGCTGTTTCATACGGCGACTCCCCGAGCCTTGGCTGCTTCAAGAAAACGATTGCGAACCCCGTCGATAAAGAGTGCAATAATCAGCACGGCTCCCAAGGAAAGACGCTGGTAGAAAAACTGTACATCGAGAAGGTTCAGTCCGTAGTAGATCATCGAGATAAAAACCCCGGCGAAGAGCGTGCCCCAGAGGTTTCCACGTCCCCCGGCGAGGCTCGTGCCACCGAGAATCGTGACCGTGAGAGCGGTCAACATAAAGTCGGGGGCCATCGTGGGGATACCGATCAGTGTTTGGGAGGTCCGTATCATTCCGGCGACCGCTGCGGTCAAAGCCACGATCCAGTAGACCAGAATTTTTACTCTATCGACGTTGATGCCGGAAATCCGAGCAGAGTATTCGTTCGACCCCACGGCACTAACATGGCGCCCAAAGGGCGTGTGATAGAGAAGTACGTAGAAAAAGAGGAAGAGGGCAAGCATGATGAGGACCGGATTGGGAACGCCAAGAGTAGTGCCGGTCCCGACGATCGCGAACCAGCGCTCGGTGATAACTATTTGTCGCCCACCGGCGATGATAAGCGACATTCCTCGCATGATTGAGAGCGTTGCGATCGTCGTGATCAGCGGGCTGACCTTGAGTTTGGCTATCACAACGCCGTTAAACACACCAATTAGCGAAGCGATAGCGATGGCAGCCGGAATCGCCGGCACCACTCCGATTGTGGGAATGAGGAGCGCCAGGAAGACGCTACACATCGCCATAGGTGTCTCTACCGACAGATCAAAACCGCCGGAGGTTATCGCGAAGGTCATCCCGAAGCCAACGATGGCACCATAGGTCCCCTGAGTAATAATGTTGAGTATCGTTGCTCCGGTCAGAAAGGTCGGGGTCGTTACTGCCAAGAAGACACCACCAACCAAGATGAAGAGAAAGATTCCGAATCGTTCGTAAAGCTTCAGAAGCTTGATCATTCGCTATTCCCTTTTGCTATTTGCCGTTTATGAGCGGAATGCCCTATCTGCGCTGCTACCAAGCGTTCTTCGTCCATTTCCTTCCAGGGAATTTCGTCGACGATCCGCCCTCGATAGAAGACCAGGCAACGGTCGGGAAGATTCACGAGCTCGCCGAGCTCGGAGGAAGTAAAAATGACGGACATACCCCCGGCAGCAAGCTCTCGAATCATTTTGTGGATTTCCGCCTTCGCACCGACATCGATCCCACGGGTCGGCTCGAGAAGAATAAGCACTTTGCAATCTGTTAGCAGGGTACGCCCCATCACCGCCTTCTGTTGGTTTCCTCCACTTAGGTAGACCACCCGCTGGTCCTTGCTCGCAAAACGGATATCGAGGCGTTTGGCTATGGCGTCGAAACGGTCTTCTTCTTGATCGTCATCGACAAAGAATCCGCGCAGGCGTGTTAGCCATTTCAGTACGGTTATCGTGACGTTCTCCAGAAGGGACATTTCCGGGAAGATACCCGTCTCTTTTCTGTCGTCGGTCACATATCCGATCCCCAGACGAATAGCTTGTCTAGATGAGCGAATGTCTACCGGCGTTCCTTCAAAGAGGACTTCACCCGCCATCCTCGGCCGGACACCGTAGAGCGAGTGGAGAAGCCCCTGGACGCCGGAACCGATTATGCCGGCAAGGCCGAGGATTTCTCCCTTATGCAATTGGAAACTAACGTTGTCGACAGCGTCTGCCACCGAGTAATTGCGTACATCCAGGACAACCTCCGGATGAACCGTAGAGGCCTTATCTGCGAAGTAATCGACGGACACCTTTCCGACCATCATTTCGATGATCTCTTCGGCCGTCGTATCTACGGTTGACCGGGCGCCGATCATCTTGCCGTCTCGAAGAACCGCTATCCGATTCGACAGCTCGAAAGCCTCTTCGAGGCGGTGAGAGATGTAGATAATCGAGACTCCATCGTCACGCAGCCTCTTTACCACGGAAAAGAGACTCCGAACTTCTTTGTCGGTAAGGGAGGCAGTCGGCTCGTCCATAATGATGAGCTTCGCCTCAACGGAGAGCGCCTTGGCGATTTCCACCGTTTGCCGCTCGGCTACAGAGAGATCCTTTACCCAGGCTCGCGGAG
>CAZLDK010000317.1:0-980 GCA_964558285.1 uncultured Spirochaetaceae bacterium | reverse complement strand
CTCCCGGGCCCGAGCGTTTAGTTCCGGGTAGTTTATGAGGAATCCAGCCAGACGGCGCGGCTCTCGACCGATAAAGATGTTCTCGGCGACGGTCAGCTCCGGGATCAGGTTAAACTCTTGGTAGATGACGGCAATTCCCGCGTCTTGCGACTGCTGTGTGGTAGAAAACTCGATCTCTTCACCGTCGAAGCGGATCGTACCCCCGTCGGGTGAGTGGACGCCACCAAGAAGCTTGATTAAGGTACTCTTGCCGGCACCGTTCTCCCCGCAGAGCGCTACCAGTTCGCCGCGGTCGACGTGGAAGTCGACATCGTCGAGTGCTGTGACTCCCGGGAAGATCTTTGTCACCCCGGTCAACTGCAGAAGGCGGCCGCCTTTGTTCTTGTCTCGGTTGGTACCCGATTCGGTGTTTCCCATAAGTCAGCGCACCTGAACCGTTTTTCGCCGGCAAATCTCCACCAAGAGTAGGTACCATCCTTTCAAGAAAGCGTTTCTGAAGAGTTGTACCGGTCCGTAGGAAGCGTACTCCCCTACTTCGAGACCATCTTCGTCGTAAGCCCGGGCGAAATCTGGAAACGCCGATCGAAGCTCGTCGACAATTGCCGGTGAGGCATCGTCTTCGATTCTGTTTTCAACCGCCGTTTCCCCGTCGACTATTTCGGCAACAGTGCTCCAGTTAATCGTGATGTGAGCGTCCCCACCTACAAGTCCGGTGAAGTGCTCCGGGCGACGAGCGCCGCCACCGAGAAGGATCGCCGAGTATCCGCGCTCCTTCATGAGCCGATACTGCTTCCGGGCAACGACGAGGCCGGCCTCTTGCAGCGCCGTGTCGGAGACCGTTAAACCTCGACGCGTGGCCAGTTTAGAGAGGTACTCGTCGAAGATGCCGCTGATATGGGTTACGTAGAATGGAGGGCGATTACCGGTACGGCGAGCCGCCTCCTCGTACCGTTCGCAAACGTTGATCGCCTGAGAGATCG
>CAZLDK010000316.1:0-3736 GCA_964558285.1 uncultured Spirochaetaceae bacterium | reverse complement strand
ACCCTTACCAGCGGCATAGTCGATCCCGACCCGGCGGCCGCGGATCTCGAGCATTCTATCGCAGGCAACTGGGACGATACGGGCGTTATCTTTCAACCGACCAGCGGCTTAATCCGCCTTACGACCAACGCCGACATCACCCAGGGAGCGGGGAACAATTTCTGGATCCTCCGGATCGACGACGGGACGACGGCTACCCTGCAATCGGCGATTGATGTCAACAACAATCTGCGCCTCATCAATACCGCTACCTTCGACGTCGGCGCAAACCACCAGGTAAACCTCGGCGGGTCCCTCAACGTCGACGCCGCAGCTACCTTCACGCCTCAGAACGGGTTGGTGGTCTTTGACGGCAACGGCGGGAGCCTCGGGGGCGACGTGACGCTCTGGGACGCGACGATTATCGCCGGCGCCGACCTGAACGTAAACGGGGTAGCCTTCGCCGTCACAAACACCTTCGACATCCAGAACGGCGCCCCCCCGGGCATCCTCTACCGCACCGGAGCGCCGGGAGAATCGGCCCCAACAGACTTCGATAGCGGCCGGGTGCACTACGTCTCCAGCGGCCCGGCCACGATCGAGCTCTATCCTACCGACGACTACTACGAGCTCTACTTAGAGGCTACTCTTGGCCCTCCGAACGATACCTTTTCGGTGGCAGGGGACATGACGGTCATAAGCCTCGTGAACATGATCTCGGGTACCCTGGACCTCGGAACCCACACCCTTTCCATCGGTGGTGCGGCACCCGGGGGCATCGACATCCAAGCGGGGACGGCCTTGCGCATAGCCAACGGCACGATCAACGTGGAAGGAAGCGTAACCGGGGGCGGTACCCTGGAGTTCACCGGGGCCGGTAATCTGGTCGTGGAGGACGACTTCTCTGTCGCCACCTTCATACCCGGCACCAGCACGGTAGAGTTTACCAACCCGGCGAACGTCAGCTATATCGACGGCTCCTACGTCTGGTACAACCTGACGGTAACCACGCCGAACAAGACGATCTCTTTCGAGCGGGGGGAGCTCCAACGAATTCTGAGCGGGGGGCAGCTGACGGTCCAGGGAAGCGACCCGGCCAACCGGGTGAATCTCTTGAGCTCGGAGACCGTGGCCCCCCCGGATGGGTACGGGAACGCTCACCCCGGCGTCTGTCCCGCCTTCCCGGCGGCCGAACAGTGGCGGATCGATTTTCTCGGGACTGCAACGGCTTTGGTCGACTACGTCTACGTCGAGCTCTCCTACTCCTTCGACATCATCATCGGAAACGACATAGCCGTGAACACACCGGACTGTACGTTCAACTGGAACTCGGCGTTGCCCGTGGACAACTCCGGGACCATCGACAGCGACCAGAACGGCAGGATCGACCAAATCCGGGTCCAGGTGGTCCCGGGTGTAGGTCTCAACGATGACTTCTCCGGTATTACGGTACGGGTTACCGGCTACGTCGTCCTCGGCTTTAGCACCGGCGTGGCAAATGACGATACGTTCTTTATCGATCTGGCGGAAGGTAGCGAGCTCGACACCGATGCCCGGCCGGAGTGGGAGATTGTATCGAACACCAGTCTCGAGGCCCTCCTCGGCGTCACCCGATTCGTCGAAAGCGGGGTGGAGACCCCCGCCGACGAGGCGCCCCCCATCATCGCCCACACGCTGACCTACCCCGGTTCGACGGAGGTCTTCGTTGCGTTCTCGGAGCCGGTGTACCGCGACCACGCCTCGACGGCTGCCTTCACGAGCGGCAACTTCACCATCTCAAGCGGTCAAGGCGTAAACACAGTGGTGCCGATCACCACCGGCGCGCCCGGCGATCCAAACGCGTACAAGGAAGTGCTGTTGGAACTGGATTCGCCGATTGCCGCAGCAGACATTACCGGCCCCGCCACTGTTACGATCGGCAGTCTTCCGTTCGAGGATATCGTTGGCAACGATTCGACGTCTGGCGCTGTGACAGAAAACGGGATCGTGTCCATCTCCAGCGTCGCCATCGCACCCTCGGGTAGCCCCATCGTTGTCCCGGTCTTTGCCCAGGACCAGACCCTCCGGGATCCGGCGGCGGGCGGGTTGGGCCTGATCCGAGACTTCGACGGGAGCCAATTCTTGGCGCCGGAGACCATCACCCTTCAGGCCTTCCGCGACGGCGGAATCGCGGCCCCGCCGACGCTAACGCTCGTGGGCGATTCCGGTGTTCCGAGTAGCATCGTGAAGAACGGCTTCTGGCTGCCCTACGAGCTGCCGGGGCTCACACTCGGGGGCAACCCGGGGGCGACGGCGCCCTTCGGCGCCGAGACCGGCGTGGGCGCTCAGCTTAGCGAGCACACCATCCCGGAGGGCGACTCCCGGAACCGCAACAACGTAACCTTCGATTTCTTCTTCGACACCGGGGTGACGGTCGAGATCGGCAACGACGTAAGTCGACCGCTCTACGTCGCCCGCCTCGCAGAAGAGCTCTCTACCCCCTGGTACCGGAACGTTCGCCCCTTTAGCTTCGACATCCGGGAGCTGGTCACCCAGCGGGGCGGTGTTACCATCGCTAACAACGTGATTAATCCCGAGCGGGGGGAACGGGCGACGCTGAACTACAGCCTCGACAGCTCCCAGATGGTCCGCATCATCGTCTTTAACTTGGCCGGGGATGTCATCGACATCGTCCAGAGCGGGCGGCAGGACGCCGGGGACTATTCGACGACCTGGGACGGCACCAACCGCCAGGGGCGCGCGGTGGCCCGGGGCATCTACTTTGTCCGGGTGATGGCTGGTGATATCGACGAATACCGGAAGGTGATGGTGGTGAAGGATTGATGAGGAAGGTGCTTCCGCGGCGCCTGGCCGCTGCCCTAAAGCTGTCGACCGTGGTAGGCTTCGCAGTGCTTTTCGGTGCCTGCGGCGCCATGGGTTCAACGAGCGAGACATACGATTTTGCTGCCACCGCCACCCGGAGTAGCGGCGCCGGCACATTCGACGTCACCCTTACAGACGAAGTGACGACGACGGTGCTCGTTTCGGCAGTGGGAGCTGCGACGCCGGCCTCAGTCTCTTTCGCCGGCACGATCGATTACACGACGACCCAGACCGTTTCCGTGGTCGTAACCGGGAACGCCATGGCTGCCGGCGAATCGATGACCGTAACGGTCACCTACACCGATAATAGCTACGATCCGCCCGTAACCCGGACCGTCGACAGCTACACGGTCGCCAACACGGGAGCCGGAGGAAGCAACATCACCTCCGAAAAGCCTTTCGTTCTCCCGATCGATTGATACCTGGGACCTCGGCAGCCGAGCCTCGAAACGAGACTATCAGACTGCCTATAGATCGGCCGGAACTTCCTCCCCGTGGTCGAGCCTATCTGCGATAACGCGTAGTGCCATAGCCTGCGCCCGGGCAACCGCGGTATTACGGCTATCCGAATAGACTAACACTCCCGGCAAATCCGGAACCTCGGCGATCCAACGGCCATCCGTTTCTTGCTCCGTTTCGACTCTCACTAACCGAACCTCTTGGTTGAAGTCTACGACTTCACCGCGAGATCGGCAATGAGGTATGCCTGGTGACGCGTGTGTCTACCTCCAACAAGAAATTTAAAGATACCCCAGCACCTCTTCGGCGTGCTCCGCCGGCTTGACCTTCGGAAACACCTTGGCCACGTTGCCCTGCTCATCGACGACTACCGTGGAGCGAAGGATTCCCTCGTAGGTTTTGCCGTACATCTGCTTCTCGCCCCAGGCGCCGTAGG
>CAZLDK010000315.1:0-3739 GCA_964558285.1 uncultured Spirochaetaceae bacterium | reverse complement strand
CCTCGATTAGGTGATCGGTAAAGACCGAAACGCCGACCGTCTGCCCCGGGGTGCTGGCAAACATCCCCAGGGTGCCGAAGAAGAGGACACCCCACCCGTAAAAGAAGGGGAGGCGGGACGGGTCGAAGGGAAACCGGGCCAGTCGTTTCGGGGATCCGGGGTGGCTGGAGTGGGTCACGGGAGCGAGCTAGAACATCATCTGGACGGGAATCCACCCCGCTGGGTCCGCCATGTCCTGGTGGATCATCCCCAACTCGACGTCGACGGTGAGCTCCGCTACTAGGTACTGGGTTCCCTCGTACTCGTACCGGGCGCCGGCGCCCTCTACGTCGACCGCGGCGAGAGCGTGGGCGTACTGGTTGGAGACCATCAGGATGGCGTCGAAGTCCATCTGGTGGAGAAGGATGATGTAGACAAGGGCCAAGGCGTCGCAGTCGCCGGTTTGGGTCATCAGGCTCGATGTCGGGGACTGGAGATCGGACAAGGTTCCGGTTCGGGCGTATTCGAACTCCTGGAGCCAGTCGAGGAGCCGGGCCGGGATGTCGGTCCGGGGGACTCCTGCGCTCCGGAAGTGCTCCTCCAGATCGGCGGCGAGCCCCTCGAGGCGGTCGACGTTGTCCCGGTAGATAACGCGGTAGAAGCGCTTCCAGGCTTCGATCCAGTCGGCGTCGGCGTCCCAGCGCTCTACCCCATAGGCGGTCAAGAGGCGCGCTTCCCGCTCGATGAGAATCTGGGTGGCCTCCATCTCCTCGTCGTCGAGCTCCATCGTAACGACGCTCCCCTCGAAGTCGAATCGTCTGGACTCCGGATCCGGGGGCGGGTAGGCGTAGTAGAACTGGCTAACCGGTCCGGGCAGGAGGCGACCCGCCTCGTCGGCGGCAAAGGAGTCGACATTCGTCAGCAGAAAGTCGTGGTACCCCTCGTACTCGGAGACCTCGGCGAAGGACATGACCGCGTAGTCGCGATCCTCCCGGTCGACGAAGGCGTAGTAACCGCGGAACTCCGGTCCGCCTTCCCCACTGGCGAAGGTCAGGTCGGCGAATACCGCGTCCCCGCCGTTAAAGACGAAGGGTGCGCTGTCGCCGGCGGCGCCGAGCTGCCGGCGAATAAAGGTGTCGATCTCCCCGGGTTCTTCGAAGGTATCCCCCGGGAAGCTAAAGACTTGGAGAACCGCCACGCCCTTCGGATCGATAAAGGATACCAACTCCGGCGTAGCTGCCTCGGCAATCTCCCAACCGGCGGGGACGTCGACGACGTACCCGAGTTGGGAATTGCGAAATTGATGGGCCTCGACCTTAGGCGTCGTCCCTAATAGTGTGACGGCGACTACCGCAAGGAAGGCACCGATAAATTTACGTATGTGCATAGACTTCACTATCTCTAGGGTCGGTGGTCGGCGTCCACTCCTTTACCGGTAGATTTCTTCCGCCGGCGGTCTATTTCGGCCGGCTCCAGTAGTCGAGGACCAAGGATCCGGTCAAGAGGGGCCGGACGACCTTTACGAAGTCCTGATGCGCCGGGTGGGGGATGTAGGCGTCGCGGGCCGCCTCGTCTTCGAAGGTGACCAGAAAGCAGTGCGAGAAGCCCTGATTCTTGTTCTCGATACTGACGTTGGTCCCCCATTCGAAATCCTTGATGCCGTCGATCTTCGACGGCAGGGTGGCGAACCCCTCTTCGACCTTGCGGATATCCTCCGCCGAGGTCCCTTCCCTAAAACCGAACAGTACAACGTGGCGCAGTTCTGACATCTGTTCCTCCGCCGGGTAGTATGAACCGTTACGCAGGATCTCGAAAAGGCGTATACTATAGTCATCTAGTTCTGTTCGTGGAGGTCGCATATGGGACGAAGCAAAGACAAGGGTGGGGCCGAAGCAAAGAAGAAGTCGGAGAAGACCATAAAGGAACGCCGGAAGGAGAAGAAAGAGAAGGCGAACACGCGGGACAACCGCGCTTAGGGTTTCTCGGTCCGGCAACGCCGGCCTGGAGGTTCTTCCAAGCCGGGAAACGCTTGCCGGTCGGCCGGTGGCTCTCGGGCCGCCTCGGCTTGACCGGCGATCATCAATCCGCGACTATTTACGACCATGAGAATCACCTTAAAGCGGCTCAACCAGGCCGTCCATTTTCGTGCCGCCAACGACGACGGCAACACGGTCGACCTCGACGGTGCGGAGAGTATCGGTGGCGAAGGCGGCGGGTTCCGGCCGATGCAGTTGGCCCTGACGGCCCTTGCCGGGTGCGCGACAATGGACGTGGTTACGATTCTTCAGAAGCAGCGACAGCGTCTCGACGACATATCGATCGACATAAGCGGAGAGCGCCGGGACGGGACTCCATCGCCCTTTAAGAGCGTCCACATCCACTACGACCTCTACGGCGAAATCGACGAAGCGAAGGCCCGCCGGGCGATCGATTTGGCGGTGCACACCTACTGTTCCGTCGGAGAGATGATCAAGTCGACCGCCGAGATAACTACCTCTTTCTCGATCAACCCGACCGACGGTGATTCCGAGGGCAGGGAAGAGCGATGAGCGACAACGAGCGATCCTTCGAAACCGCGGCCATCCGTACTCAAGCCGAGCGCTCGGCCCATCGGGAGCACAGCGTCCCCATCTTTATGACCTCGAGCTTCGTCTTCGACAGCGCCGAGCAGGCCAAGGCGCTCTTTGCCGGGGAGGAGGCCGGGCTCGTTTACTCCCGGTACGGCAACCCAAACACAGACGAGCTCGTCGAGAAGCTCTGCCGTCTCGAGGGTGCCGAGGACGGCGTTGCCACCGCCACCGGTATGGCGGCGATGTTTGCCTCTCTTGCGGGCCTCTTGAGCGCCGGGGACCACGTGGTTGCTTCCCGGGCGCTTTTTGGATCGACCTTCGCGATTCTTCAGAAGGTGCTGCCGAAGTGGGGGATCGAGGCGACCTTTGTCGACCCAAAGAGTATCGACGAGTGGGAGGCCGCCATCCGGCCGAACACCAAGCTCTTCTTCGCAGAGACGCCCTCCAACCCGGGCCTGGAGCTCATCGACATGGAGGCCCTGGGGAAGCTGGCGGCGCAGAAGAACATTATCCTGAGCGTGGACAACTGCTTTGCCACCCCCTACATTCAGCGGCCGGCGGAATACGGCGCCCACCTGATAACCCACTCGGCGACCAAGTTTATGGACGGCCAGGGAAGGGTCCTCGGGGGCGCCATCCTGGGCACCAAGGAGCTGATCGGCGAACTTCGCTTCTTCTGCCGGCAAACGGGGCCGGCACTGTCGCCCTTCAACGCCTGGGTGATCTCCAAGGGGCTCGAGACTCTGGGCCTCCGGATGGAGCGCCACTGCCGGAACGCCCTGGAGCTGGCGAAGCATCTGGAGGCAAGCTCCGGGACCACCTGGGTGAAGTACCCCTTCCTGGAAAGCCATCCGCAGTACGAGCTCGCCAAGCGGCAGATGAAGCTTGGCGGCGGCCTCGTAACCTTCGAGGTCCCCGGGGGGGAGGCCGGGGGCATGGCGTTTTTGAACGCCCTGGAGATGGTGACCCGCTCCTCGAATCTGGGTGACACCCGGAGCATCGCCACCCACCCGGCGACGACGACCCACGCCAAGCTCACCGAGGAGGAGCGCGCCAAGATCGGCATTACGCCGGGCACGATCCGGCTGTCGGTGGGCCTGGAGGCCGTCGAGGACCTTTTCGCCGATGTGGATCAGGCTCTCGGGAAGGTGGGGTAGGGGGCCCGCAGCCGGGAGCCGGCTCCGGCCCGG
>CAZLDK010000314.1:0-3756 GCA_964558285.1 uncultured Spirochaetaceae bacterium | reverse complement strand
CGAAGCGCTTCCCCGGGATCGTTCCCGCCACTTTGGGAAATGACGTCGTCCGGAGAAGGGAGGAGCTCGAGACCCTGCTGGTAGAGAGCCCAGGAAGGAAGGTGCAGGTCCGCCTCCACCACGACGGCGGTCCCAAAGAGAATCGACAACGCGAGAGAACGAATCGCCAAACGTCGCGCAGAGAGACTGGCCTTCATACCCTTAGTATCGGGTTTTGTGGGCAAAAAAGAACCGGCCGGAGGCCGGTTCTTCTTCTGAGAGCCGATCCCTTCCTAGCCGACAACGCCGAGCAAGAAGACCATCACAAAGAGCGCAACCGTCTCGACCAGGCCGAGAACCATAATAAAGTTACCGAAACCTTTACCCGTTTCCGCCAAGGCGTCCGAAGCAACAGCACCGGACTTACCCTGGAACCAGGCCGAGAAGCCCATGGCGATACCGCCGAGGACGCCGGCACCGAGGAGCATTCCGGCGTCTATGCCCGCCTCCGAGGCTTCCATCAAGGCGTTCATAAGGATGAAGCCGTAAATGGTCTGGGTAAGCGGCGCGCCGACAAAGGCAACGAGGAGGAAGGGCGCCGGCCTGTTCTGGGCGAAACACTTCTTCCAGGCGCCGACGGCTGCCATACCTGCACTTCCCGCTCCGAGAGCGGATCCGATGGCGGCGAACGCGAGGGCCGCCCCAACTCCGATAAGACCGATGTTCATCTATCCAACTCCTTTCATGTCTATAAGAGGGTTCAAGAAGCCGCCCGTTTGCCAAAGGGCCGGTACGGCGTACCTGTCCATTCCATTCCTAAATGGCCGGAAAACTCCAGCATATTCAGCCGAACGCCGTGAACAACCACCGAGAGGGCGCCCATGACGAGGTTGAGAGAGTGTCCGAGAAGAAGCACCAGGATACCGGCAATAATGCCGCCGATCCCGTCCATCATCCCCTCGGCCATCGAATTGAAGCTCTTCGCAATCTCCACCGACGCAAGCCCGACGGCGAAGAGACGGATGTACGAAATAATGTCCGAGAAGGCGCTGACACCGTCGAGAGCCGTGGTAATGAGACCAGCGAAGCCCTTCCCGATACCGACAAAGAAGTTCTGCCCCGGTTCCTGGTTCGATAGCAGAATAACCGAGCCGAAGCCACCGATGATCAGGTAGAGGGCGTAGTCGGGCATCGCTTCCCCGAGAACGACCGTCAGAACCAGGTGGTAGAGCCCGAGGACCATTACCAGCCAGCCGAGCTGAGCCAGGGCCTTGATACCCGCCTTGTTCCGGAGCTCCGAAACGAGGTTCCAGACGTGGGCGATGGTAAGATGAACGGTACCGAGGACAAAGCAGAGGCGTTGGATAAAGGCGGTGCTCCGGGGATTAAAGCTCGACAACTCCGGGACGACCAGAGAGCTCAGCACCGGAAGCTCCGCGATGGGCTGATAGCCGAACCATGTACCTGTAACGGCGCCCCAGGCGACCGTTGCCACAGACAGAACGCTCAAGAGCGCGACGCCCTCGGAGACCCCACCGGTCTTCTTTAGGCTCCCGATTACCGCCGGAATGCTCAGTCCCAACAGCACCAAGCCGTACCCACCGTCCCCTATGATCATCGCAAAGAAGACCGTAAAGAACAGAAGGAACCAGAAGCTTATATCCCGCTCCCGGTAGCCCGGGGTAGTGCCCATAAGGTCGAAGACGGGCTGGATGATGCGTACAGGCTTAGGGTTTTTGACCTTCGTCGGGACGCTGTCCTCCGGGTCCGGATCTCTAACCAGGACTCCCCAACCGTGGGCGGCGGCTTCCTTCCGGAAACGGTCTAACTCCCCTTCGGGGACGTACCCCGTTAGAGCCAGAACCTGCTCCATCCGGTCCATGCCGTCGTGAACACGGTCGAACTCAATCTGGGCGTTGATCTCTTCTATGACCTCTTGGAGAGCTTCCCGAGAGCGTGCCTTTTCGAGTATCGCAGCTTCGATGTGTTCCTGACGGTTCCGCAACTCCGAGATTTCGCCCCGCAGCTCGGCGGCGCTCCGCTCCGGGGTCGGCATCGCCTCGATAGCCGGTGCCGAATCTCCAGGCCTACGGATAGTAACGGCGTAGGTCAGGCTCGAAGTACGATTGACGATAAAGAGCCCCTCGACGGAGGTCGATTTCATCTCCTTTTCCGTCAAGAGGTGGAACCGTACTTTCAGGCCGGCTTCGGAGAGCTCTCGAAGGAGGCCGACGTCGAAGTCGCCCCAGGGTTCCAGCCGTGCGGCTTCTCTTCCGAGGCGTTCCAGGGTTTCTTCGATCTGGCGCCGCTCTTCCAGGAGCTCGGCGATCGACTGCGCTTCCAAGAGCGCTTGGTCGATGCTCAGCGCAACAGTTGCCTGGTCCTCTTCGTCGACGCCGATCTCTTCCGCGGGGAGGGCCAGCACCGCGCGCTCGATCCGAGCACGATGCTGAAGGAGGGTCTCGACGCTTTCGCTCTCTATGTGTTCGAGTTGTACGTGAAGAACCCCGAGGTCCCGGAGCTTCGCAACCGTCGTTTCCCGCTTCGATTCGAGGGACAGGACGGATATCTTCTTCATTCGCTCAATCATGACTACACCTCGACAAGATTGCTCTTCGCAATTTTGCCCCGGACGACCGCCGCGGTCTGTTGATCCCCGAGATATATCCTGATGTTCCGGATATTCTCTTTAGTTTCCGGGATCTTCACCTTCTCGAAGAGATTGACCCGCTGGGTTGTGATCCTAAGCTCGTCGGAAACCAGCTCGTGCTGCCGCTGCAGAATCTCGACCTCGATATCCAGGCTAACGAGCTCCTTAATCGAAGAGACTGCCTGGTCTACCCAGAGGGGCAAGGCAAAGAGGTCCCACCGTTTCTCTTCGAAATGAGCGGCCTTATAAACCGGGATGTCGATACCCGCGATGTTTCCCACCTCCGTCTCGACACTCTTGAGGGCTACGAGATTCTCCAGGTCGACCTTCTCGGCGAAGACGCCGACCCATCGACCGATGTCGTCCTTGTACCGATCCCGCTTGGCTTGCTGCTCTGCAATTGCCGCTTCGATCTGCCGTAGCACCATCTGAAGCTGCTGCTTCTTAAGAATGAGCGTCGGCAGGTAACGCTGGAACCGCTTCAACTGGTCCCGTTGTTTCTTGAGTTCATTCTTCGTCAGCTTAACTTTTGCCACGTTATACCGCTTCCTGCGCCTGGTTTTTCGGCCAGAACTCGTTGATCAACTCGGTTCGGAACCCGGTTTCGTCGGGCTCGAAACTGTCCGCCAAAATCGCCCACCCGCGGTCGAGAGCCTCTTCCAACGGAATATTGACACTCAAGTCCATCATTTCGCGCTCGAAGGCCTCACCGTACTTCAACAGCTTGTCGTCCCAGTCGGTCATCCGGAACCCCATCGATTTCTTTTCCAGGGACTCCTTGTATGCGGCGTAGAGCTTGATCATACCGTCCATCAGAGCCCGGTGGTCCTTCCGGGTGTCCGCGTTGACCTGCTGCTTGAGCCGGGAAAGCGACCCGAAGGGCTCGATACGGCCGTTTCGGAGGTAGTACTGCCCCTCGGTAATGTAGCCGGTGTTGTCCGGAACCGGATGGGTTACGTCGTCGCCGGGCATGGTGGTGACGGCCAGGATCGTGATCGACCCGGCCCCCTCGAAGTCCACGGCCTTTTCATACCGCGACGCGAGCTGGCTGTACAAATCGCCCGGATACCCGCGGTTGCTGGGAATCTGCTCCATGGTGATCGCAATTTCCTTGAGCGCGTCGGCAA
>CAZLDK010000313.1:2233-3758 GCA_964558285.1 uncultured Spirochaetaceae bacterium | reverse complement strand
AGACCCCCATCTACCCCGAGGGTCTGACCGGTAACCCACCCCGCTTCGGGAGACAACAGAAAAGCCACCAAGGCCGCGACCTCGTCCGCATCCCCTACCCGCCGGAGCGGGTGGCGGTCCGCCGAAGCCTCCCTCTTCTTTTCGGTCGACAGAAGCTGCTCCGCCATCGGGGTGTCGGTCAACGACGGCGCCACGGTATTGACCCGAACGTTTTTGGGAGCCAGCTCGGCGGCAAGGCTGAGCGCCAAGCCGGAGACGCCGGCTTTGGCTGCGGCGACGGAGGTGTGGAAGCTCAGGCCCACCCGTGTCGCCACGGTGCTAAAGAGCACCACCGAGGCTCCGTTGGCGTCGGTAAGCGGCTTTAGAAGCTGCTTTAGGACACGAACGGCTCCGATAACGTTGACTTCGTAGTCGTTGCGGAAGGTCTCCACGCTAAGTTGTCGGAACGAGCCGAGGGAAATGCTCCCGGGAGCGTAGACGACACCGTGACAGACATCGAAGTCCGGAGAGATCTCGCCGAGGTCTTCGGTTACGTCTACCGCCCGGTGGGTTACCCCGAGCTCTTCGGTTTCCCCCCGGCTCGAACGGCTCCAGACCTCTACGTTCGCCCCTTCGTTGACAAGGCGTCGGGTAGTCGCGAGACCAATGCCCGATGTTCCGCCGACAACGACTATGTTTCGTTCGGAAAAAAGACTCATGGGTCCTCCCTGTGTCCTAGACCCGGTTCGAGTGGATTGGTAGCAAAAGTGTTAATCGGATCGAAAGGCGTTGGAGTCATAGGAAGCCAAAGATACGAACCGAGGCGGCTGGAATCAAACGGCCTGAAGCTCCGATGCCTTGGCCTGATACTCCAGTATGCTTGTTCGAATACTCGCGAAGACCAGGGGATAGACAACGTTGTAGAAGTACGCCTTCTGGATCATCGACCGCTTGCTGCGCTCAAATGCGCTCAGAATCCGCTCCGACTCGTACTCGATGTAACTCTGATAGTCGTCGAAACCTTGCTCCTCTTCCTGGAATGAGGAGCCGGCCTTGATGGTATCCTGATACTTCCCGAGCTTCTCGAAGAGACGATAGAGAGACCACTTCTCTTCGAGGTAGCCGTCGATCTTTGTGCTATCGCCGTTAAAGCGCTTTACGAGGGCTTCGTGTCGTTTTGGATAGATCGTCTCGAAGATAAAGCTCTTTCGAATCCGGATTTCCCGCTTGCGAAACACGTCTTCCAAGGCGTCGGTGACAAACTTGTTGCCACGGTAGTACTGCATCAACTCAAGAATCTTGTCGGCCCCAACATCCCCCTTTTCGAGGAGAAGCTCCACCTGAGCCATGATAGACTCCGGAAGGCCCGGATTAACCTGGATGCTGTAGGTCTTGAAAGAGGCGTTCTTCTTGTCTTTCAGATAGACGGTGCTGTACTGAAAAAGCTCCTCCTTGGTGATGTCCCGGTAGTAGCCGAAGAGGGCCTGGGCCTCTTTCTTAAAACGGTTGTAGTAGGCGTCGGCGATGCCGGTTTCCTCGAGGACGT
>CAZLDK010000313.1:0-2223 GCA_964558285.1 uncultured Spirochaetaceae bacterium | reverse complement strand
AACGTTGTAGAACTCTTCGGAGATTCTTAAGCCTCCCACCGGTGCGGTGGACTCCATCCGCTTGGCGTCGATGACCGGCAGCCCGATGACATCCCACTGTTTCGCGCCGTCGGGTCCGAAATTCCCGAGGGTCACGTTCCCGATATTGGCGCCGATCCGGATGCGAATCTGAAAGAGGGCGTTGAAGGAGGGCGAGAGCTCAGAACCGGACCGCAACACCGATATTATCTCGAAGGCGCGCTCGAGGACTCGACGAGTCTCCTTGGACTCACTTTCGTAGAGAAACTTATCGTTCGCCTGGTTGAAGAGGACGCTGACCCGCTGCATTTCGATACAGGTGTAGAAGAGCTCTCGGGCGATGTAGCGCCGAAGGGCTTCCTGGTCGTCCTCGAGCTCCTTCGCCCGGGGATCGATGATTCCGCCGTAGTGGAACATCAGGCTGTCACCCTCGAGCTTGTTCAGATAGCCGCCGTGACGCCGAAGAACCGAGTTAAAGGCGGTGTACAGGCCGTTGAGAACGGCCTGATTCTCCTGGGGGCTAAGGAACTTGGAGAGGTAGGTGTAGTCGGCGACGTCGAGAAAGCCGATGCCCATCTGGGTAACCACCGAAGTGGTCGGTATTCCTCCGATCTCTATGATGGCGTCTACCAACTGTTTCGGAAGGTAGTACTCCTCGATCTGCTTCCGAAGCTCAAATTCGCTGCCACGGTGGACGTTTTCGGTGTAGACGGTCATGTCGGGAGAACTCATACTGCCCTTAGATGATATCCCTCCGCCGGGTATTCATCAACCGACGAAAGGGGGCCGCTATTCCACCGCTACGACTTTTTATCGCCGCAGAGATTTCCGACGGGCTGCGCAACCGTATCGCCGACGCCACGGAAACCGTCAGATCGGAGCTCGAGCCGGCCGTCAGGTGGCTGCCGCCGGCGAACTATCACATCACCCTTAACTTTCTCGGGGATGTCCCGGACGCGGAGCTTCCGAATCTCGAGAAACTGATGACCGGAGTGGCCTCCGGCCTCTCCGCGGTCGAGGTCCAAGCCGGGGGCTCGGGCTGCTTTCCGACGTGCCGACGACCTCGAGTCATCTACGTCGGGATCGAGGATCCCGCCGCCGCTCTCTCGGGGTGGCACAAAGCCCTCGGCGACGCCGTGCACCGTCTACTCGGCATTCCGGGAGAAGAGAAGCCCTTCCGAGGGCACATTACCGTCGGGTACGCTCGGGACCGGCGTCCGGGAGACCGGGAGCAGGTGCAGGAGGCGGTGCGGCGCATCGGCGAACTGGCGCCGACCGGTCCCGAGGAGTTAACAAAAATCGTCCTGTTTCGGAGCACCCTCGGCCCTGGAGGAGCGGTTCACGAGCCACTCATCACGTGCCGGCTCTAGAATTGTGCAGGGAAAAGCTGGGGACAAAAAAAAGCTCCCAGGGGAAAGGAGGTAAAAACCCCTGGAAGCGAAAAGAATGGAGGCAGAAAAGACACACTGTCTTACGTATAGGAAAACCACCGAGGGTGAAAAAGGTAACAAACTTTTCGACGAATTATGCACACCCTCGGTTGGAGAATCGGTTTACATTGCCGTGCCGTTGGGGTTTCTCGTCTACCGTGCTTCTTGAAAGCCCGACGCCCGAAGGATCCGATCCCGGAGCGCCCGCCCCATTCCTCCGGCTGGGGGCAACTCGGCGTAGATGCGGAGGCATCCCTTTTCGTCCGCCTCTCGGAAGACGCGGTAGAGGGAACGGGCGTACTCTTCGACGGAGCCAAAGCGACAGACGAGGGTGACCTCGAGGTTCTCCGCCCCCCCCGCGTCCCCTAGGGACAAGACGGCGACGCGCTTCCGTGTCCTGGTAGGGATCGTCGAAAGGTCGGGAACGGCGCCTTCGAAGGGGACAACGATAGCTTCCGGCATGTAGTGGGCGTGTCGCGTTCCGGGGCTCTCGGCGGCGGCAGAAGCGGTGTCCCGGGCGGGGCCGACGGGACCGACTGTCTCGTCGGTGTCGCAGATCGGACCACCGAGAACCTCACAGAGCATCTCCCGGGTTACCGCCCCTTCCCGAAGCACCGCCACCGAGGCACCCCGGTGCGCCCCTGCCCCTGGGTCGCCGGCCACTCGAAGGACCGTCGATTCGAGCCCGATCTCGCATGGTCCCCCGTCGAGGTAGACGGCTACTCTGTCACCGAGATCCCCCCTGGCGGTCTCCACATCCGTTGGGCTCGGGCGA
>CAZLDK010000312.1:0-3776 GCA_964558285.1 uncultured Spirochaetaceae bacterium | reverse complement strand
GTCTCCTCGCCATCGACAACGACACTCCCCTCGCTGGGTTTCAGGAGCCCGTTGAGGTGCCGAAAAAGGGTTGTCTTGCCCGCGCCGTTGTGCCCGAGAATACAGACACAGCCGGACTCCAGCTGTAGATCGATACCTCGCAAAGCCTCAACGCCGTTCGGATAACGAAAGTAGACACCCTGAAGGCTAATCATGAACTGCATCTCCCAGCAATTGGTTAGTCAGCTCGTCGATGGTGAGAGCGATCGATGCGTCGGTCGAGAGAACTCCCTCGGCGCGGAAACGATCCCACAGAAGGGAAGCCGCCGGAGGTAGGAGGAGCCCACTATGGAGCTGCCCGGCAAGAATGTCCCGGGGGACTCCATTTCCGGTTACCCTGCCGTCGTCCATACAGACGAGTCGGTCGGCCATGTACAACCAACGCTCCAGATCGTGTGCCACGACGACGATGGTCATTCCTGTATTCCTGAGCACCTCTATCAGTCCTGCGACCTCCTCGGAGCCGACTGGGTCCAGCTGACTCGTGGGGCCGTCGAGGATAAGAATCGCCGGCTCAAGAGCCAGGACGGTAGCAATCGCAAGCCGTTGAGACTGTCCTCCGGAGAGCTGCCTAGGATGGCGGTCGTAGATCTCTCCGAGGTCTACCTTCGTCAAGGCGTCTATTACTCGGCCGGCAATCTCGTCGGGATCGACGGCGCGGTGTTCTAAGGCAAAGGCCACCTCGTCGAAGAGGGTCTGCGTCGTACCGGTCAGCTGGTCAAAGGGATCCTCGAAGACTACGCCCACGTGCTGAGATAGTTCGCCGATGGAGCTCTCGGGTACGTCGATGCCGTTTACTGTAACCGTGCCCTCGAGGGTTCCGACGAATTGGTGGGGCGCATATCCGGCTATAAGCCGACACACGGTGGACTTTCCTGAGCCGCTCAGACCGGCCAAAACCACCATCTCTCCTTTCTCGATCTGGAGAGAGAAGTCGGTTAACGCCGGGATTTCGGGCTGGTGCTGGTAAGTAAAGCTGACATTCTCAAGAGATATCATTGTCATACCAGAAAACCCGCTACAATGAGACCACCGGCTAAAATGAGTGCAATCCTCCGGAAAATTTGATCCGCCTTTGTGTCATGAAGCTGACAGGTAGAGGTTCTGGGACCGACGATGGAGAAACCACGGGATTCCAGTGCCAGCGACCGGGTCTCCACGGAGATCAAAGCCCCTACCAAGAGTGGTTTGAGCATAGCGAATGCGGTAAGTACCCTCCGACGCAATCCGCCCTTGGTATCAAACCCCCGAGCTTGTTGCGCTTCGGTAATCGCCTTGGCTCGCTGCCGCATGTCCGGGATAAGCTCGGCACCGGCCAGATAGGAATAGCAGAGCTTATGGGAAACCCCCTTTTGGATAAGGGAGGTAACGAACGCCTTAGGGTGAGTCGTCCAGAGCGCCAGGGCAATCGAGATAACAAAGACCGATAACCGCGAGGCGGTTGTCGCTGCGAATACTGTCCCCTCCCGGTAGATAGCTACCGGCCCCAGGGAGAAGATCTCAGTCACGTTCTCCGGGCCAAAAGGGGCATGAATGAGAAAGAGCGACAGAGTAATGGGAATAAGAAGCCTCATGCTCTTGAGCACCAAGCGCCCCGATTGGGAAGCGAAAGCCAACACAATGAGAAAGCCGCTGATGCCCGCCGGAATCTGATAACCCCCGAAAGCTACGCCGGCGACCGTGAACACCGGAACAAAGGCCAGCTTCGTAAGTGGATAGGTACGATGTATCCAAGCATTCCCTTTCTTGTAGAGATGCTGGAAATCCGCAGCCCGCCGCGGCGACGGCGGGCTGTCGGTTGTTCGTGACTCTGCATGGTTCTGGTCTTGATTGTCCAAGGGAGCTTTCCCTTTACGGAAGTGCCTTGGCCGCGAAGGGCGGGCGGTATCGGGCGGGAACACCCTTGGTTAGGAGGAAGGCCAGCACTACGGCGATCACCTTGTCCACAGGCTGCACAAGTACCTGGGATCCGATGACACTCTCAAGCATCCTTCGGCCGCTTGCGAGAAGCACACCGGTCACAAAGTCGATTCCGGATCCTTGAACGCCGCCAAATACAAGAACAATAATCGGCGTGGCTGTGAGGATAGTCGTGACCGTCAGGGCCAGGGTAAGGACGACCGCCTTGGGAAAGGTCTTAAGGAATCCGTGGCCGGCCATGACACCGGCAACGATTCCAACCGCCGCGTTGACGATGCCGAAGGGGATCGATGTGGCTTCAAGCGTTACACCGATAACCAGGTTCGTAAGCAATCCGGCCAGGCCGGCGACCCAGGGGCCCGCCAAGAACGCGACAAGGACGGTGCCAATCGTATCAAGAAACACCGGCAGTCCGGATACCTGCACGATGAAGCGTCCAACAAGGTTTAAGGCTATCCCGATGGGGATCAAGACCCAGGCCACCGTCGTAAAATCCGCCTTTAGGCGTTCTCCCAGGGAGCGGGGAGCAGCTTCGCTTTCGTTTGAAGACATAAGGCCTCCTCCTATTCGATCTGTCGTCGAGATACCCCGCCGTCTGGCGCGGTATGCTGCATACAACATGCAACATAGCGTCCCATGCATCTATTGTCAATACAATCCGCATAAAGTTGCGCAACTTGTCGGCGGATATTGCTTTGTGTATACTGCATGTTACATGCGCAGTACAGGAGAGGGTGGCTAGGTTGTCAAGTAGCGACGCAAGCGTGGAGTCTACCGGGCTTCCTCAGATCGGGCAGAGGATCTCACTGAGGGAGCGCGTCTATGAGGTGCTCAAGGACCGAATCGTAAATGGCCACTTCGCCGGCGGTCATCAGCTGATTGCGAATCAACTCTCGGAACAGCTTGGCGTGAGCCGGACACCGGTTCGAGAGGCGCTCCAACGGTTGCAGGTCGAGGGTCTCGTAGTTTCATTGGAAAACGGCATCTCCGCCGTTGCGGAGGTGACCCATAAGCGAATTGAAGCAGCGACACAAATTCGGGAACTCCTGGAGGTCTTCGCCTGCCGTAGCGCTGCCACCTTCGCGACTGCAGAGCACGTGGAGGCGCTCCGGGAGCTTCATCAACGAGAACTTGAAAGCCTGCAAAAGGTCGATGAGAAGGAGCTCAGTGAGCTCAACTCACAGATTCACAAGGGCGTCATCAAGGCGGCGGGGAACGAGATTCTCTTGGACGTCATCGAATACCTTCTTGCGAGGGTACCATCATACCGGCTCTTTGCCCTCGGGAGCCGGGAAGACCTCGCGCGTTTTGTTGATGACCATGGCAAAATAATCGAGGCAATATCCCGGGGCGATCCTGACACCGCGTCTGAAATCATGTCGCTCCACGTAAGGCGGGCCCAGAAGCTCCTTTCCGCCATCCACACGGAAATGACAGAGGCATAGGGCCCGTTAATCGAGGGCGACCCATCCCCCACCCTGCTTCGAGGACTCGACCACCCGGGTGGCAAAGAGAAGCCCCCGCACCCCAGCTTCGATATCCGAGTAGACAGCCTCCGGGGCACTCATGATGGGGCGCGGGAGGCTCACCGGCGGGTCCGCCGCCCCGGCCACCGCCTTGGCAAAAGAACGGTAGACATTCGCAAAGGCCTCGAGAAAGCCCTCGGGATGCCCCGGCGGGATACGCGCCAAGACCGACGCCTCAGGGCCGAGCCCCGGGCTTCCCCGGGAAAGTCGCTGCGGTGGGCCTTCCACGAATCCACGTCGAAGAACATTTGGCTCCTCCTGCCGCCAGGCTATGTGGCCTTCGGTTCCGTA
>CAZLDK010000311.1:0-3791 GCA_964558285.1 uncultured Spirochaetaceae bacterium | reverse complement strand
ATCATCGCCGACCGCCTCGCCCATCATGTCGACTTCTTCAGCATCGGGACGAACGATCTGGTTCAGTACACCATCGCGGTCGACCGGACAAACGACACGGTTGCCCATCTTGCCGAAACCCTCCACCCCGCTGTTGTGTCGTTGATTCAACGAGTAATCGAAGGGGCCCACGCGGCGGGGAAAGAGTGCGGCATGTGCGGGGAGATGGCCGGGGACCCACAGGCTATTCCGCTCCTTTTGGCCCTCGGCTTGGACGACTTCAGCATGGCCCCGGGGTCGGTCCCCTTTGCCAAGGACCAGATCCGGAGGCTCTCGAAGGGAGGCCTCGAGGAGCTCAAGCGTGTCGCCGTCACAGCCTCCTCGAGCGAGGAGATAAAAAAAGAGACCGAACGTTTTACGACCGGTCTCCTTGGATAGCGCCCCGGCGAGGCGTTTCGCCGGTTCGGGGGGTGGTTTTAGCGGAAGCCTCCGGAACGGTTCGAGCTCTCCCGGGCCGCATCCACACGAATGGTACGACCGCCGACTTCTGTTTCGTTGAGCCCCTGAATCGCCTGCTCGGCGTTGGTCGGGTCCTCGAAATGCACAAAGGCGAATCCCTTGGACTGACCGGTGTAGCGGTCGCGGACGACATCTACCGCGGATACCGGGCCGTAGCTACCAAAGAGCTCCCGGAGCTCGTCCTCGGTGGTCGCGTAGCTGATGTTCCCAACGTACAATTTACTGCCCATACAATTTCTCCTTTAGGGCGAGATTGACGTGCTGACTTGCACACGGGCGATGTCAAAGGAAGGTAAAGTATCCTACGAACAGAAGCCGGACAACTCAAACACTCGACCAGGATGCTACAGGGAACCGGAAAAACGGTCAACTATGGGGTTTCTTGTGGCCGGCAGACCCACCGAACGCGAATTTTCGGTTACCGCGTGAATCACCAGACCATCCGACCCCGTCTTGGTATAATAGAGGAGGAGATGGATGGGAGAACCCGCGATGCAGTTAGGTGACGCTGAGCTTGCCCGAATAGGCGGCTACGTAAAGAACAATCTCCGGCAGTGGATAGCGGAAGTCGCCCCGACCGCGATAAGCCCGATCCCCGCGGCGCCGGACCCGATCCCCAACGCCCAGCTTCTCGAGCGCATGGTCCGAGTCGAGGAGGAGCTCAAGGCGCAGCGCGAGCTATTCTTGACGCGGTTCGAGGCGGTGGATCGCCGTTTCGAGGACCAAAAGGACTACCTGAACAAGCGCTTTAACGCCCTCACCTGGATGATCGGACTGCTGACGACCCTCGTGGTCGCGGTGCTCGGGATGGCTATCACGTAAGGCGAACGGCCGAACGCCTGCCGGCCGGCGGCTTTCGGGCTCGAGTCTCCTGGTGTCTTTACCGGCCCCCCTATCCGCGGGCCCCGAGAATGTATAGCTTCCGGTCATGCACAAAGACTCGGTAAACGACTCGCTTAGAAATATTGCGATTATCGCCCACGTAGACCATGGAAAAACTACTCTCGTCGATGCCCTCTTTCGCCAGTCCGGGGTCTTCCGGGAAGGACAGGAATCGGCGGAGCGCCTAATGGATAGCATGGACCTCGAGCGGGAGCGGGGAATCACCATCGCTGCGAAGAACGGGTCCATCCGGTGGAAGGGCGTGAAGATCAACATCCTCGATACCCCGGGGCACGCCGACTTCGGCGGCGAGGTGGAGCGGGCCCTCTCGATGGTCGACGGGGTGCTCCTCTTGGTCGACGCCTCGGAGGGTCCCTTGCCCCAGACCCGGTTCGTCCTGGACAAGGCCCTCCGGGCTTCCCTCTCTATTGTCGTCGTCATCAACAAGATAGACCGCCCGGATGCCCGACCGGAAGAGGTTCTCGACGAAATCCACGACCTCCTCATAGACCTCGACGCGACGGAGGAGCAGTTGGATTGTCCGGTTCTCTACGCCGAGGGTCGCCAAGGCATCGCGAAGCGGAGCCTCGAAGAGGCGGCTGAGAACCTCCACGTTCTGATGGACACCATCATCGAGGCGATTCCGGCGCCTTCCTATTCCTCCGCCGAGCCCTTCCAGATGTTGGTTTCCGATCTTTCCTACTCAGAGTTTCTCGGCCGCCTCGCGGTTGGAAAGGTCTTTCACGGTGAGGTAAAGAGCCGGGAGGCCCTGGTCTGTCTCGGAGAGAACGACCGCCGAACCAATCTTAACGTCGTCCGTATCGAGACCTACCAGGGTCCCTCCCTGGTGGAGGCCAAAGAGGCCCAACCCGGGGACATCGTCGTTATCGCCGGGGTGGAGGACGTCCATATCGGCGACACCATATGCGCCCGGACCGCCCCGAAGGCGCTCCCCCGGATTACCGTCGACGAGCCGACGGTGTCGATGCTCTTCGCTGCGAACACCTCTCCCCTGTCGGGACGGGAAGGAAAGATTGTCCAGTCGAGCAAGATCCGCGACCGCCTGAAGCGGGAGACCCTCCAAAACGTCTCGATCCGCGTCGAGGAGCGGGAAGGAAAAGAAGGGTTCATGGTCCAGGGTCGTGGAGAGTTCCAGATGGTCATTCTCTTGGAGACGATGCGTCGGGAAGGCTTCGAGATTGGAGTCGGGCGACCCCAGGTAATCTTTAAGAAGGAAGCGGGCAAGACCTTCGAGCCGATCGAGCACCTCTATCTGGAGTGCGACGAATCCTTCGCCGGGGTGGTTACCGAGAAGCTCTCGAAGCGAAAAGGGCGCCTCTTGACCTACGAGACGCACAAGGGCAACCGCGTACGGTTGGAGTTCAGCGTTCCCTCCCGGGGCCTTCTGGGCTATCGGGATGAGTTTCTCACCGACACCCGGGGCACCGGCATCATCAACGCCTCGTTGTTGGGGTACGAACCGTACCGTGGCGACTTCGTCTACCGACTTACCGGCTCCCTGGTCTCCGACCGCTCCGGCGAGGCTGTCCCCTACGCGCTTTTTAACCTGGAGCCCCGGGGGGTTCTCTTCGTCCGGCCCGGGGAACCCGTCTACGAGGGGATGATCGTCGGGGAGCACAACCGAGATAACGACCTGAACGTAAACCCCTGCAAGACCAAAAAACTGACGAATGTACGGGCCGCCGGGAAGGACGACGCGGTCGTCCTGACGCCGGTGCTCCCGATGACTCTGGAACGGGCGATCCAGTTTATCCGGGAAGACGAGATGGTAGAGATTACGCCGAAGTCGATCCGCCTCCGGAAAACTATCCTCCCTGCGGCGGGCCGGAAGGCGGACCTCAGAAGTAAAGCTTGATCTGGGCGTAGAAGACTTGCGGATAGGCGCCGAACTCCGACCGGTAGCGCGTGGGGACGCCGCCGACCGTCTCCGGCTCCGGCCCGACCCCAAGGAGCAGGCCCCCGGAGACGTAGACGTTCTCCTTGAAGTTGTATTCCGCCGAGAACGTCAGCTCCCCGGATCCATCGGTCAGGTTGACCACCACCAGGGCGTCTAACGGTAGGAGCGGCACGGCGCTGTAGGTGCCACCGACGGCGAGATAGTGACGCCCGACAAGGTAGACGTTGCCTTCGGTGTACGCCGGGCCTGTCGCCGTCGTCAGATAGTCTCCAGGGCTCCGGGCCCCGGCTCCGTTGAAGTGATACTCGAGGTAGCCGTAGACATCCGACGATAGGTTTCGGTCGGCCCCGAGGGAGGTAGTAAGGTAGTCGTCGCCGAAGTCCTGAACCACGTAGGCGGCCTCGGCCCAGGCTCCGGCCTCGCCGAGGGCCCGGCTCAAGGAAAGCCCGGTAAGGAGGTTTTCCCGAAAGACCATTCCCAGAAACGTAAGGTC
>CAZLDK010000310.1:0-3793 GCA_964558285.1 uncultured Spirochaetaceae bacterium | reverse complement strand
TACCGCGGCCAGGGGAACCGCGTGGGTGGCGGTCGTGGCCGGAGCCCGGCCTATCGCCAGGGCGATACTTCCCGAAAGCACCCGGCTCAAGGGGAGGGAGGCGACGTAGCCTAAGAGGGAGGCCACCGCGCCGACGGCGATGTACTTGGCCAGGTAGATCCGCCGGATGTCCCGGCCGGCCATACCGATGGCCTTCATCACGCCGATCTCCCGGTAGTCCTCCTCGACGGCGGCGAGGATGGTAAACCGCAGGCAGAGAATCGCGATAACCATCAGGAGCAGACTCAAAATGATAACCACCCCGGCGACCATCCCGTCGGTCAGGGCGTTCAGAACCCGGAAGAGGCCGTGGTCCACCGTCGGCCCCCGCTTCGGAAGCCCCGAGGCGGCGTACGCGTCGATGAGGGCGTCGGTCCGCTCCGGGTCGTTCATACGGAACTCGATCAGGTATTCGACCTCGTCGAAGTGCCCCCGGAGAGCCTCGTAGTCCTCTTCGTTGACGACAAAGCGCTTGGAGTGGACGATGGCCGGGTTCATCTGGGCGTCCCGGACGAAGGCGGAAATCGTAAACCGCCGCTCCAATCCGTTCCCCGAGACCCGAACCGTGTCCCCGACCGCCAGGGCGTCCCGCCGGAGGTAGTAGACCGGCACGGCGATCTCCCCTTGTCCCGGTTCCACCCGGCGGTTCTCCAGGTCGAGGAGATAGTCGAAGTCCCGGTTCTGGGTCACCAGGCTAATATCCATTACGCTTCCCGCCTCGGTGGTGTCTGCATCCCCGAGGGACAAGCTCGACCCGTCGATCGTCACCATCTCGACAATCTGTGTCCGGGAGACCAGCTCTTGGCCCTCCGCCCAGGCTTCTATTTCTTCGGGGTCGAGCTCCCCGGCGTGCATCTGCACCACGTGGGGAACGACGGCCTCGGCAAAGAGCGCGTCGAGGGCTCCGTTTAGCTCGACGATCATCCGGGCACCCCCGGCTACCAGCAGAGCCGACAGGGCGACGAAGGCGCAGATCACCATCATCACGCCCTTCTTTCTCAAGAAATCGCGCTTGAGAATTCGTAAACGAATCACGCTACCACCCTCCTCCGGGCGACCCCGGCGACAAAGACTACTCCGACTCCGCAGAGAACCAGCATCAAACCGATTCCTCTTCCGGCGCCGGTCCCGATTACCCGGCCAACGGACGGCGCCAGGCGGCCGCCTTCCACCAAGAGAGGAATAAAGACCCTGTCGGCCAGAAAGCCGGATATCGAATAGGCAAGAACAAACCCGAGCTGCGACAGAAGCCCGATGATTCCCCAGGCCCGCCCCTGGGTCTCGTTGGGCACCTTGGTCCGGATAAGGACGTCGGCGCTGGTGTTGATAACAGGCAGGGCGCAGAAGAAGAGAAAGAAGGCCGCAGTAATCAACACGATGTGGGTGGTCAGCCCCATGAGCCCGAGAAAGAGCCCGGCGGCGGCCAGTGAGAGGACCAAGAGCTCGGCGTGGCGCCGGCTAATGCCGTAGACGCCGAGGAGGAGGCTACTGACAAGCATCCCCGAGGCGCTGACCGACTGGGCGACGCCGAGGGTCCGGGCGTCGGAAAAGGAGAGGACCATCGGGGCGAAGAGCGTCTGAAGCACCCCGACGAAGAAGGTCGCCAGACAAACGACCCCGACGACACCGAGAACCTCCCGGTTGGAGACCACCGCGGCCCACCCCTCTTTGAGCTCGGAGAGAGCGTTCCCCGTGCCGCCGCTCCGGGCCGGTTTCAGGCTCCGGTTTATCGCTAAGGCCGCGAAGACCGCCAGGCCGAAGGTCGAGATATCGATAACGAATACCGCCCCAAGGCCAGCGACGCTCATGAGTATTCCGGCGATAACCGGGGAGACCAGGTGCTGCGCCGAGGAGGCGAGCTGAACCAGCCCACCGGCCCGGGAGAACTGCTGTGGACTCAGAAGGTCGGTTACCGCGGCCTTGTACGACGGACTCTGAAGGGCGACGAAGAGCGAGCTTACCGTCACCCCAAGGTAGATCTTCCAGAGCTCCAAGCTCCCGGTTAAGACCGACACCAGAAGAAAGAGCACCCCTGCGGCCGACCCCAGGTCTCCGAGGACGATTAGCAGCCTCCGGTCGAAGCGGTCCGCGAGGAGCCCGCCCATCGGCCGCAGAAGAATAGACGGCAGAAAGAGACAGAGGATAACCAGAGACACCGGCGTCGCGGCCCCGGTCTCCCGGTAGACGTGGACCGCCAGGGCAAAGGCCGTCATGCCGTTTCCGAGTCCGGAGGCGAGCTGCCCCGCCCAGACGATCAGAAAACTTCGATACGACGCCCCGGTGGCTCCCGCCGGACGCTCCCCTACTTGCGCTTCCATACACACCTCCGCGAACCCCTTGGTTCTGAGGTGATGATAGGGGTTGGACCGCCAGGCTAACATCGAACGATTATCGCAATTGGGCCTCAAGGGGCTACGTATTTTGTACTAGAAGGATTTCGACTATGCTATAAGAGTGCGGGTCGCTCTACGGTGGACGCAGCGGGAGGTCGATTGACCCGCGGCGGGATGACTCTACTACTGGTTCTCGTCTTGATCATCTGGTCACCAGCTGTGGTTGCAGTAGGCGCGTCCGAGGCATCCCTCGAGGTTCTGCAGGCGTATCTGCCGGAATCCGGAACCGAAACAGAAGAGTCCCTCGAGCGCGTCCTCGGTGCCGCGATGGCGGTGAGGCTTGCGCGCCTAGGACCCCTGGAAGCGGATCGGCCTCGGGCACCGACGGAGATACAAGACCGGGGCGCTCTGCTGAAGCTGGCCGCCGACCGGCGCTCTGAACTGCTGCTCCTCGGACGTTACCGCGTCGAAAACCAGCTGGTAGCGGTGCGTTTTGAGCTCTACGACGTCGGCGAAGGCTCACTGCTGGCGACAGCCGAAGCCAGGCGCGACTTCGACCTGCTCCTGGACCGGCTCGCGGACACAGCAGCCGCCGAGCTCTACCGGCAGGCGTCACCGCGCATCGCAGAGATGGTCGAAGCCCAGCGGCGGCAGATTGGGCGGCCGACCGACGAGGGCCCGACCGACGGGCCCCCGGCAGCCCCATCCGACGTTCCTCGGCCCCCGGGCAGCCTGGAACCCTCGGTTGCGGTTGCCGTGGCCCTTCCACTGGGCAACTTTGCATCCTACTTTCCTTTCGGGTTTAGCGCAGAACTGGCATTGCACTACCGATTCGAGCGCATCGCCATCGGCCTGCAATCCGGTGTCACACGTTTCCGGCCCGAGCGTGCGGACACTGGTGAGTACGTGCGCACCCTCGTACCAGTTCTGGTCGATGCTCGGATGACGCTACTGCAAACCGGCAATCTGAGGTGGTTTGCCGGCGCGGCCGCCGGGGCGGCGTTTCGGATTCCCGACGGGTCAGTGGTTTCGGACTGGTTGGCGCCGGCGCTCCCCGCCTGGCGCACTGGAGTCGGCAGCCGAATTCCGCTGACCGACCGCTGGCTTCTAATGCCGTCGCTGATGCTGAACGGAGTGCTGCATCTCTACCGCGAGGAGGGAGGGGATTCCGTTGGAATAGAGCATATCCTGTGGCTGGCACCGGCAGTGTCGGTTGTCAGAAAGATGTAAACCGGCACGGAAAAAAGTAGTACGTTAGAAGTGTAATGAACTGTTATCTAAAACACGGCGTTGCCGCCGTGGTAACAGTGTTATTGACTCTGGCTCTGACCGCCTGTGGTGAGCTTTCGGTCTACGGACTGCTCGATTCCGAGGAGGTCGGCCCCTTTGCCATGACTCAGTCTTCGGTCAATATCATCGTT
>CAZLDK010000309.1:0-3795 GCA_964558285.1 uncultured Spirochaetaceae bacterium | reverse complement strand
GGCAGGACTGGCCGTTGCCGGTGGGCAGGGCGAGGCCGCAGATGCGGGAGACGATCAGTACGAGATCGCGATGGTGGTCAAGGTTGAGGGCGTCGCATGGTTTGACAACATGCGGCTCGGCATCGAGCGTTTCGGCGCAGAGCACGATGACGTTCGCGCGTGGCAGACCGGTGCCGATACCGCCGATCCGGCCGCTCAGGTTCGTATTGTCGAAGACCTCATCGCTCAAGGCGTTGATGCAATTTTGATCGTTCCGAACGATCCGGAGTCACTCGTTCCGGTCATTGAGCGCGCTCGGGCTCAGGGCATCGTTGTGGTTACCCACGAGGCGTCCAACATCCGGAATGCGGATTTCGATCTTGAGGCGTTCAACAATGCCGAGTACGGGGCGCACATGGCCTCTGTCATGGCTGATTGGTTGGGCGGAGAAGGGGTCTGGCAGCCGTTCGTCGGTCACCTCACCTCCACAACCCACAACGAGTGGGTAGATGGTGAAGAGGCATTCCTCGAGTCGAATTTCCCCGATATCGTGCGTGCAAACACCCGCCAGGAGGATCAGGAGAATCAGCAGACCGCCTACGAGCGAAGCCTCGAGCTCCTGCGCTCCAACAGTGACATCCAGGCGATCATGGGTAGCGCGATGACGACAGTCCCCGGTGCCGCTCAGGCGATCGAAGAGCTTGGTTTGATCGGTGAGGTTGCGGCGTTCGGTACGTGCCTGCCGTCGGTTGCCGGTGACTACATCGAGAGTGGCGCTGCTCAGTCGATTCACTTCTGGGTTCCCGCGGACGCGGGCTATGCGGCCGCGATGATCGCGTACCAGTTGCTTCTGGGCAACGAGGTCGTCGACGGCATGGATCTTGGAGCTCCGGGGTACGAGAACATCTCGGTTCAGCCGAATGAGCATGGTGTCCCGGTCGCGCTGGGTCAGGCGTGGGCCGACGTCAACGCGGACAATCTCGACGAGTGGCGTGACGCTGACGGCAATTGGGAGCTCTGACCAGCCTCTCGGTTGATGTGAAACGGTTCGCATTCTGTGCTCGAGACCGGATGCGGTCGTTTCGGCGATAACCGCTCCCCGAATACCGGGGAGCGGTTGTTCTTCGATTGTCGTTCGGAGTACGGGGATCGCGTCTGTGGGACGCCGTCCTCCGAAGGAACATCGACCTATTCACGTATCACCACACAAGACTCGGAGGAGAGATCGCCGATATGGCGGAACCAATACTAGAAGTTCGGAATGTCAGCAAGACGTACGTTGGGGTCCACGCTCTCGATGACGTCAGTCTTACCGTGCAGGCGGGAGAGGTCCACTGTCTGGTCGGGGAAAATGGCTCCGGGAAATCGACGTTGATAAAGACGATCGGTGGAGCGGTGGCAGCCGACGCGGGCGAGATCGTTATCGACGGCGTCTCCTACGGCAGCGCCATCCATCCTCTCGATGCTATTCGCGGTGGAATCCAGATCATCTATCAGGATCTGAGCCTGTTCCCCAACCTGACGGTCGCGGAAAACATCTCCATGAACGGGTTGATCGAACAGCGCCGTCGTCTGGCAAGTTGGAAAGAGATGCGTCAAATCGCGCAGGATATCCTCGACGAACTCGACGAGAATATCGACGTTGACCTACCTCTCGATCAGTGCTCGATGGCTCAGCGACAGATCGTCGCGATTTCCCGGGCGCTGACGCAAGGCGCCAAACTCATCATCATGGATGAGCCGACCTCCGCGATTACCGCCGAGGACGTTCGGCGTCTCTTTGCCACGGTACGACGCCTCAACGAGCGGGGTGTGGCGATGATCTTCGTGAGTCACAAGCTCGACGAGGTGTTTGCGATCGCGGAGACCGTCTCGGTGCTGCGAGACGGGAAGAAGGTCGGAGATTATCCGGCACGCGATCTCGATCAGGTCAAGCTCACCTATTTGATGAGTGGGCAAAATCTTGATTTCAAGCCCTTCGTATTCGATCCCGAGGCGGAAGGTGCATCGCTCCTGCTCGAGACGCGAGGACTCACCCGACATGGCCAGTTTCGTGACTTAGATCTGAAAATCTACGGAGGTGAAGTTGTTGGTCTCACCGGGCTGGTTGGGTCGGGACGTACGGAGCTTGCATTGTCACTCTTCGGACTGAATCCACCTGACGCCGGCGAGATAATCGTGGACGGCAATCCGGTGGTGATCAGGACCCCCGCGGAGGCAAAGAAGCTCGGTATCAGTTATCTCCCGGAAGACCGACATGGTCAGGGGCTCTTTGAGGAGCAGTCGATCGCCGACAACGTGGTAGTCACCGTCATCGAGCGACTTCGGGAGTTTCTCGGTCTCGTCAATCGTGACAAGCGGTACAACGTTTGGAAGACTTGGATCGATCGACTCAAAGTGAAGACCCCGAACACGCAGAACGCGGTGTCAACTCTCTCGGGAGGCAATCAACAGCGGGTCGTGTTGGCCAAGTGGCTGGCACCGGAACCGAAGGTGTTTATCCTCGACGGTCCAACGATCGGGGTTGATGTCGTTTCCAAGGCGCGCATACACGATGTGGTCCAGGAGCTGGCCCGATCGGGAATCGGAATACTGGTAATCTCTGACGAGGTGACGGAGGTTTTGCAGGTGAGCAGCCGCGCCCTGGTGATGCGTGACGGGAGAATCGTCGCGGAATACACCGATCTTCGAAACGTGAAGGAAGGCGAGATCGATGAGGTTGTGGCAGCACAAGAGGAAGCTGAGGTGTTGTCGTGATTGACATGAGGCAGATCGGTCGCGTTGTTCTTCGCCGACATGAAACGTACCTGGTTGTTCTCATACTGGTCTTCTCGACGATTATCGCGAGCGTTTCACCGGCATTTCTTACCCCCGGGAACTTGCTCAGCGTGCTTCGGGGTGGAGCCGGGGTTGGCATTCTTGCAGTCGCCTTTTACGTGGCGCTGATCGCCGGTGGCATCGACATCTCCTTCCCGGCGATCGCGGTTTCCAGTCAGTACATAGCGATCCGGACGATGCTGGCTCTGGGTGCCGACAATATCTGGTTTGCCTTCGCGATTGCGGTGGCCGTCGGAATCCTTGCGGGAATCATCAATGCGTTCTTTGTGACGACCTTTCGAATCCCCGCGATGATTGTCACTCTTGGAACGGCTAACCTGTACCACGGCGCGCTCCTCGAGTTTCTGGGTACCCAGGCCGTGAACGTTGGTCGCCTCCCCTCGTCGATTTCGGCGTTTGGCAGTCGGAGTATCCTTCGATTCGAAACTGCTTCGGCATCCTACGGCCTGTCGATATTCGTTGCGATCCTCGCGGTTGTGGCGGTAGGTACGTGGTTGATGATGCGATACACGATGCTGGGTCGGGGAATCTTCTCGATCGGTGGCGATATTGAGGGCGCCAGGCGCGCGGGCTTCAACGTCCGTCGGATTCAGTACTTCGTCTTCTCGTACGTGGGCTTTCTCGCGGGCATCATGGGGATTATCCACGTGGCGCTGATCCGGTACGCTCACCCGAGCAACATCGTTGGAGATAACACTCTGCTGCGGGTAATCGCTGCGGTCATTCTGGGAGGTACCAGCATCACCGGCGGTCGTGGCACCATCTCGGGAACGATGCTGGGAGTTCTGCTTGTCGTCCTTGTAGATCGGCATCTCATTATGCTCGGAGTGCCACCGGAATGGACGGAGTTCTTCGTGGGCGTTGTCATAGTTGGCGGTGTTCTTGCAACCCATATCCGGCTCAAGCTCGAGAAGAAACGCAAGGGCGAGCTCATCATCGAGCGAGCGCATTAAGCTCGGAGGGATCACTCTTGACTGC
>CAZLDK010000308.1:0-3881 GCA_964558285.1 uncultured Spirochaetaceae bacterium | reverse complement strand
CCTAGAGGGTAAAGGTAACTCCGATAAGCAGATTGTAAACTGACTTGAAGCCCGGCTCCGTCGTCAGCTCCGTGCCGAACATTGCAGCACTGAAGGTAAAACGTGTCAAGTCGAGACCGAAGCCTGCAGCCGGCAAGCCCCGGGCAAAGCCGAGGCGAATGGAGAGCACCTGGAGCATCGTGAGCTCGCTGCCGAGGGAGAACTTTAGGAGGATGTTCTCCGAGGTCTCCGGGGCGGCCCAGAAGTCTATGATGTCGCGGTAGTCGAAGTAGAGCCTCCAGTCCGAGACGTGGCGGGCGAATCCCGGCGACAGCGGCGGGGTGTATTCGACCCCAACGGAGACGTTCTGGGGGATGCGGCCCGCCGGCCGGGCCACCGGTTGCTCGTTCTCCAGAAACCCCCGGAGGCTCGAATAGCGGTTTATCACCGCCGGCGCCAAGAGGTTCTGAACCGTCAAGCCAAAGGCCCAGATCTGGTTTGGGGCGTACCGGGTTCCAACATCGATGCCGACACCGGTAATCAAGTCGAAGGGCTCGTCAAGCACGGTTCCCGGACCGATACTACCCAGGGTGTCCGGGAGGTCGAGAATCCCCGTAGAGAAGCCGGAGCGGCCGGTCACGAACCCTTTAAAGAGAAACCCCGCGTCGAGCTCCCCGGGCATATTCCCGGGAGTGGGAATCCGAGCGGCGTATCCCCCGCTGATAAGCAGTCGTTGGTAGATATTGAAGTCCAGGACGCTCGCCCCGGTCCCCTCCGCGACGACCCCATTGGAGGCGGTAACCCCGAACCCGAGCCCTTCGCCGACGTATGCAAACGAAAGGGGCCCGACAAGCGAGAAACCGGCGTATAGGCTCTGGAGCAGGCTGTTCACCTCCGGCGAGGTAAGGACGTCGTCTATGTCGGAGCTCATACCCTCGAAGACGATGCTCGAGACGGTAAAAACGGGTCCGCTGACCCCAAAGGCGAGCTCCGCCGCCTTGAACTCCGGCTCCACCGAGCGAAACGCCGCCGGGTTGGAGAAGAGCGACGTCGTGTCGTCGGCTTGGGCCGCGTGGACACCACCCATCGCGGCGGTCCGGGGCGCCGGGACAAAGACATTGTCGTCGGGGATTATTTCGGCTGCCGGAAGAATAGTGGCTCCGGAGAAGACGAGTGCGAGTATTAGGAATGTACGACGGTTCACCAGCGGCCCCTTTTTGGCTATAGGCCGGTCAAGAAATTCTCTAGGTCCGTCAGGTAGTCGCTGCTCTCGTTCTGGGCTTCCAGATCGTCATTCGCGGCAATCACCCAAGCCTCGATTGAGTTAGTGTTCGTACCGTCAAGATTCGACACGCTTCCCTCACCGTCCGCTGCCTGCATGATCAGTCCAACCGTCACCAAGAGATACTGCGCCTCGGTCACCTCACCACCGTTAGCCACCGCAGCGTCGATTTGCGCCTGGGCCTCTGAGACGTAGGTATAGTCGACGTCCCCTAGGACGCCGTCGAGGGCCGTTGCGAGGTCGGTCTGATTGGAAAGATCGGTTCCCTCCCCCAGAGCTACCTCGGCGATCTCGTCGTAGACGCCTTGTAGGTCCGACGCTCCGAGGGCAAGGTCGGCAGCCAGAAGGTTCAACTCCGCGTCGTCGGTCCCGTCGATCGAGTCCGACAGCGCGTCGTAGGCCTTCGCCATCTTTCCGGAGTCCCCGGAAGCGAGGGCGCTTCGAGCGTAGACGATCTGTTGGTCCAGCGAAAGATTGGACGGGTCCCGCTCCAATCCGGCAAAGAGATTAGTAGAAAATACCTGTTCGCACCCGAGGATGCTCAGCACTGTTAGCGCCAAGAACATCCCTCGACCGAGCCTACTCATTCACTTATCCTATCGGCGGCGGAACCCATACCCTTTAAGTATACCACGGCTTTCCGGGGCTCCCTGCGCCGGAGTACACTTAGCCGGTGGAACCCAGGCCCCGTGAAACCATCCTCGGACTCTCCCTCTCGGAGCTTCGCGCCCTCGCGGTAGACCTCGGGGAAGCGCCCTTCCGGGGGAATCAGCTCTACGGGTGGATCTACGCGAAGAAGGCGGCCGACCTCGAAGAGATGACCAACGTGCCAAAGGGCTTCCGCCGGGCCCTCGCCGAGCGCTTTATCCTCGGGCGCCGGAAGCCGCGGTCGGTCGCGGTCTCCTCCGACGGAACCCGAAAGTATCTCTTTCCCGTCGGGGAGCCCCCGGAAACTGGCGCCCCGGCAAGCGCCGGCCCGGCGAAACTGGCCCCCGCGCCGGAGCCGCTTCCGGCCGTCGCCCCCGGGGCCGTGGAGTCGGCCCTGATTCCCGAGGGCGAACGTCTGACCCTCTGCGTGTCGACCCAGGTCGGCTGCCGCAGGGGCTGTCTATTCTGCCAAACCGGGAAGCAGGGCTTTCAGGGGAACCTGGACCCCGGGGACATCTTGAATCAACTCTTGAGTCTTCCGGAGCGCGAAGAGGTAACAAACATCGTCTTTATGGGGATGGGGGAGCCCTTGGACAACCTGGAGGCAACCCTCCGGGCACTGGAGCTCTTGACCGATCCGGAAGGAATCGGCTTGAGCTCCCGGCGCATTACCGTCTCCACCGTCGGCGTCCACCCGGCCTTAGAGCGCTTCCTCGAGACTACCAAGGTAAACCTGGCGGTCAGCCTCCACTCTCCGTTTCCGCAAGAGCGCCGGGCCCTGATGCCCGTGGAGGCGTCTCATCCCCTCTCGGAGACAATCGCCCTCCTTCGGAGCCGGAGGGAGGATACCGCCCGAAAGCTGTCGATGGAGTACACGCTCTTCGCGGGCTTGAACGATACCCCGCGCCACGCCGAGGCCCTCGCCCGGCTCCTCTCCGGCCTCTCGGTCCGGGTAAACTTGATTCCCTACCACCCGATAGACGCGGGCGGCGAAACGACCGGCCAGAGGACGGCGGACCGGGGAACTGCAGGTTCAGCTGGCCTCGACCTCCGGCCCCCCTCCCCCGGCGCCGTGGCGGCGTTTCAGCAGGAACTCCGGAACCGAGGCTTGCGGACCTTTACCCGGCGCTCCCGGGGGCAGGACATCGGCGCGGCCTGCGGGATGCTATGGACCGCCGGAATCGGGGCCGCCGCCGGGAGTCCCGCCCCCGGAACCGGTTCCGGGCGCGCCGGCGACGGCGGTGGGCTTCCCCGGCTCGAGATCGAGCCGCTCTCCTCGGACCTCGATCGATAGCGGCTCGCCGTCGATCACCGTAAAGGTAAACTCCTCGTGGGTCAGGTCAACCAAAAGATGGCTCTCGTGAAACCGCAGGGGAAACCGGAGGCGTCCCCAGGCCTTCGGAAGCCGGGGGTCGAAGGAGAGCTTTCCGTCGAAATCGCGCATCCCGCCGAAACCGTAGGTCAGGCTCATCCAGACACCCCCGGTAGAGGCCACGTGGGCGCCGTCGACGACGTTACCCCCGACATCGGCCAGGTCCATCAACAGCGCGTACTGGAAGTACTCGAGGGCCTTCTGTTCGTATCCTATCTCCGCCGCCAGAATCGCCTGGACGCAGGCCGAAAGGGAGGAGTCGCCGGTGGTCAGCGGGTCGTAGTATTCGAAGTTCTTACGCTTCTGCTCCTCGGTAAACTCGTTCCCCAAGAGAACCAGCGCAAGGACCACATCGGCCTGTTTGATAACCTGGTGCCGGTAGATGATGAGGGGATGGTAGTGCAGCAGAAGGGGGTAATGGCTGACGGGTGTGTTGCGGAAATCCCAGACCTCCTTCTCGAGGAAGTTGTCGTCCTGGGGATTGATACTCCGCTCTGGGTCGTAGGGAATGTACATGGTGTCCGCCGCCCGTTTCCAGCCCTCGACCTCTTCGGGGCGCAGGCCCGTCTCGTGGACCAGGTGCTGATACGCCTCAGGCCT
>CAZLDK010000307.1:0-3882 GCA_964558285.1 uncultured Spirochaetaceae bacterium | reverse complement strand
GAGCGAGACGAGCCTCCGGCGCCTCTACACGGAGAACACCGGCTTCTACCGGGAGCACCCCGAGGAGGAGCCATTCCTGCACTTTCTTGGAGAGCTTCCGGCACCACTGTTGACCGGTGCCCCGGTGCTTCTCGACGCCGAAGAACGCCGGGTCGGAAACGGGGCCATTCTCCTGTCTCGAGAGGGCGAGGTACGGCAGTGGTACGCAAAGAACAAGCTAGTGCCCTTCGCGGAAAACATCCCCTTCTGGCACTTATCCTTCGTCCAGGAGTTTTTTCGGAAGTTCGTGGGTCTCGGGGGAGTCTGGACGCCGGGGTCGGAGTATCGTCTCTTCGAGCTCTCGGGGGTCACCGGCGCCGACGGCCGAACGATTCGGTACGCTACCCCTATCTGTTTCGAGGACGCCTTTAGCTACGTCTGTCGGGATATGGTCCGGGAAGGGGCCGACCTCTTGGTCAATCTTACGAACAACTCCTGGTCGAGAACCGATTCGGCCCAGGTACAGCACTACGTCGCGGCGAAGTTCCGCGCCGTCGAGAACCGAGTAACCCTCGTCCGCTCGACGAACTCGGGCCTCACCACGGTCGTAGACCCCTGGGGCCACCGAGGGGAGGAGCTCCCGATGTTCGAGGCGGGGTACCTGGTCGTCGACGTGCCTATCTATCTGCCGGATAGACCCACCTTCTACACACGTTACGGAGACTATCTGGGTCAGCTCTTCGTCGCGTTGTCAGGAGCGCTTCTCGCCCTGATACTCTTGCGGGAGCGCGGAAAGAGACTCTAGGCTAGGAAAAGGCCCCTAGTCCTTGATGTTGTACTTTCGCTTGAAGCGTTCGACGCGTCCCGCGGTATCGACGAGCTTCTGCTTGCCGGTAAAGAAGGGGTGCGAGGCGCTCGAGATTTCCACCTCGAAAACCGGATACTCGTTTCCATCCTCGTACTTGATGGTTTGCTTGGTCGCGACCGAGGACCGGCTCAAAAACAGCGTTCCGGAAGCGGTATCTCGAAAGACGACTGGTCGGTATTCCGGATGAATCTCGTTTTTCATGGCTATCTATCTCCGTCTATTCTAACTAGCTCTGGTGTCTGCTTTACTCGGCGACCGACGAGGTGTTCATCGACCGGAGGAAAGACTCATTGTTTTTGCTCTTGCCCATCCTGTCAAGGAGTAACTCGATGATCTCGACGTCGTCCATCGGATTAATCACCTTCCGCAGAATCCACATCTTCTGCAGCTCTTCCTCGGTCAGCAGGAGGTCTTCCCGGCGAGTGCCGGACTTCTTTATGTTGATCGAGGGATAGAGTCGTCGATCGGAGAGGCGCCGGTCTAGGTTGATCTCCATGTTGCCGGTGCCCTTGAACTCTTCGAAAATAACCTCGTCCATTCGGCTACCGGTTTCGATTAGCGCCGTAGCGACAATGGTCAGGCTTCCGCCGTCTTCGATATTTCGTGCCGCGCCGAAGAACCGCTTCGGCTTGTGGAGGGCGTTGGAGTCGACACCACCGGAGAGAATCTTTCCCGAGGTGGGGACCGTCTGGTTGTACGCCCGGGCGAGTCGGGTGATGGAGTCGAGGAGAATAACGACGTCCTTCTTGTGCTCCACCAGGCGCCGCGCCTTTTCGAGGACCATTTCGGTGACCTGGACGTGGCGGGTGGCTTGTTCGTCGAAGGTCGAGGCGACAACCTCGGCGTCGACGTTTCTCTGCATGTCGGTGACCTCTTCCGGTCGCTCATCGATCAGAAGAACGATCAGGTAGACTTCCGGATGGTTGGTCGTAATGGAGTTCGCGATCTTCTGGAGAAGCACCGTCTTACCGGTCCGGGGCGGGGATACGATCAGTCCCCGCTGTCCTTTTCCGATTGGACAGAAGAGATTGATCATCCTCGTTGCCGGCTCGCCGTTGGGCATCTCCATATCGAGGCGCTCGTCGGGGTAGAGGGGCGTCAGGTTGTCGAAGGGGATCCGGGTCTGAGCCACCGACGGATGGTCGAAATTGACCGTTTCGACCCGAAGCATCGCGAAGAAACGCTCCCCCTCTTTCGGAGGACGAATCTGGCCGTACACGGTGTCGCCGGTCTTGAGGTTGAAGAGCCGAATCTGGCTCGGCGAGATATAGATGTCGTCGGGTCCCGAGAGGTAGGAGTTCTGCGGCGACCGCAAAAACCCGTAGCCGTCGGGAAGAATCTCCAGGGAGCCGTAGGCGTAGATACTGCCGTTGGATTCGGTGTGAGCCTTCAGGACCGCGAAGATAACTTCCTGCTTCTTGAGGGACAGCAGGTTCTCCTGGTTGATGCCCATTTTGACCGCGAACTTCCGCAGCTCCTTCATGTTCATCATCGTCAGGTCGTTTATCGAGAGGCTCTTCTCCTCCCCGCCTCCGGAACCGTTGCCGCCGTGGCGGTGGCCGGAGCGCTTACGCTTTCCTCGGTCCCCGGACCGGCGCTGCTGATCCTGGGAGCGGTCCTCGCGGTCGGAGGCGCCCTCCCCGGAGTCCTCTTCGGCGCCGGCAGTCTCGGCCTGACGCTCCGGAGCATCCTCTTCCGAGGTCGAGCCGTTGCTCTTGCCCCCCTCGCCGTCCTTGATGAGAGCGACCCGGATCTTCTTCTTGCGGCTTTTCTTGTTCGAGGAATCTTCGGTGTTGTCTGTTCCGAGATTCAATTCTGTTTGTGTGTCCGAAGAGGCAGAGTTGTCCCCACCGTCGTCGGAAGGGTGTTGTAACTTTCGCAAGTGCGCCATCAAGTTACTCCAGGATTAATGATTTTTTGGCTTGTTCACAGTGTTTCGCAGCACGTTGACGCGTAGAGAGACAGGGACTACTGTCGAGGTACTATCGAAATATAGTTTCCGTCCAATAATGTGTCAAGTGCTCACAAAGGCGTGCCCGAGGAGCAACGCTCCGACGGCCGCCCGGCGACGTATGAGATCCCTCGTACTTCCAAGGGACAGATCATGGGCTTCTACGACACCACCCGAGTCTGCGATGCCGATCCACACCGTTCCGACCGGCTTATCCGGGGTACCGCCGGAAGGTCCGGCGATGCCCGAAACGGCAATAGCGACGTCGGCGCCCGGGGCCGAAGCCTCGAGGGCCCCTTGCGCCATGGCCTTGACGGTACGCTCAGAGACAGCCCCGTCGGTCTCGAGCACCTTCTCCGGTACCCCGAGGGACCGTACCTTCGCGGCGTTGTCGTAGGTGACGAAACCTCCCCAATAGACCTCCGAGGCGCCCGGCACGTCGGTCAGCAGCTTGCCGACAAGGCCCCCGGTACACGATTCCGCGGTCACCAACCGGAGCCGTCGCTGTTTGAGGCTTTCGATAAGGATGCCTTCGGGAGATACCTCTCCTCGGCGGATGTGGAAGTCGCCAAGGTCCTTCTGCACGGCGGAAAAGACGGTCTCTTGGTCTCCCTCGGATCCACCGCGGACGGTAAAGCCGATCCGGAACTCCTCCGCCCGGGTGCCCCACTCTATCCCCGGCAGGCGGTGCTTTTGAAGCGACTCCTCCAGTGCCGACTCGGAAACCAAAAGAGCGGTCGCGAGGATACGGGAGGCCATCGGAAGGTCGAAGGTCCGAGCTAGGTAGGCTCGGAGACTCTTCTCGCACATCGGGTGGAGCTCCCGGGGAGGCCCCGGAAGAGCGGCGACGTGGCAGCCGTCGATGCTCCCGGCGAATCCCGGGGCCGTGCCGTTGGGGTTAGGGAAAAGTTCGAAGTCGGCAGGAGTAAGAGCCTGCTTCCGGTTGGTCTCCGGAACCACCCGGGGCGTAAATCGGTCGACGATGGCCTGCCAAACATCCTCCCGGAACTCCAATTCCGCGCCGGCAACCTCGGCGATTACCTCCCGGGTTAGGTCGTCGGAGGTGGGGCCGAGCCCACCGGTC
>CAZLDK010000306.1:0-3908 GCA_964558285.1 uncultured Spirochaetaceae bacterium | reverse complement strand
AAACCGCTCGACGCCGAAGGTGCAGTCGGCGCTTCTCGAGGTAATGGCGGAGCGGCAGGTTACCGTGGGTAACAGGACTCACATCTTGGACCCTCTTTTCTTCGTCATCGCGACGCAGAATCCCATTGAGATTCACGGCACCTATCCGCTTCCCATAGCCCAGCTCGACCGCTTCTTAATGCGCCTGACCCTCGGCTATCCCTCCCCGGCGGAGGAGCTTAAGATCCTGACCGAGGATCCATCGCAGTACATACTTCCGAAGCTGGAGCCCGTTTGCAGCCGAGAGGACATTCTCGCCGCCCAGAGGAGCGTCGACCAGGTCTACTGCGACGAAAAGCTACTAAAGGCGGCGATCGAAATCTCCGGCGCCACCCGGACCACTACCAAACTGAAGTACGGGGTCTCCCCTCGGGGTACGCTTATGCTCCTCCGTGTCGCCCGGGCCTACGCCCTGGTCCACGGCCGGGACTACGTAATCGACCAGGATATTCTGGACGTCGCGGAAACGGTTCTCGCGCACAGAGTCGTTCCCCGGGAACCGGATACCGATACACGGGACGTAATACGTAAAATTGTCCAGGCACGGCTACAAACAGTACACCGATAGAGCCTTCACCCTCTCACCCTTGGCCGGTGCCCTCCTTCTTACGGCAGGGGGGCTCCTCCTCCTCGGCATTCTGCGCTCGGAGCTTGCCTCCCTTCTCTGGGGCGGAACCTTCGTGGCGCTGGTGCTCTTTACCTTTGTGGCGACGCTGCTTCAACGGCTGCTACTTCGGAAACGCCCTGTCGGTTTCGAGGCTACCGTGGAGCCGAGTTGGGTTCGAATCGGAGAGACGGCATCCTTGACGGTGGTCGGGCGCCTGGAGGGTCTCCGAGTCCCCGGCGTCCGCGTCCTTTACGTCGGACGCCTCGGCTGGCGCGACCTGAGGGTGCTGGACCTATCCGCCGCTCTAGGGGCCCGCGGACTAGACCCCCAAGGGGAGGCTGAGGCCCCAGCGAGAGGGCTCTACCGGCCCGTCGGTGGACGCCTCGTCGTCAGCGACGCCCTGGGCTTTTTTCGCTTCTCCCGCCCTGCGGACCCTCCTTCGGCCTTGACTGTTGCTCCGGCGCCTCGGGAGACCCGGGCGACGACTCTGGTGAGCCGCCGCGACGGCGAGGAGCCGCAACGAAGCGAGAGGCGCGTTCGGACCGAGGAGCTTCTGGAAGTCCGGCGCTACGTCCCGGGCGACGATGTCCGACGAATAAACTGGAAACAGTACGCCCGGTGGGAAGAGCTCTTCTTGAGGATCGGCGAGGAGGTCCCTCCGGCGGCCAAGGAGGTAACCTTGATTCTCCGGGCCGCCGCCTCCCTCCCGGGGATTCTTCCCCTGGAGTACGCTCTTCGCGCCTTGGACCGGGCAGTGGGGCTCCTCGGGGACCTGGCCGTCAGCTTTGCCGCCGACGGTCTCTCGGTGCGATACGCCCTAGAGGAGGAGGCGGCACCGCAGATTCTTCGAGACTCCGACGAGGTGCTCTTTCTCCGGGCCTTGGCCGGCGCCGGGTGGTCGACCGGGAGAGTTCCCCCCGGAAGCCTCCGGGGGAGCCGCTGCATCGTTCTCGCCCTACCGGACCCGGGTCTCGGCTCGTATCTCTTCGAGTTGGGCCGGACCGCCGCCTCGGTGTCTCTGCTTGTCGCCGAGCCCCCGGCCGTGGTACAGGAGCGCCACGCCTACCCCTGGCTTCTTCGGACTCCGGAGCGCCAATCGGGGGTTGGCCTCCGCCGGGAACACCAGGCCCGGGAACGCTACATCAGCCTTCTCGAGAGTGCTATAGTTGGGCTAGATGGTAAGGTTAGCGAGTTCTACCGTGTTTAAGGGCGTGTCCAAGATCGAGTGGGTCGACCTCTCCCTCCTCGCACTCCTGGGGTACCACTACTACCTCCGGGTCGACGCCATTCTTTCACCGGGCTACGCCCTCGGGGGCTTCCTATTCGGTGCCGTCGTGGCGGCGCTCCTCGCGGCTTCGCGGCTTCGAACCTGGGCCGCCCTCTCCGCCGGGGTAGCGCTTTCGTTTCTGGTCGGCCCGGTCGGCGAGCTTCTCTTGGGTTTTCTCCTAGGGCCCGAAACCGGCCCCGCCATCGATACGCTGGCTATCGGGTTTGCCTCTCAGTGGGAGCTATCCCTTCCTCTCGCCCTCGGGGTCGTCACCTTGAGTATCCTAAGCCGGAGAATGGAGCGCCGTCGGGGAATCATGACTCTTATCCGGGGAGCGCTTCTCCTGGCCCTCTTCTGGAGCGAAGCCTATTTCGATCTGTCGCTCTACCATCACCCGATGGTTCAGGCGGTCGTCGTCGGCGCCTTCGTTCTCCTCGAGGTGCTGTTCCTTGCGCTTCTTGCCGCCGACCGGGACCGGGCCATCCTGGGCGTACCCGCCCTCGCCTCGGTGCTGCCGATAATTGTGGTGGTCCTGATTTTTCTGCTCGGTCGGTACAACGACGCATCCCTGGCAGGAAGCGGGGGGCTCATTCGACCGACCCTCTTTCAGTTCGACTTCTCCGACTACTTGACCCTCGAAAGCGAAATTTCCTTGAGTCGGGATCTTGTGCTCCTCTACCGGCGAGACGGCGACGTCGGCTACGACCTTCTACGACGCTACGTCCTTTCGGGGTACGATCAGCGCCGGGGCTTCTTCCTCGATCCGTCGGCTCCCGGTGCCGGGGTGCCGGATGCCGTACCCCGGCGGCCGACCCTCCTACCGGTCGAGGACCAACTCTACCGGGAGCGCGTCGCCCAGGAATACTTCCTGGTCAACTTCGACTCCTCCTCGCTCCTTGCTCTCAACAGCCCGGAGCGCGTCATTCCCCTCCAGCCCTGGGAAGGCGCCTCCTTCTCCGGGATCTACCAGGTCGAGAGTCTGGTACCCCGGGGGACGATCGCCCAGTTCGGTGCGGCAAACGCGCCCACCCTCGATGACCCGCCGGAGTCTCGGAGTAAGGATGCCGAATGGATCGCCTACCACACCGAATACGGCGAAAGCCCTTCGATTACCGCCCTGGCGCAGGAGGCGGCGGGGAGCGGAAGCGACTTCGCCCGAGTCCGAAACATCGAAACCTACCTAAAAGAGAGCTTCTACTACTCCCTCAAGCCGGGAATAGCCCCGGACGGGAACCAGCTGGAGCACTTTCTCTTCGAGAGCCGTAAAGGATACTGCTCCTACTTCGCCTTCGCGATGGCGGAGATGGTTCGAGCCCTGGGAATACCGGCCCGGGTCGCCGTCGGTTTCTTTGTCGATCCGCAGCTCGAAGTTCTCAACTTCTACACCGTCCGGGCGGACATGGCCCACGCCTGGGTCGAGGTCTATTTCGACGGAATCGGATGGATCGACTTCGACCCCACTTCGTCGACCCTCCACCCGGAAGAGGAGTTCGATCTAGACTTCGCGATGGACGAAGACCGGTTGACCGCCTTGCTCCAGGAGATTCTTTCTCATCAGGACGATCTCCAGGTGCAGGAGGCTCAGGAACCGGTTCCTCGGGAGGATGCTCCCGGCCGGAGTCTGCTTTCCGGGGTGGTTCCCTTCGTCATGCGCCACTCGTGGGCGCTTCTCCTTGTCGGCTACCTCGGTTTTCTTCTCATCTATCGTTATGGGCCCCTCCTCGGGCTTCTGGGTTCGGTTACACCGGGGCGACAGGGGCGAGCGTACTATCGAATGGCCCTCCGACGGCTCCGAGCCCTGGGGCTGCCTCCGAGACGGCGGGAATCCCCCCTGGAGTTCGCCTGGCGACTCGAGGAGGAGCACAAGATCGCCCTCGAGCCGCTGACCCGGTGGTACCTCGAGCGTCTGTTTGGCCCGGAGAGCTCTCCGGTCGATCCTGGGGACCGAGGTCGGGTACTGGATCTCTTCCGCGCCTCCCTCCGACGGTGCTTCTC
>CAZLDK010000305.1:0-3956 GCA_964558285.1 uncultured Spirochaetaceae bacterium | reverse complement strand
ATTACAACCGCACCGTGGGCCCGGGCCTTCAGTTCAAGCTGCCCTTCAACATCGATCGAAACTATAACGTACCGACCCAGGTTATCCAAAACATGTCCTTCGGCTTCCGAGTCGAACGTCCGGGGGTAAACACGGTCTTTTCCGACGTCGACTACCCGGAGGAATCGATCATGCTGACCGGTGATCTAAACATCATCGACGTCGAGTGGATTATCCAGTATCGGATAACCGATGCTCGAGCCTGGCTCTTCAACGTACAAGATCAGGAAAAGACCATCCGGGACATCTCCCAGTCGGTTATCAACCTCTTGGTCGGGGACCGGGGAATCGTCGACGTAATCGGAAACGAGCGGCCGAATATCGAGTTCTCGGGACTCGAGCAGATGAACACCATCCTCTCGAGCTACGGCCTCGGGATAAACATTACTCAGGTGCGGCTCCAGAACATCGTGCCCCCGGCGGGCCGGGTCCAGGACGCCTTCGAGGATGTTAACCGGTCGGTCCAGGATATGAACCGGCTGATCAACGAGGGACGGGAGCAGTACAACTCCGAGATACCCCGGGCACGAGGTGAAGCGCAGCAGCTTATCGAGAACGCCCAGGGATACGCCGCCCGGCGGGTGAATACCGCAACCGGTGACGTCGCCCGGTTCAATTCGGTGCTAACCGAGTACCGAGCGGATCCCGGAACAACCCGAACCCGTCTCTACTACGAGATGGTCGAGGACGTCTTCGAAGCCGAGGGGGAGACGGAGCTTATCGATCGAAACCTCCAGAACTTCCTCCCGCTCCTTAACCTCGAGCGCCAGGCTCCCCAAGGAGGTGGCCAGTAATGCGTAAGCTTGTAACGACCCTCGTCGTCATTGCCGTTATCGGTATCATTTTCGTTATGCTCGGCCCCTTCTACGTGGTACAAGAGGGAGAGCAGGCAGTCGTCACCCGGTTCGGTGAAATAGTCGACTCGACCACAACCGCGGGGCTCAAGTTCAAGACTCCGGTTGTGGATACAGTCGTGAAGTACCCCCAGAAGATCCTCTCCTGGGACGGAGACGCCCGGCGGATCCCGACGCAGGAGAATCAGTTTATCTGGGTGGACGCCACGGCTCGATGGGAGATTACCGATCCGGAGCTCTTCTACGCCCGTGTCACGACCATCCCCGGCGCCTACTCGCGTCTCGACGACATTATCGAGAGCGCCCTGCGGTTGGTCATTACCCAGAACCCTCTCCACGAGGCGGTCCGGAACACCAACGTCATCAACGAGATCGAGCGGGAGGTCGAGGAGATTATCCCCGAGGGGGGTGAAGAGCTCGACCGCGAGGGCCTCGAACAGATTGCCGAGTTGATTACCACCGTTTCGAGCCAACAAGCCGTGGTCAAGGGGCGGCGCGCCCTCTCGGAAGAGATGCTCGCCTCCGCGGCGCCGGACACCGACGATTTCGGCATAGAGCTTATCGACATCGTCATCCGGCAGATCCGCTATTCCGACGAGCTGACCGAGAGCGTCTTCGACCGGATGGTCTCCGAGCGGCAGCGGATAGCCCAGGCCTACCGATCCTACGGCGAAGGGCGCCGCCAAGAGATTCTCGGAGAGATGGAACGGGACCGGGAGCGGATTCTCTCCCAGGCCTTCGCCACCGCCGAGGAAGTCCGTGGTAACGCCGACGCCCAAGCCGCTCAGCTCTACTCCCAGTCGTATCAGCAAAGCCCGGAGTTCTTCGAGTTCTGGCGGGCCATCGAGTCCTATAGAGAGACGCTCCCGCGCTTTCGAAAGACTCTGACGACGGATATGGACTACTTCCGCTTCCTCTACAGCGAGGACGGCTAACCGGCCGTCTTCGGCTCCCGGCCGCCGCCGCCTTCGGCGCCGGTGGCTATCGTTATTCGCAGGCGCCCCACCCCAGGGGCGCCTTTTTTATAGCTCCCTGCGGCGAATCTCCCCGCTGCCTCGACACGCGAGGACTGCGGGACGTGGACCCCTCCGGGAAAGAGCTCCTGAAGAGAGCCGGCAAAGGTGATCAGCCCTACGACTCTCATCGTATTACATCCTCAGCCCGGCCCGGGCCACCTCCTTCTCCAGCCCGCTTCGAAGAATCGAAAGCTCTCCGGGCGCCTCCTCGAGGACGCCCCGCAGTAGCGCCTCCGCCGCTTCGAACTGCTCCCGGTACCGGCGGAAGCTAAACTTTCTCAGGCACCAGAGGGCCCGCCGTTGGTACTCCCGGCTCACCGCCGGCGGCAGCTCCCCCTTGGAAAGCAGCGCCCCAAGCACGGTGATCTCCTCGAAGTGGTCGACGACTCGCGCAGCCTCGAGGGCGTCCCGGAACGCCTCGAGAACATCGACGGTAAGCTCCTCCACCGGCGGCACGACCCGGGTAATACGGTAGTCGTTGTCGGTCTCGAAGCGCACCCCCTCCAGGTCGACGGCGGCCAGCCGCTCCGGGACGAAGCGGCCCTGGAGCAACTCCCGGACTTCCTGAACCAGCCGGGCCTCTTCGATCCGCCGGCGGTCCCGGGGTCGCGGCGCTTCGGTGGTCGTTACCAACAGAACGAGCTCGGCGTTCCGCGTAGCCCGGCGGATGCTCTGCTTTCCCCCACGGTAGACGGTGTAATCCTTTAGAAAGAGCTCTACGCGGCCCCGGGACTCCATGATGTCGATGAGCTCTTCGAAGGGGATAATGCCCTCGGTGTTGTAGCTCAGGTAGATTTGGCCGGCGTCGATCGAATCGACCAGCCGCCGAAGGGCCTCCGGGGCACTCCGGCGATAACAGTAGGCCGACCGGGTCCGGCGCCAGTCGGCGCGAATACCCGCCTTCTGCTTGAACCGACCGTCGGGTCCCCGCTCTTCCGGCACCGGCGGCTTGTCCCACCGGGCGATGGTGTTGAGCATAAAGTAGTTGCTTCCGTATTGATGTCCGGTGTAGGGGGGGTCGAGGTACGCGACGTCGAAGCTGCGGCCCCGGGCGAGATCCTCCGCCTCCCGCCGATGCACCTCGGCTCCTGTGGTCCCGTCGTAGAGGACCGGAGCCTGAAGCGCCATCGGCCGCATAATCCGAGCGAGAGCATCCCCTCCGTGGCCCCCGAAGCCCTTGTGGTGCGCCTTGAAGACACCGGAGGTGTTCGCGTGGGTCGCCGCCTGGTAGAGGAGCGAGGCCAACAGAAGTGATTTCTCCGGGCCGGCAGAATCGACGGGCCCGGGGTAGAGCTCCTCGATTCGGTTGCGAACGGCGTCGATAAAGAGGGCGTTTTCCCGGGTGTAGAAGAGGCGCTCCCGGCGGTAGTCGGCGGTCTCGGTGGCCCCCGGCGCAAAGTGCCGGGCGATGTAGGCCGGCCCGCCGGGGGGTGCAACCCCGCCGGAGGCCGCCGGGTAGAGTCCGTTGAGCTCCGAGAGGACCTCCCCGATGCCGCCGTGCTCGGCGAAGAGTCCCGGAAGCTCTTTCGGGTCCACCCCCAGATGGGCGCGGTTGATGACGTAGGAGTAGCACTCCCAGTCTCCGGCAACCACGGCGAACCCGAGGTACTTTGCCAGACGCGAAACGGATCCGCTCCCGGCGAAGGGGTCGAGGAACCGAGCGCCCCGACCTGTGCCCGGGCCGCCCCGGCCCCGGGGGCTCCGCTCCCGGAAGAGCTCCCCGAGAAAGGGAAGGAGAGAGCGCTTGTTGCCGATGTAGGCGATGAGTTGTGTTCTAAGATACGGGTGGTCCCAGAAGGATTCTGGCTTGCTCACAGATACGTACGTTGCTACTATTCCAGCGTGCCTACCAGGAACCTATCAGCTTTGCTCGAGGGCATCAACGTCGCGGAGACGCTTGGTGAGCTCTCGGTTTCGGTCAACTCCATCGCCTACGACTCCCGGTCGGTTACCCCCGGGGCTCTTTTCGTGGCGCTTCCGGGGATTCATGTCGACGGGCACGACTTTCTCACGGACGCCGTGGCCCGAGGAGCGACGGCCCTCGTCG
>CAZLDK010000304.1:0-3971 GCA_964558285.1 uncultured Spirochaetaceae bacterium | reverse complement strand
ACATCCCGACCGATAACCAGCAAGAGGTCCTCCCCGGCCTTGGAAATGCGAGCCTCGAACTGCCGTGTCTCGCCCTCCCCCGACAGCTCGTAGTCGAAGGCTTGCGTCTTGCCGGTTTCGAGGCAGGTCCGATAGACCGCGAGGTGCCTCGCCGCCTCTTCGGCACCGAAGATGTCGTGGAGGCGTGTGCCCGGGATTCTTTCAAGGGGCACCGCCAGGGAGTCGGGGTCGGGGGCGTAGGCCTCCAGGAAGGTTCCGTCTCCGGACATGACGAACATCAGATCCGGCAGCGAGGTGACAACAGCACGGTAGCGGTCTAGGTGAGCCTGTTCCCGTTGGTGTGCCTCGAAGAGCTCGAAGGCCATTTCTATAGAGGCGTTTAGGACAAAGTCCCCGGAGTCTTTGACGACGTAACCGTATCGGGTAATACCGCGCACCCTGTCGACCAAGGATTGCTCGGTGTGGGAGCTCAAGAAAACGATCGGAAGGCTCCGGACGGCAAGAATCCGCTGAGCCGCCTCGGTGCCGTCGATCCCGGAGCCGAGGTCTATGTCCATAAGCACAAGGTCGATCTCCGGCGTGCCGAGGGCCGTCGAAACCGCGTCCTCCCCGGTGTGGGCAAGAGCAACGCCGTAGCCTCGAGTCTCGAGGGCGACCTTGGTCGCGAGGGCTATGATTACTTCGTCTTCTACGAGGAGAACGGTTTTCCGTCTGCCGAAGGGGTCAGCTTGCGCCATTACCATTAATAGATATTTTATCTCTATTTATTATTTTTGGGAAGTCCTAAACAGATAGTTTGTGCTGTTCCTCGCCGGTGGTGTCGTTAGCTCGACGCCATCAGGCCCTGGGCCGTCTCGACGTCGCTCACCAAGGTCGTGACCAGACCGCTTTTGAGCGCCACCCGAATGGGGCCCACCTTCTCCTGCCCGGATGCCAGGACAACCACGTGGTGAACCCGGCGCAATTGATCTGCGGAAAGGTTGATAATCCTTCGCGCAATCGGGTGGTCTATCACCTTACCGTCCTTGTCTAGGATGAGAAAGTTTATGACGCAGACGCCCCCGGCTTCCCGCATCTGCCCCAACTCCTCCGGGGTAAAGACCCCGCTCGCGCCAAGGCTCGTCTCCGGGGCAAGGCCGCTGGCGCCGACCAGAACGACATCCAGACGCTCCCAGAGCTTGGCAATGGGCGCAAAAGTACTGTCTCGGCGAACGCCTTCCGCCGTTTCCACCGAGTCCAGGACCGCCGGGGCGTTTACTAGGTAGGAGTTCCCCCCCAGCGCCCGAGCAAACGCTTGGGCGATGCCGTTGGGGTAGATGCCGGTTTCGATCATCCCCATGGCGCCGATTATGGGCACGACGTCGATTCCCCGGAGGGAGACACCGTTGATGTGATGTGCCACCGTCTTGAGGGTAAGCCCCCAACTAACGCCGAGGAGCCCCGAAGGCGGCAAGACTCGGGAAAGGAGACCCCCTACCGGCTCCGCAAGATCTGCGTAGGTGCGCTCGCGGCTTTCCGCCGCGGGAGAAAGGATGCATTCGGCGAGATTGTAGCGCCGAGCCAGGCTTACCTCCAGGTCGGTGTGGTCCGCCTCTCCCTCGGTTATGGAGATTTGCACGATTCCCAGCTCCCGGGCCCGGGCGAGACTCCGGGAGAGAGTCGCGGTACTGACGCTCAAGCGCTCGCCGATCTCCCGAAGGGTTAGCCCTTCGAGGTAGTAGAGCCGGGCGATCTTCCGTAGGAAGTTTTGTTCTCCCATCATCCTTGTCCTATCCTTTCTTCGTTGACGCGTATTCGCATAAGCAGTATTCTGCTCATCTAGTCAGTAGCAACAAATTGCTTCTATTGCAATATATTTCACGCGGGAGGACACAATGCCGGCGTCCAAAAAGCTTTCGGCCCAAGAGCTCGTAAAAATGTACGACACGATGCTCACCATTCGCGCCTTCGAGGAGAAGGTCGCCTACTTTTTTTCCCGGGGCATGATCCACGGAACCACCCACCTCTACATCGGAGAAGAGGCCACCGCCGTCGGGGTTATTTCCAACCTGACGGACAAAGACCTCATTACCAGCACCCACCGGGGTCACGGGCATACTATCGCGAAAGGCATCGATATCAACAGGATGATGGCGGAGCTCCTCGGGAAGGAGGATGGCTACTGCAAGGGCAAGGGTGGCTCGATGCACATCGCCGACCTTACCCGGGGGAATCTCGGGGCGAACGGAATCGTCGGCGGTGGCATCCCCATCGCCGTCGGAGCGGGTATTACCACCAAGATGAAGAAGATCGACCGTGCCGTCGTCTGTTTTTTTGGGGACGGGGCGCTCAACGAGGGGAGCTTCCACGAATCGGTCAACCTCGCCTCCATCTGGGACCTCCCGGTGCTCTTCGTCTGCGAGAACAACCAGTACGGCATGTCGATGAGCCGTCGAAAGAGCATCAACGTGGAGGATCTTGCCGAGCGCGCAAAGGCCTACGGCATCCCCGGCGAGAGCGTCGACGGTAACGACGTCCTCGCGGTCTACAACGCGGCGGCCAAGGGCGTCGACTACGTCAAGAAGAAGGGGCCGATGCTGATTATCTCTGAAACCTACCGCTACATGGGGCATTCGAAGAGCGACGCCAACCGCTACCGAACCAAGGAAGAGATTGCCGAGTGGCGACAGAAGGATCCGATCCAGCGGCTTCGGCGGCATCTGTTAGAGAACGGCCTCGCCGATGAGAAGCTTTTGGCGGAGCGGGAGGCAGCGGCAAAGCAGACCATCGAGGACGCCGTAGCCTTTGCCGAAGCGAGCCCCGAGCCGAAGCTCGAGGACATCCTCGACGACGTCTACGCATAAGGAAGCACACACGATGAGAGAAGTAACCTACGCCGAAGCAATCAAGGAAGCGATGAGCGAGGAGATGCGCTCAAGCGACGACATCTTTCTGATGGGGGAGGACGTCGGCATCTACGGCGGCGCCTTCGGCGTCTCCTACGGCATGTTCGAAGAGTTCGGGGAAGAACGGGTCCGGGATACCCCCATTTCGGAAGCGGCGATCATCGGTGCCGCCGCCGGCGCGGCGGTGACCGGAATGCGGCCTATCGCCGAAATCCAGTTTAGCGACTTCATCACCATCGGAATGGACCAGTTAGTGAATCAGGCGGCGAAGATCCGGTACATGTTCGGGGGCAAGGCGATCGTGCCGATGGTAGTCCGGGCTCCCGCCGGCTCCGGCACCGGCGCGGCGGCGCAACACTCCTCGAGTATGGAAGCCTGGTACGCCCACGTCCCGGGGCTCAAAGTAGTAACCCCTTCCACGCCTTACGACGCCAAGGGCCTCCTAAAATCCGCAATCTGGGACGACAACCCGGTTGTCTTCTTGGAGCAGAAGCTTCTCTACCGGACCAAGGGAGAGATTCCCGAGGAGGACTACCGAATTCCCCTCTCGGAGACCGATGTAAAACGCCCGGGAAAGGACCTGACCATCGTGACCTGGGGCCGGATGGTCCCCCGCTGCCTGACCGTGGCCGAGAGTCTGGCCCCGGAGGGAATAGACATCGAGGTGATCGACCCCCGGACCCTTCTGCCCCTGGACGCGGAGCCGATTATCGAAAGCGCGGCAAAGACCGGGCGCCTTTTGGTGGTCCACGAGGCGGTGCAGACCGGCGGTTTCGGCGGAGAGATAATCGCTCGCATCGTCGACAGCGAGGCCTTCTTCTACCTCGACCGACCGCCGAGACGCCTCGGGGGTCTCGACGTTCCCATTCCCTACAACCCGAACCTGGAAAAGAACGCGGTCCCGACTGAGGAGAGCATAACCGCGGCGGTTCACTCCCTGTTGCGATAGGAGGTCGGCATGGCTCAAGCAATCATCATGCCCAAGGCCGGCATGGCCATGGAGACGGGAAAGATAATCGAGTGGCTCAAAGCCCCCGGCGACAAGGTAGAAGTCGGCGAAGCCATCCTCGAGATAGAGACCGACAA
>CAZLDK010000303.1:0-3972 GCA_964558285.1 uncultured Spirochaetaceae bacterium | reverse complement strand
CTCGCGGTCCGTTACCCCGGGGCAACGGCTCGGTCCCAAGGTTCGGACCACTAATCAAGGATTGGCGGATCCGGAGTCAGACCCCGGGGTTCTCGAGCTCCTCGGCCCGGTCCGCTGCTGCGGTTACCGCGGCTATTACCGCGGCGTCGAAGTTATACTCCGCCAAAGCCTGGATGCCGTTGATGGTGGTCCCCGCCGGGGAGCAGACCTTCGTCACCGTTGTCATCGGCGGCTCTCCGGAGGCTCTGTGGGTCTCGTAGGCGCCTTTGAGAAGCTCGAAGGCTATGTCGACGGCTTTGTCGTAAGGGATGCCGGCCTTCGTGCCCCCGAGGGCCAGGGCGTGGACAAAGGAAAAGACGAAGGCGATCCCGGAGCCCGAAAGCCCGGTTATCGCCGGCATCAGGCGCTCCGGGAGCTCTACCGGCTTACCGAGGGCCTCGGCTACCTCGAGCGCCCGCTTCAGAACCTCCGGCGCGGTTTCCGTGCCGGGGCTGACGCCGACGACCGCGGCGCCGACGGCCGCCGCCAGGCTCGGCATAAGCCGAACCACCTGGGTGCTCCCGGTCACCTCGGTTATCCGGGAAGTCGGGGTCCCTGCGAGGATCGATACGATGGGATAACGCTCGAGGAAGCCACGGTAGCTCGCGAGCTCCGAGACATCCTGGGGCTTTATCGCCAGGACTACCAGGTCGCTTCCTTCGAAAAACTCAGCCGCCGGAGCCGGGGAGACCTTCGCTCCCCGCTCTTCGGCGAGCTTACGCCGATCGGCCTTCGGCTCGACCACCCGTCCTTGATGCTCTGTTCCAAGGCCGTCAAAGAGGGCGAGTCCCATGTTGCCGAAGCCGATAAGCGTGTACGTCATTAGAGCGCCTTTAGTACCTCGTCGTAGTCCGGTTCTTGAGTAATCTCCGGTACCTGCTGAGTGTAGATGACGTTGTCGTTTTCGTCGATAACCACGACCGCCCGGCTCAAGAGCCCAGCGAGGGGGCCGTCGACCATCTCCACTCCGTAGGCCTTCCCGAAGTCCTTGTTCCGAAGCTGGGAGAGGGTTACGACCTTGTCAACGCCGTTGCTTTCGCAGAATCGGCTTTGGGCGAAGGGAAGGTCTTCGCTGACGGTCAGAACCACCGCGTTGTCGATCTTGTCAATCTCCTTGTTGAAGCGGACCGCGCTCGCGGCGCAGACGCCGGTATCGAGGCTTGGAACGATGTTGAGAATCTTTCGCTTCCCGGCGTAATCCTTCAGGGAGACGTCGGAGAGGTCGCCGGTGGTAAGTACGAAGTCCGGTGCTGCGGAGCTGGTCTGCGGAAGCGTTCCACTCGTATGCACGGGACTACCTTTGAATGCTATTTGAGCCATGTTTCCTCCTGGGGCGAAAGATAACTAACTCTCTAAGGTTACGACAATCGCAGGATGGTACTTTGGCCGGGGAATCGGGCGAGTCACCCCGGGGACGACACCCGCTCAATCGATTCGTTGATGCTTAGGACCGAAGGTACCGTCCGGATCGCCTTCATAACGCGCTTAAAGTCGTCCCTACGCTCGAGCTCCATGGTAAAAGTCGCCTCGAGGCGGCCGTTGTCGTTCTCGTCGATCCGTCCTTCGATTAGGTGGCCGTGGTACTTCTTGACCGCCCCCTCTATCTCGGAGAAAAGGTCCAGGGTCTTTCGTGCGACGACCCGAAACCGGCGGGTCGCCTTCGGGGAGACGGTCTCCCATTCCACCTCTATGCGCCGCTCCTGAAAGTCGTCTATCTTCTGCACGTTTTTACAGTCCCGGCGGTGGACGATGATGCCCCGTCCCCGGGAGACGTAGCCGACAATCTCGTCGCCGGTCGTCGGAGAGCAGCAGCCGGCAAAGCGAATCATCATATTGCGCTCATCGCCGATCCGGACGCCGACCTTCGTCTTGTCCAGGATGCGCCGGGTGTGCTGCGGCTCTTTCGGTGCAAGCTGCTGATGGTGGGGGTGTCCCGTCTCTCTCCGGGCTACGATGCTCCGGTCGATGATCAGGTTTTCGTCGTGCTTGTTCAGCCACTGCCGAATCTTCTGTCGCGCCCGGCTGGTCCGGACGTACCGGAGCCAGTTGAGGTGAGGGTGGGCATTCTGGGAGGTGAGAATCTCGATAACCTGGGTATTCGAGAGCTCGGCCTTTAGGGGAATAATCTGTCCGTCGGCCTTCGCTCCGTTGGTGTGGTTCCCGACCTCGGTGTGGATATGGTAGGCAAAATCGATCGCAGTCGAGCCCCGGGGGAGCTGGATGGCGTCTCCCTGGGGGGTAAAGACGTAGATCGAGTCCTTGAGGATCTCCCGCTTGATCTCGTCGAGGAACTCCGAGGAGGTGACTCGCATGCCCCCGAGGTCTTTGACCTTTGTCAGAATTGCCAGATCCTCCCGGCGCTGGTGTTCCGGAAGGGCGGTCCGTTTGTAGAACCAGTGGGCGGCGACGCCGAACTCCGCGGTCTCGTGCATTTTCCGGGTCCGGATCTGGATCTCCATCATCTTTCCACCGAAGGAGAGAACCGTCGTGTGGAGGCTCTGATACTGGTTCGCCTTCGGCATGGCTATGTAGTCCTTGAACCGGCCTTCGATCGGCGGCCAGAGCCCGTGGACCAAGCCGAGGGCGGAATAGCACTCGGCCTCGGTATCGCAGACGATTCGAATTCCGAGAAGGTCAAAGATCTCGTCAATCGCCTTCCCGCGTTTCTTCATCTTGTGGTAGATCGAGTAGAAGTGCTTCGCCCGGGTCTCTACGGTTACCTCCAGGCCGGCCTCTTCGATAGTGGTCTCCAGGGTCCGGCGAACCCGTTCGAGGTAGTCCGAGCGCTCGTCCCGCTTCTCGGCGACAAAGCGCCGAATGTAGTCGTAGCTATCGGGGTGGAGATTCTTAAGGGAGAGGTCCTCCAGCTCGTCCTTAATCCAGGCGATACCGAGGCGACCCGCGAGGGGAGCGTAGATATCGAGGCATTCCTGGGCGATATCTCGACGCCGCTCGGCTTCTTTGAACTCGAGGGTCCGCATGTTGTGGAGCTTGTCCGCCAGCTTTATCAGGATGACCCGGATATCCTTGACCATTGCCAAAAGCATCTTTCGAATGGTCTCGGCTTCCTGGACGCTCTTGTTCTTAGACTTGACCAGGGCAATCTTAGTGACACCGTTGACGAGGGCCTCGACGTCCCGGCCGTACTCTCTGCGCAGCTCCTGCCGGGTAATCTTGGTGTCCTCGAGAACGTCGTGGAGGAGCGCCGCTATAAGCGTGTCCGCGTCCATTCGGAGGGACCGGAGGATGTCGGCGACCTGAAGGGGATGGACGAAGAAGGGCTCGCCGCTATCTCTTAGCTGTCCGGAGTGCAGCTTCTTCGAGACCTCTGCCGCCTTGAGAATTCTAGACCGCTCCTCCTCGGAATACTCCTCGAGCCGGGACGCGAACTCGGAGAGGGTGTAGACCGGATTACTCTTCTCTTTCGTCGGCATTACTCTTTTCGGCCACGGACAATCCGCGGTATTCCCTGAAGGTCTTTTCGGGCTCCGATACCCCGGTACCCGATCGCCTCCATTTCCTCCATTACGCCGGAAGCCTGACCAAATCCTACCTCCATTAGAAGATAACCGTTGGAATCGAGATGATCCAGGGCGCTGCGGAGAAGCCTATTCGGCTCCTCGACGCCGCTCCGGCCCCCCCGGAGCGCTTCCGGTGGTTCCGGAGAGCCTTCTGCGAGAATCGCCCGTACTTCATCTTCGGCAACGTAGGGTGGATTGGCGGTAATCAGATCGAGGTTTCGTGGTGCTTCCGAGAGTAGGTCGGAGGAATAGAAGGAGATCGCCTGGGGGCCGGAGACGGGTTCGAGGAGTAGTCGACAGTTCTCCCGGGCCACCTCGAGGGCGCCGAGGGAGCTGTCGGAGGCGGAGACCTCCAGGTGCGGCAACTCCGCCTTGAGGGTGATGGCGATACAGCCGGAACCGGTACAGCAGT
>CAZLDK010000302.1:1802-3992 GCA_964558285.1 uncultured Spirochaetaceae bacterium | reverse complement strand
CGCGGAGCGGCTCCTCACCGTCAACGGCCACCACGATCCCCACGAGCGACTCGTCTGGGAGGCTATCGGAGACTCGGATCTCTCCTCCTTCGTCAGGGACGTTCTCGAAGGGGAGTACGCCGTGGCGGACAAAGAGTTCGTCCTGGGAGACGCCGGCTCGATGAAGATTCTCTCGGTGTCCGTCGAGCCACTGGTGCGAGAGGGGCACATTCAAGGAAACATCGTTCACGCGGTTGATATTACCGATAAGCGGAGTCGGGAGGCGCGTCTGCGCCGGGCGGAAAGCCTGGCGTCGCTTACGACGCTCGCCGCCGGGGTCGCCCACGAGATCAAGAATCCCCTCGGGTCCATCGGGATCCACATTCAGCTAATCCAGAAAGCCCTTGCAAACGAAGAGATGGACCGGGAGAGGGTTCTCGGCTTCGTCGATGTGGTTAACGAGGAGGTCGACCGCCTCAATCGTATCGTCGTCGACTTTCTCTTTGCCGTACGCCCGGTGGACGTTCAACCGGAGCGAAGCGACATCAACCGGATTATCCGGGAGCTAATGGAGTTTCTCCGGTACGAGGTCAAGGAGCACGGCGTCGAAACCGAGGCGCACTTGGCCGAGGATCTTCCCGAGCTGGATCTCGACGAGAAGTTTGTCAAGCAAGCGTTGATGAACCTGGTAAAGAACTCTCTTGCCGCGATGCCCGACGGCGGCAGGCTGACCTTTTCCACCGAGCGTCGCGGCGACGAGGTCCTCCTAAAGATAGGCGACACCGGGGAAGGAATTACCGAGGAGAATCTCGGCAAGATCTTCGAGCCCTACTTTACGACGAAGGACTTCGGCTCGGGGATCGGGCTGACGCTGGTGTACAAGGTGGTCAAGGAGCACAAGGGCGAAATCTCAGTCGCCTCCCATCCGGGAGAGGGGACGACCTTCTCCATCCTGTTCCCGATCCCTCAAAGGGAGCAGCACCTGTTGAGCTGGAGTGGTGAGGAACGTGAAGTTTAACGTACTGATAGTCGACGACGAAAAGAACATCCGGCAGGGCCTCGGTAAAGCGCTCGAGATGGACGGCCACAACACTCTCTTGGCGGAGGATGGGCAGGAGGCTCTCGAGATTATCCACCAAGAGGAAGTCGACCTGATTATCGCCGACCTCCGGATGCCCCGGCTCACCGGAGAGGAGCTGCTTCGCAGGGTCGTCGATTCCTGGCCGACGATTCCCGTCATTATTCTTACCGGCCACGGCACCATCGAGACCGCGGTCCAGTCGATGCGGGACGGCGCCTTCGACTTCCTCACCAAACCGGTAAACCTCGACCGCCTCTCCCTCTTGGTCAAGCGGGCGCTCTCGACGAGAGAGCTGGTGCTGCAGCACCGGGCGATGCAGGAGGAGCTGAAGTCTCAACGACAGTTCGCCAATATCATCGGAAAATCGAGCGAGATGCAGCGTATCCTCGACCTGGTCAAGCAGGTTGCCCCGACAAAGGCTTCGGTGCTGATTACCGGGGAGAGTGGCGTCGGAAAGGAGCTTATCGCCGACGCCCTGCATAACCTGTCGAACCGCCGGGAGAAGCCGTTCATCAAGGTCCACTGCGCCGCCCTCTCGGAATCGCTCCTCGAGAGCGAGCTCTTCGGTCACGAGAAGGGCGCCTTTACCGGGGCGGTGGGACGGAAGCGGGGACGCTTCGAGCTGGCCCACATGGGGTCCATCTTTCTCGACGAGATCGGTGAGATCAATCAGAGCGTCCAGATAAAGATCCTCCGGGTGCTCCAAGAAAAGAGCTTCGAGCGAGTCGGTGGAGAGGAGACCCTCGAGGTCGATGTTCGCATTATTTCGGCGACCAACAAGGAGCTGAAGGCCGAAATCGAGAACGGAAACTTCCGGGAAGATCTTTTCTACCGTCTGAACGTTGTCAACATCCACATTCCACCCCTCCGGGAGCGCAAAGAGGACATCCCCCTCCTTGTCTCGTCGTTTATCCGGGAGTTCGCCCAGGAAAACGACAAGCCGGTCGAGGGAATCGATCCGAAGGCTCGGGCGGCTCTCTACAGATACTCCTGGCCCGGCAACGTCCGGGAGCTCCGGAACTGCATCGAGAGCGCCGTGGTGCTGTCGAAGGGAAACATTATTACCGTCGACGACCTCCCGCCCACGATAAACACCGAGAACGAGCAGGACTACATCCGGGTCCCGGTGG
>CAZLDK010000302.1:0-1792 GCA_964558285.1 uncultured Spirochaetaceae bacterium | reverse complement strand
CCCTCGCCGAGGCGGAGCAAGAGATAATCCGCTCCACCCTGAGCTACAACAACGGCAACAAGAGCAAGACCGCGGAGACCCTCGGGATCGGTCGCAAGACGCTACATCGCAAGATCGCCGATTATCATTTGGCGGAACCGCCGCCTCCGAAGGCAGCCACCCAGGAGTAGCTAGGGCAAAGTAGCTGGAGGAGACTATCCGCCGAGGTAGTTCCGGATTCGCGAGTAGGAATCGTTGAGCCGAGTCGCGATCTCGGTGGCAAGCTTCTGCTTCTGCGGATTTGTGCCGAAACGGTCCGGATGATACCGGATCTGGAGGCGACGGTAGGCATCCTTAACCTCTTCCAAAGAGGAATAGGGTGAAACCTCCAGGTCGCGGTAGGCTTGGAGCACCTCCGGGGGAAGGCCCGCTTCCGGCGTCGGTCGCCTCTCACCTCGATAGTGTGCCTCCGCGCCGGCAAGGTAGTCGTCGAGCTCCTGCCACGCCTCGTGGTAGTCGCGGTCTCCGGCCCCGGGGCCCGGGGCCACCGAATCGTCGTCGAGGGCGGAGTCGATGAGCCGCGCTATCCGCTGGAAAAAATCCATAGGAACCTTCCCTGAGGACCCGTCAGTCGAAGAATGCGGCGTGGAGCTGCCGGACGGCCCGATCCGTGTCCTCTTCGGCGACGACCAGGGAAAGGTTCGTGTCCGAGGAGCCGAGGGAGATCATTCTTAAAGGGACGTCTTCGAGGGTCTTGAACACCCGGGAGACGACCGCCGAATCCCTCCAGAGCCCCTTCCCGACAAGGCAGACGATCCCTCGGCGGGTCTCCACTTCGACGGTCCCGAGGTTTTGGAGTCGCTCTACGACGGTTCCGAGGCCTTCGGTTCGGTCGAGGGTCATCGACACGGAAACCTCCGAGGTTGCCACCAGATCGACCGAGATTCTCGCTTCGGCGAAGATAGAAAAGATGCTCGCGAGAAACCCATGGGCGTTCAGCATCCGGTAGGACTGAACGTTGACGACGGTCACATCCTTCTTCGCAGCCAAGGCGCGAACCCCCTTCTCCTCGGAGCTTTCTGAAATCCGGGTTCCCGGGTGTTCCGGATTGCCGGTGTTTCGGACCCACACCGGAATGCCGAGCTCAATCGCCGGCTCGATGGTAAAGGGATGGACGACCTTTGCTCCGAAGAAGGCCAGCTCCGCAGCCTCGGCGTAGCTTATCTCCTTCAGCGTTTGGGCGCTCGGAACCACCCGGGGGTCGCTCGTCATAATTCCGTTTACGTCGGTCCAGATCTCGACGGAGTCGGCTCCGAGAGCCGCCCCGACAATAGTCGCCGTAAAATCGGAGCCTCCGCGGCCGAGGGTGGTTGTTACGCCGTCCTTGGTCGAGGCAATAAAGCCCTGGAGCACCAGTACCGTTCCCGGAGCGGGGTGTAGCTGATCCCGGATCGTGGCGTTGGTGGCTTCGAAATCGGGGAGGGCGGCGGAGTAGTTGTCGTCGGTCCTTATGAGCCGACGACTGTCGAGGAGGAGGGAGCTGACTCCTGCCCTTTGAAAGGCCGCCGAGAGAACGACCGTCGACAGGCGCTCCCCGAAGGAGAGAATCGCGTCGAAGGTTCGGGGTGTACACTCCCGGACGAGGGCGAGGCCGTGGACCACCGATTGCAGCTCCTCAAGAAGGGCGTCGACGGTGCCGGTTACTTCTTCGAGAAGTGGTCCGTCAAAGAGCGTACCAGCGGTGCTCCGGTGATGTTCGCCGATGCCTTCGAGGAGCGCCAGGAAGAGTTGCTGGAACGGTTCAGGGACGAGA
>CAZLDK010000301.1:2872-3994 GCA_964558285.1 uncultured Spirochaetaceae bacterium | reverse complement strand
CTCGTTGATGTAGCACTTTGCAAGATAGGCGGTGTCGAAGTAGATCACGGCCGGTAGCGGTCGGCCTTTAGGTCCTCCGCGGCGTCTCCTGCTACCCGCGGGAGCTCTTTGAACTCCGGGGATTCCCGGCGATCGGAAAAGGAAACCTCAACCGTTTCCTCCTCGTAGGGGACGATTTCCGCCACCGGGCGGCCGCGGTCGGTCACGAGAATTCTGTGATGCTCCGCCACCCCCCGGATCCAACGGCCCGTGTGGAGGTGCAGATCCCGAATGCTCACCCGCTTCATGTGCACATTGTGTCACATTGCTGCGGGTCCGGCAAGCTTTGCGCTTCCCACCCTCGCCCGAGTCGTTCGGTAGCCGGTCCCGGCGCGCCAACCACACCCGGCCCCCCGCCGCCCCGCGAATATGGGCCCTCTCTGCGACCGGTGCGGCGTCACGCGGCGGCCCTGATGTGATCCGAGGGAGACCGGGATATCCCGATGATCGAGCTGACCGGCTACGCCATGGTCCGCGAACGTAAGAAGTTCCTCCAAGCGGGCCCGCCGCATTTAGGTTCCGGTACGGTGGCAGTAGGTCCGTTCAAGCTGACCGATTACCTCTTCCTGGTTCATGGATCTTATTCCCATTTCGACCAGTGCGATTTGTTCTCCACGAAGAAGCCCCAAGGACTGCGACATATCGTCCCGAATTCTATCTGACAATTGTATCGACAAGCTCGGGTTCAGGATTGCGAAGAGGCGAAAGATATCGTTTCGATGCTTCTTGATCTGATGGGAATCGATTGTTTCTCCTGCCTCCTTTCTGGTTTTTAGATCCATCCAAGCGCGGGCCTTGAGGGCGATTAAGTGACCTGCGTCCACGAGGGGAACGCCGTCTACCTCCGTCACACCGGTCCGTAGAAAATCGAAGTATTCATCCTCGAGAAGTATCGCCGACAGGCTTGAGACTTCCGGGTCTTCTACGGGCAGCGGTATTGTATCGGTACTATGCCTGTCCTGCTCGAACACGTCTGGTTTTCGAGCAAAGAGCTCGATCATATGGGGAAACCGTGGGTCCGACGGCTTCTCGAATCGGTACGCCCGTGCCTTTCCCGACGGTTTCAGTGTTCCGGTATACCCA
>CAZLDK010000301.1:1356-2862 GCA_964558285.1 uncultured Spirochaetaceae bacterium | reverse complement strand
CGTATGTAGTCCCAGAAAAGTCGGACAAACTCTGGCTGGACGGTATCAACCAGAATGACGAGGTCCAGATCCTTCGTTGCTCGGAACGAAAGACCGGCCTCCCCAAGTAAGAGATCGCACGCGGTCCCACCAATAAGGGCGTAGTGATCCGCAAAGGAGCCGAAGCAATCTCGGAAGTGTAGTAATCCTCTTACCATGGGACTTTCTCTAGTAGATGGTTGAGGGCAACCTGAACGCGCTCGTCGGGCGACTCTCGCAACGAGAGATATAGCGAAAGAGGATCAACGGTATCACCTTGTGTGGGTGGTGAGTATTTCCATACCTCCACGGTTGTCGCCGTCTCCTCCGACGATGGCACTTCTTGTACTAGATTTCCAGATCGCAGATATCGCCATTGGTCGCCGTCAACGGCGACCGTCTTTTTTATCGGTTCGGATAAACTTGTGTGCCGTGCCAAAGCGGAGATGCCTGAAAGGGGCAAGGAGACGTCGGAGTCGTCTATAGAATTGACCGTCTGTATCCGTTGGATCGGAGTAGTTAGGTGGGGCAGTACACGGTTCCACAACTCAAAGCGGTCCGCTCGGCGCAATCGCAGTACGCGCGTTCGGCCTGAGACGGTTTGGTCACCAAAGGAGAGGGTGTCCAATTCCCGAAAGACTCGGGTGAGAGTCATAGGCGAGTACCCTAGTTTCTCGACAAGGTCCGATGGGCAGAATTCGTCTTCAGGGAGCTCCCGAGCAAGAATTGCGACGATCGCGCGCTGGGTCGCGGGCTTAACTGTCTCCACGCTGGATTGGGAACTCCGAGAGCGCTCACGGAAATCGATACCGAGGGGAGCAAGGTACATTTGGTTTCCGGGTACGATGAACGAGATCCTCCGTTCCACTAAGCGCTTCCGGTTGTAGGAAGAAAGCGTCGGCAAGACGACGATCGGTTCGAGGCCCGCACGGTCTTGAACGGTCTTGCTTTGTTTTGCGATCACGGCAGGACTCGGAATCTCAGGGGTAGTGGCGATCATGAGTAGGATGCCACGCCCATGGATCTTGCCTAACCGATACTGGTAGGTCTGGCGAAGGTAAAGCGGGAGCGACCGGTCCTCCGGCCACGGTCCAATATCAGGTGCTTCTCCGAGGTTCTCCCGTATGTAGGCGACCGCCCGTTCAACCGTTGTCATCTATCCGATAATAACATGGTTGAGCACGTTATCATAGTCAATGTTAGTGTGCGATTTCGGGATAATATAATGCGTGAGCCCGGGGATACTATCAGCTGTTTATTGACAGACCCCCAAAGCGCGCCAACCACGCCCGGCCCCCCGCCGCCCTCAGGAAGCGAGGGACCCGGAGGGCGGCGCCGCAGGCGCCGGTCCGAAGGACCGAAGCGAAGCGCAGCCCGGAGTGGCCCGACCCCGCCCCGCAAAGACCGCCACACCCCGCAATCGCCCGGCGGCAACCGTTCATTTCGGCAACACGGGACTATTCGGCCACCACGGCGGCCGGGCCGGCT
>CAZLDK010000301.1:0-1346 GCA_964558285.1 uncultured Spirochaetaceae bacterium | reverse complement strand
CACAGACACTCGGGGGACACCACCACCGTCGGGCGCAGACCGGCCAGGTGCGCCTCCGTTCTTACGGCGAAGCACCTGGACGGGTGCGTCCAGGCGAAAGAGCTCCCGCGTGTCTGTGGGACGGACGGTGATTGTCTCCGGCGGGGACGCTCCCTACTTCTCCTGCTTCCTCGCGAAGTGGGAGAACTCCATCGAGTAGGTGCCCCGGCCCTGGGTGGTGCTCCGGAGCGCTGTGGAGTAGCCGAACATGGCGCGCAGGGGAGACTCGGCCATGATGTGCTCGACCGCCGCCCGGGACTCGATGCCCTGGACCAGACCGCCGCGCATGGTAATGCCGCTGATGACGTCGCCGAGGAATTCCTTGGGACACATGACGTCGATCTTCATGATGGGCTCGAGAAGATAGGGGTCCGCGGAGCGGCAGGCGTTGTCGAAGCCGAGGGCCCCCGCCGCCTCGAAGGCGAACTCGGTGGAGGTGGTCTCGTTGTAGACCGCCGAAACCAGCTCCGCCTCGATGTCGATGGCGGGGTAGCCGAAGACGATGCCCGAGCCGAAGGAGCCCTCGACGCCACGGCGGGCCGCCTCGATGAGGTTCTCCGGAAGGTCGTTCTTCGAGATGTGGGAGACAAAGTTGTTGCCGGTGCCCCGTTCCCGGGGGCGGACGGTGATGGTGAGGGTGGCGTCGTTTTCCTTTCCCGCGAGGACGCGGTGGAACTTCTCGGTGTGGGTCGCCTCGCGGCCGATGGATTCCCGGTAGGTAACTTGGGGGTTTCCGACCTTGGCGTTGACCTTGTAGTCCTGGACGATGCGGGTAACGAGGACCTCGAGGTGGAGCTCTCCCATGCCCGAGATGACGAGCTCTCCGGTGTCGGTGTCTTCCCGGGTGGAGAAGGTGGGGTCCTCCTTGCCGAGGATGGCGAGGACCTCCTTGAGCTTATCTCTTTGCGACAGAGTCCCCGGCTCGATGGCCACCGAGATGACAGGCTCCGGAAACTCCATCCGCTCGAGGATGACGGGGTAGCCTTCGCTCCCGATGGTGTCCCCGGTCTGGGCCCCCTTGAAGCCGATAATCGCCCCGATGTCCCCGGCCTTGAGCTGGTCGAGCTGCTCGGTCCGGTTGGCGTGGAGCCTCATAAGCCGAAGGACGCGCTCGCGCTTTTTCTTGTCGACGTTGTAAACCGCGGTGTTGGCCTTGATGGCCCCGGAGTACATCCGGACGAAACAGAGATCCCCGGCTTCCCGCTCGCTCTGGATCTTGAAAACAAGACCCACCGGGGGGCCCTCGACGCTGCGCTCGACCTGGACCGGTTCTTCCTTTTTCGGGTGGATACCCTCGATCGGGGGAA
>CAZLDK010000300.1:0-4010 GCA_964558285.1 uncultured Spirochaetaceae bacterium | reverse complement strand
AAGACCCGCACCGCAATCGCACTCGTGGATGTACTCATGCGCGCCGGCTGGGCCCGAAGGGTGCTCTTCCTCGCCGACCGCAACGCCCTCGTGAAGCAGGCGAAAGACGCGTTCACCGCGCATCTTCCATCGGCTTCCGTAGCCAGATTCTCCGGCAAGAAGGCCGACGATCAGTCGCGAGTTGTGATATCCACCTATCCCACCATGCTCAACGCCATTGACGAACTGCGGGGTGACGGCGCCCGCGCATTCTCTGTCGCCGCCTTCGACCTCATCATCATCGACGAGGCGCACCGATCCATCTACAAGAAGTACGGTTCCATCTTCGACTACTTCGATTCCCTCGTCGTTGGACTCACCGCAACCCCAAAGAACGAAGTCGATCGGAACACCTACGAGTTCTTCAAGCTGGAGGACGACGTCCCCACCGCAGCGTACGAGCTCTCGGAGGCCGTCAACGACGGCTATCTTGTCCCGTTCAGGAATATGTCGGTGCCAATCAAGTTCCCCAGAGAAGGGATCAAGTACGACGACCTTACCCCGGAAGAGAAGGCCGAGTACGAAGAGAAGTTCTACGACGAGGACACCGACGAGCTTCCGGACTTCATCGAATCCAGCAAGATCAACGAGTGGGTCCTGAACGCAGATACCGTGGACAAGGTGCTGCAGTATCTCATGGAGAACGGCCTGAAGGTGAACGACGGAGATCGGCTGGGAAAGACGATCATCTTCGCCAGAAGTCATCGTCACGCCGAGTTCATCGCTGAACGGTTCGACGCCCTCTACCCGGACAAGAAGGGAAGCCACCTTCGGGTCATCGACAACACGATCAAGTACGCCCAGGATCTGATCGATAAGTTCGGCACGAAGGATACCGATCCCGTGATCGCCGTCAGCGTCGACATGCTCGATACCGGGATCGACGTTCCTGAGATCCTGAACCTGGTCTTCTTCAAGATCGTCCGATCAAATGCGAAGTTCTGGCAAATGATCGGACGCGGCACCCGGCTCTGTACCGATCTGTTCGGTCCCGGCGAGGACAAGAAGGAGTTCCTCATCCTCGACTTCTGCGAAAACTTCGAGTTCTTCGGAGAGACTCCCGAGGGTATCATCACTCCGTCACAGCACTCCCTCTCTGAAAGAATCTTCAACCGCCGGCTCACGCTCTCCCAGTTGCTACGGCACGGTGACTATCAAGACGCTCCTCACAAGGACCTGCGGACCGAGTTGCTCGACACGCTCCACGACGAGACCGCCGGAATCCATAGCGTACGCGGTGCTACGATCGCTGTGCGCAAAGTGCTGCAGTACTTCCATCGCTTTGCCGAGCGTACGAGATGGGATCAGCTAAGCGATATCGACGTTGCTGAGATCCGTGACCACATCGCACCTCTCACCTTCACTGAAGACAAGGATGACACCGCCCGGCGCTTCGACCTCCTCACCCTGAATCTCGCCATAGCTAAGATCGAGATAACCCCTGCAGAGCGCCGGCTTCAGAACCAGGTCATTGCGGTAGCTGATTATCTCTATGCCAACTCAATGAGCATCCCGGCGGTGTCCTCCAGAAAGGACTCAATCATCAAGATCCGCCAGGATGAGTTCTGGACCGACGCGCGTCCAGTGGATATTGAGTGGATTCGCAGGGAAATTCGTGACCTCGTGAGGTACATCGAGGCCGCCGTCCGCAACAAAGTCGCGCGGACGCACTTCACAGATGCCATGGCGGAAGCGGCGGAGGGTCCAGACCTGACATTAGGCGCATTCGACAAGGTCAAGTACCGGGAGAAGGTGTCTCAGTTCTTTAGAGAGCATAAGGATCTGTTAGTCATCAACAAGATACGGATGAACGAGCCCATAACCACGACGGAACTCAACCAGCTTGAAGAGCTTTTGAAGCAAGCGCAGCTTGGCCGCTTCGAAGATGTCCGAAAGGTCTTTGGCGACGACCTGCCTCTGGGCCTGCTCATCCGAAGTATTGTCGGCCTCGACACCCGGGCAGCCAAGGAAGCCTTCACATCGTTCCTCCAGAAACACCCAACCTTGTCTGCCGACCAAATGCACTTCATAAACCGCTTGATAGATCATCTGTCACACAAGGGCTACGTGGATGGCGAGATGCTTGTCGACGTACCCTACACCGAACTCCATCCGCAAGGCGTCCTTGGGATCTTCCCAGACGAAGATGCCATGGAGATCAAGGCTGTGCTGGACAAGATAAAGAGCCGCGCGGAAGTGGGATAGGAACGCTAAGTTGACCTATCGGTCGACATTCAAAACTCACGGAGTTGAAGTTGAATCAGAATCTATCCTTCTGAATAATAACGCCTGGATCGAGAGATCTCCCGAGTTCATCGGGAAACCAACTAATTCGTCACTCACGACTTGGTATTCTCACCATTGGCGGTGCCCGGCATTGTCTGGGTTTCACAACGATCTTCTTGAGTCATCTATCAGGTTTCGAACCGAATACTCAAGTGAAGAATCGGACAAGGACCCCTTCAAGGTAGATGACTGCAGTCACATTGCGATGGCGATTGCCATCGTGATGGACGGTCCGTTTGTTGTCGGCCTCGAATCTTTCAGTCGCGGCCCGCCTTTCCCTGAAGAGTTCAGCTCTCCATACGGGACTCTGTTTCTCGGCTGCCGAAATGCAAACAGCAGGACAATTGGCCCGAAGTATGAACCGCGAGTGAGAAGCGCCTATGAATTCGTTCGTCACTCTCTTTGCTTTCAGGGATGGGACCATCCCGATTCCAGGCTGCTGCTCTTGGCCACAAGGTGCCTTATTAACCCGCCGAATCACCAGACGTTCGTGTTGAAGTTATCTCTTGAGCACTTGTTTCCCCCGTGGTTTGCAACGGTTGTAAACGCCGGGCTACTCCTGGAGCATACGCTGACTTCTGATTCTCGCAACCCTGAAGAGAAAGTGGCGACATGGAACGACAAGATGTCGCCGGAATTCCGACTTGACCCAGAGATTGTCGAGATGATCATGAAGCATCGACATCTTGTGGCCCACAACAACGCGTCGACAGCTCGGGCTGCCATCGAAGGTTGGAAAGTCCAAAATGGTCTAAGCGATCTGGATGCTGCCGCCCGCATAAGAGATGGAATTGTTGAAAGCGCAAAGGTGATCTTGAGAGCAAGGGTGTTTGCGCCGAACGAGTTTGAAGCGTTCACTTCAGGGATCACCCGGTGAACGGCAATGATGAATCGGGAGTTTCTGGCTCAGTTTCACAAATCCCAGAAGTTCATTTGGTCACCAACGGTCATCCACGTCGAGATCACCAATCTGCCTGAAAATCATCTCTTCGAACCACACTGCGTGATGGCGTTCGACACCTCTACATGAAACACCGTTGCGACCCCACTAAGTGGACCTACTGGCAAGCGACATTCCACCCGACTCATAGCCACAGAATGCCGACGTACGGTACGTGGCTGTTCTTTGCAACTTTTCGCTTTAGCAAGCGAAACCGGCCTAATCCAACCACTACTACCGGAGACGGGACTTGAACCCGTACGCTCCTTACGGAGCAGGGGATTTTAAGTCCCCTGTGTCTACCAATTCCACCACTCCGGCAATTCGCCCTGGGGGCTGCGTTCTCGGAAGACTATACCCAGCCCCGGAACTGGTCAAGTTTTCGGCTGTCCTACCGTGCGCCGGGCGCGTTTAGCCGCCGGCTTTGAACTTTGCCTTCATGGCGCCGAAGTAGTCTTCGGCTTCCTTCGGGGTTACGACTTCCTCCGGGGCGGCTTCTTCTATCAGGTGCGCCGGAATCTCTTCGAGAAAGGGGGAGGGCATCGCCTCCATCAGGGTCCGCATCACGGTGCGTCGTCGGCAGGCCGAGAGGTAGAGGTGTTTCTTGGCCCGGGTTACCGCGACGTAGAAGAGCCGCCGTTCCTCCTCGAGGTTTTTCTCGTCCTCCTCGATGGCCCGGGCGTGGGGGATTATGCCGTCCTCTACGCCGGCGACAAAGACGACCTCGTACTCGAGTCCCTTCGCG
>CAZLDK010000299.1:2688-4029 GCA_964558285.1 uncultured Spirochaetaceae bacterium | reverse complement strand
TGATTTTGGTTGCGGGGGTAGGATTTGAACCTACGACCTTCAGGTTATGAGCCTGTGTGCGGCGAAACGGAAAATCACATGATATCAGCGGGTTATCGGCTAACCCGTTGATTCGTCTCGCGTCGGTTTACAATGTTACGTGGGTCTGAGCCGCGTGAGGCCACAGGATGCCGCGCCGGAACAGTGGAACACAAGCCACTTTTTTGCCACTTGGCACGCCGCGGCTCGAACCGGCGCCAACCGGCGCCTAGGTGCCACCCATGCGGATGTGAGACTTGTAATTCCCAACATTCAGAGCGGGACTGACCCGTTGTCCGAGGGGGATTTGCATGTCCAAGAGAGAGCATCTGACAGAGCGGCTGGTTCGGAGCCTCAAGCCGCGAACCGGCCCCTACGAGGTCGGCGACGAGACCGCGGTGGGCTTCGCGGTGCGGGTCTACCCGAGCGGCTCGAAGGCGTTCTGGTTTTCCTACAGCGCCGGCCGGCGTCGGCGGATCACCATCGGTTCATGGCCCGCGTGGTCTGTGACGGCCGCGCGTGAGCGGGCCTTTGATCTCCGCCGTCGCGTCCAGGCGGGCGAGGATCCGGCCGCCGACCGGGAGGCCGCCCGCGCGGCACCTCGCGTGGCGGACCTGATCAAGCGCTACGAGGAGGAGCACCTGCCGCGCCTCGCCCCTCGAAACGCCGCCGACCAGCGGTCCATGCTTGCGAAGCTGGTCGCGCCGGCATGGGGCGACCGCCTGGTCAGCGAGATCACCGCGGCGGATGTCGAGCGCCTGCTGGCCCGGATCGCCCAAGGCCGCGCCCGTCCCTCGAAGAAGGACGCCACCACGCGGCGCGGCCGGGCGCTGGCACCCGCGAAGCCCACACCTATCCGCGCCAACCGCACCGGCGAGGTGCTGCGAAAGATGTTCGGGCTGGCCGTCAAGTGGGGCATGCGCCCCGACAACCCGGCGCAGGGCTTTCACCGGCGGGTCGAGCGCGAGCGGGAGAGGTTCCTGTCGCCCGACGAGATCGGACGGCTGGCGGCTGCGCTGGACGCGGCGGAGGATCAGCGCGCGGCCTCGATCGTGCGGATGTGCATGCTGACCGGTGCCAGGCTCGGGGAGGTCCGCACGGCGCGTTTCGAGGATTTCGACCTGCATCTCCGGGTCTGGACGAAGCCGGCGGCGACGACGAAGCAGCGCCGCGTGCATCGCGTGGTGATTTCGGAGGACGTGGTGGACCTTGTGCGCCGCCGTCGGCTGGCCGTCCCGTCCGCCTGCGCCTGGATGTTCCCGGGGGATGTGCTGGACGCGACGGGCCTACCCACGCAGCCGGTCACAGAAATCCGGCGCTTCT
>CAZLDK010000299.1:1596-2678 GCA_964558285.1 uncultured Spirochaetaceae bacterium | reverse complement strand
CGTCCGGGTTCATGATCTCCGCCACACCTTCGCCTCCCTGCTGGCGAGTGGAGGACTGTCGCTCGAGATGATCGGTAAGCTGCTGGGCCATACCCAGGCTCGCACCACGCAACGCTACGCGCATCTGGTGGACACGCCCCTGCGCGACGGGGTTGCGAGCGTCGCCTCGGCGTTCCGCGAGCGCCCTCGGGTCGTGGCGGGTCGGGATCATTCCTGACCACGCAGCTCATGCCACAGCGGGCTGATCCGGCGGCGGAGCGTGCGTCCGTCAGGGGTGCCGCCGTGATCTGCTCGCCGCTCGAAGAAGTCCTGCATCTCGGTGACCAGTTCCTCCTGCGTGGCGGGCAGAGCCCGGTGGGAATCTCTCTTGTTAACACAGCCCAACCCGACTCTGTTTTCGTGTGGAGCAAGGTTCAGTGGCAGAGGTAAACCTGGAAAATGGATCGTGCCTGAAGAATAAACAACATCCCCCGCAGCACTTAAGATAACCCCAGAAAACCAAAGAAAGCTATCGTCGTAAGTGCAAAGGCCCCATCGTAGGAACGAAGTGATTGCGTGGAAAGGGCAATTCTTTTGAGATCGAGAGGCCACATACCAAAAAAGAACTCCTGGGCATATCGAATAGCAGGCTTGCTCGGATCTTATGAAGACGGTGATTGTTCAGGCCATCGAAGACCTCGCGCCACCTCCGAGCAGAGCTTGTTGAGTGCAGAGACGAAGAGTTATGAGCTATATATTGTTGCACACAGCATGAGCGCGATTCATGACCATGTTTCATGGATGGATCAACACATGAGAGGCGTAGTGCATATTGGCTCATTGAGCGAGATTGGCCATGCCGGCGCGCCAAACCCGAGTCGCTTTATTGTATTGGTCGACATAGATTCGTTTTTGGATTGCGACCTAGCTGTCGAGAAGTTGTTAGATTTTCGCCACCACTGTACGGTTCCGGTCGTTATTGTTTCGCGGACCTTTGCCCGCTCTGATTTTTCTTGCGAAAGGTGTGCAATCGCCGATGTCAGCATAAAATTGCCCGCACCCCGCGTTGAGTTGGGGCTTGCATTCGGAGCCGCCATAACTAA
>CAZLDK010000299.1:0-1586 GCA_964558285.1 uncultured Spirochaetaceae bacterium | reverse complement strand
CATCACTGCTAAAACGGCTATCAGCCGAAAGGCAGCTGTCCGCCAACATAAGGAAACTACATGCTGTTTAGACCAGTAAAGGAGATTTTTCTCATTAAATTGGATGTCTTGAAGGGCATGTATTTCATAAAATTTATTTTGGGCGCCTTATTTGCACTTCTTCTAATACATTCCCCAGTTGCCGCAGAGCCGGGGCGAGTTATTTCTTTGGCTGAAGTCGTCGCAATCACTTCACACGGCGAACCAAGCGACCATAATATGATACGTACGGTGCAACGGAGCCTGCATGCTCACAATCTGTATTCCGGTCAGATTGATGGAATCTTTGGCCCGCAGACAATTGCCGGAGTGGAGTTGGCACAACGAATCGTATCCCCATGGGTTGTACCTGTCATCCGCATGGATATAGAAGTATTTTACATTGCGTCGCCTCAAGCCGCAGGCGTTCATGTCGCTGGGGAAAACACGGTGCCTAATGGTACAAACGTCTATGGCCCAATTGCACCATGGCAGATCAGACACATTAGTAGGTAATTTTGATGTGAGCAGCACGAGTAGTCGTCGGTTTGGATGCAATCTTTTATTTGTCCGATTTGTAAAATTGACCGAATTAAATATGCAAAGGGATGTCTGAAAAACTCTTCACAGCCTGCCTGATCTGGTAGAGTTTGGGCACGCCGGGTGTCGGTTCTCCCGTGCAGGGCCCCTCGGCATGTCAGGACTGTAGGAGTAAGCGCACTAAATGCCCAAATTTTCAGCTGCGCTGCGGGCGAAAATCTCTTCACTTTATGTGAAAACCATGGGTATTTATGCTCAAATCCTTAAAGAAAGCCCGTCATGCGCCATCTTACTACTCTCATTGCCGTTCTCACTCTGACCACGACAGGCGCGTCCGCCCAATCTGTTCTGGATCGTGTGCTCGGTCAGATCGATGGCGCATCCAACCTCTGCAAACATCGCTGAGTCTGTGGGCATTCCCGAGAGTAACTCAGTGGTTTCCATGCCGGAAGAGCGGGAGATAGTTCGTTTGCTTTCAGAGGGGGATGTTATCCTCGTGAACGCTGACCGTGGTACAGGACCTCAAGAATTTTTGGTCTCCGTCGATGAAAATGGAGATTTGTTTTTCGCTGACGATACTGTTGGTACATCCGGAGATAGGTTTGCAAGCGGTACCCCTAGTTTATTTAATTTTCCACTGCTTGAGGGTCCCGGTGGCGAGTTGACCGTGAGTCCGGGAAATTTATTTTTTTTGGAAAGCTTAAATAGCGTTGAATTCTCTGATGTGTCTGGATTTTCTGAATTTTCACTATCCAAGACAACGACGACTGGCACAACTCTCGTACCGGGTGATATTGTTTTAGTGAGAATCGGTGGAAGTGACGGCTTAGTAGTCGTCGATCTCGAAGGGGGTGCGGCGTTCGCAGAAAACACTATTGGTCCACTTGGTGGTGTTTTTTTGGGGTCAGGTTTATTCACGCTCGGCGCTCCGTTGCTTGAAAGCCCCGACGGAACGCTGACCGTGTCAGCAGAAACGCTCCCCTTCATCTCTGCGAATGTTGAGAACTTTTCGACATTCGTTCCGCTTG
>CAZLDK010000298.1:0-4030 GCA_964558285.1 uncultured Spirochaetaceae bacterium | reverse complement strand
GTAGGGGGCGATGGTTTTACGCCCCAGCTCGCTCTGGAGCGAGCAGATGTTAACGACCTTTCCAGAGCGACGGGAAATCATGTGAGGAACGACGGCTTTGGCCAGGAGGAAGGCCCCCGTCAAGTTGATGTCCAGGACTTCCTTCCAGGATTCCAGGGGAAACTCGGTCAGGGGCCCACGAATCTGCCGTCCGGCGTTGTTCACCAGAATGTCGATGCCACCCTGCTCGGCGATGATCCTTGACACCGCCTCCTGGATGGCCCCCTCGTCGGTAATGTCGAAGACGGCGGCGGACGCCGAGGCCCCTTCCTGCTTCAGCTTCTCCACCGCCTTGGCGACGGTCTCTTCGCTGCGCCCGTTCACAACGACGTGGGCCCCGGAGCGACCGAGGCCCCGGGCGAAGGTGTAGCCAAGTCCCCGGCTCGAGCCGGTAATCAGGGCGACCTTGCCTGTAAAATCAAATTGAATGCTCATGCTTTTATCCTTTTTCGTTGCGGCGCCGCGCCTACTGCCGGCGCCCGCCTAATAGCATAGCTTCGGGGCCCGGGAGGGTCTTTGTCCGAGAGCGCTCTGCCTTTTGTCTATTTCTGTATCGGCCCCTCGAGGCTGCTCATTGGCACCGGGAGGGGCCGTTCGGCGGGTTTTCCGTCGGTTTCGGTAATATCGACGTTGACGAACCGGGGGGAGACGGTAATGCCCTTCCGGCCCCATTCGTACTCCCAGCCCCGCCACTTGGCAGGGGGCATGCCCTCGATCTCCGAGAATACGCGGGTAAAGTGATGGACCGTCTTGAATCCTGCGTCGGAGGCGATCTCTTTGATAGGCTCGTCGGAGTAGCGCAAAAGCTCCTTCGCTTTGTAGATTCGGTATCGCATGACGTATCGGTGCAACGACAGGCCGACGGCGCTACGGAACTTCTTGGCCAGGTAGGAGGTCGAATAGCCCACCAGGCTGCTCACCCGGTCGAGGGTCAGGTCGCTCGCGCCAAAGTGGTTGTGGATGTAGCTCAAGACCTCCCGGAGCCCCTTATCCCGGGGGGTTAACTCCGGAGCGGATACCGACGCCGCAGGATCTTGGATGGCGTTCTGACGCGATATCGACACCAGCACCTGGAGCATCAGGGCGTTGCAGAGCTCCCGGTACCAGCTGTTCGCGAGAACCGCCTCCTGGTGGAGTTGCTCCAGGATATGCCGGAGGTGCCCCATCGAATCGTCGAAGGGATAGGAAATCTCCGACAAGGATCGTTTGAGCTCTTCTGAGAGGACGTCGAACTTTACGTCGAAGGTCCGCAGGGTCCCCGCGTCGTCCGCCTCCAATGAGTGGGGAACGTAGGGCGGCATAAAGAGAACCGAGTTTGCCTGGACCTTTACCTTCTGCCGGTTGAGTCGGGCGGTGCCGGCGCCGTCGACGATCAGGATGAGCTGGAAAAAGTCGTGGGCGTGGAGGCGAAACGCCCAGGCGGGGTGGTAGTCGTACCGGGCAATCCAGTAGACCTCGACCGCCTGGTTTACCGAAGGTATGTCGCTGGTTCTCCCCCGAACAATGTCCAAGGGCTGCACCTTCGGCGAAACCCGGTTCGTACCCCGAGCCAAACTACTTCGCCGCCTCGGCGTAGACCGGAAGTCCCGAGGGAAGCCCTTGCACCCCGTAGCTCTCGCGGTACTTCTTGGTAAGCCCATGGGCCGTAGAGAGTACCCCCGCCGGAATATCCGGCCCCTCGACCGCCGCCAGGGCCGACTCCAATTGATCCGGCCGGTTAATGCCGAGGACCGTGGACGCCACAACCGAGGGCGCCACGCTGAAGCGTATGGCGAAATCCGTCCAATCTTCCGGCTCCTTGGGGAGGGCGCTCCGAAGCTCCCCGAGCTGGTCGTAGAGGCGGTTCCAGCTTTCGTCGTGTTGCCGATCTTCGGGCCCAAGGCGCTCCCGGTCGACCCGGCGGGTGGTCAACAGCCCCGCAGCGAGGGGCCGGATTCCAATGAACCCCATCCCCCTCTCTTCCATCGCGGGGAAGAGATCCATCATCTCCGTCTCGAGGCAGTTGAAGAAGGCGGCCAGGCCGGAAAAGAGCCCCGACTCGACGGCTTTCTCGGCGTACCCGACGGTATAGGGGAAGGTTGCGAGGTAGCCGACCTTCCCCTCGCGGTGGAGCCGGTCGAAGGCCTCCCGCAGGGGGTGCACGACGCTCTCGAACTCACCAAGGCGTTGCGGCTCGCCTTCCGCGTTGTAGCCGATGCTCTTCGGTAGGGTTCCCCGGTGGAGGTGCTGCACCACGGCAATCCGGTCGGTGTGGAGCTCCTCCAGCGCTTCGTGGATCTGAGTGCGGAACTTATCTTCGTCAAAACCGCCGTCGCCCCAGTCGGGTACGTTGACCTTAATAATGTGATGGAGATCGTGGCGTTTCGGGTGCTCGGCGAGGACCTGGCTCGTCAGCCACCGGGTTCCGTACTCATAACTCGAATGGACAAAGTTGACCCCCCGGTCGATCGCCGCCTCGAGGGCGCGGCGTCCCGCCTTTCCGACGTCGTCGAGGGTGCCCGACTTCGACGCGTAGCGCATCGTCCCGTAGCAGATCTCTGAAACCTCTAAATCGGTGCTGCCGAACCGGCGGTATCGCATGTTTGCTCTCCCGTTACTCTCTTAGTGCCCTCTTAAGATTAGCGGCGGAGATAGGAATAAAGCAAGCGGCGGGCGGGACTTGCGAGCGGTTTAGACAAAAACGAAGGGATTCCGGGACAAGCCGAGGGAGATCCGGAGCCCGTACTCAGACCTCGCGAGGCACCTTACTCCGGCGCCATCCGGGCGTTTATCGCCGCAACGCGCTTTAGAAGCGTGGTCGGCACCTCGGAAGCCGGAGCATCGGAAGCCGGGGCGGCGGCCTCGAGGTGGGCGACGGTGTTGACCCCGAGAACGCTGCTCTTGATGACCGGGTGCCCCAGGGAGAAGCGGAAGGCGAACTGCTCCCAGGATGTCGAAAGGGGGGCGACCGCCGGGGAGATCGCCTCGATCTGCCGGTATCTCTCGTCCCACTTCGGGTCTTTCATCCTGTCCTCCGCCGGAAGCGTGTCCCGGTCGACCCGGCGGTCTGTTAGGACTCCCCCGGCGAGGGGCCGGATGGAGATGAAGTCTTTGCTCTGCTCTTCGAGGGAATCGAAGAACTCGTACATCTCCGTCTCCAACGGGTTGAAGTAGGCGACGAGTCCGGAGTAGACCTCGGACGCGACTGCCCGCCGGGCGTATTCGACGGTATAGGGGAACGACATAACGGTGCCAATCTTGCCCTCGTCGCGCATTTTGGACGCGATCTCTCCGAGCGCCTCGCTTACCTGGTCGAACTCCCCGAGGCGGTGCGCCGTCCCGGCGTCGGAGGTAATCTCTCCGCGACCCACCCCGCGTTGGAGGTGCTGCACCACCGCAATCTGGTCGGTGTGAAGCTCCCGCAAGGCGGTTTCCACCTGGCTCCGGAAAGCCTCGGGGCTAAAGCGCGGCTCCTCCCAATCGGGGACGTTTACCTTGATGATGTGATGGATCTCCTGGCGCCTTGGATGCTCCGCGAGGGTCGCCCCGGTAAGCCACCGGGTGCCGTATTCGTAGCTCGAGTGGACAAAGTTGACCCCCCGGTCGATCGCCTCCTCCAAGGCCCTCCGCCCCGCCCTTCCCACATCGTCGAGCTCTCCGGACTTCGACGCGTAGCGCATCGTGCCGAAACAGAGCTCGGATACTTCTATGTTGCTTCCTGCGAGTTGTCGGTAACGCATGTTTGTTCTCCTTCGGGGGCCTGGGTCCCGGTGGTCGAATTGTAGATCCCGAGGGCTACCAGCGCAACCACCAGTCGGGGTAGGCTCTCAGTAGATGACACCGGAAGAGCGCAGCGAGCTCCGGGGACTGATCGAAGGTCGTATCCGGGAGATGAAGGAATCGATGCCCTACCTCGAAGAAGAGTCGAAGCCGGTGGCGCCGAGCGTTAGTCTTGGGCGCCTTACGCGGATGGAGGCTCTGAACGACAAGGGCGTAAACGAACACGTCTTGG
>CAZLDK010000297.1:0-4050 GCA_964558285.1 uncultured Spirochaetaceae bacterium | reverse complement strand
ACTCGTCGAGGATGAGCAGGTCCAGCTGTTTGAGGTCACGTACCAGCCGCTCGAGCGTCCCGCCGCGGTAGGCGTCCGAGAGTTTGAGCACCAGGCTGGAAATGGCAACCAGTATTAACCACCTCGGGGCAATTAAGGATGACCACCCCGGACACAGGGTGTCCTGCCATGGCGTAGCCTGAGTTTGTCAGGCAGTCGCCGGGTTTGGGTCCTCCTTTGGTGAGTAGTGTTGTCCGTGTTGAACCCGATACGAGTCGCCGTTTATCGAGAAGATCCGGACGTGGTGGAGGAGGCGAAAGCTAGCGCGACAATGAACGTGTCTTCGCTCGAGTCGCGGTTCGTTATCGCTGCTGCTCGTCATATGCAATGAGGGCGGGCCAACGCGTCAGCGTCCACTGCGGCGCCGGCATCGGCCGGACGGGTAGTCTTACCCCATTTCTGCTAGCACAGACTCATGCCGCATGAGATCCAAATTTCCGGGGAGTCTCGTAGCCTAAGGTAGCGTCCCGTCAAGTGGTGTAACTTCCCGTCTTTCGAACGCACCCTGCCTAAGCTCTTGATCTCGCCCAGGCGCGACTTAGCCGACCCGTAATCGCGCGAGGCCTTGGATCGAGCTCCTTCTGATCCGTTAGCGGCATACTCAGTATTCAACCAACGAGTCTGATCTCCTGACTTCGTCCAAGGGGAGTGTGTTACCAGCCGCTGTAAGGCGCTCGAATCGCTGAACCTGTAATCTGTAGCCAACAGCGGCACAGGACGACACAAGCCTTTCCCCTCGCGAGAACGCGAGCTCTGCGACACTCTGTGATGGCATGTCCCCAGTTGCATAGACCACGATGCCACAGTCTCTCAAGATCGAGCACTGAACCTCATCAGCCGTTTCGTGAACGAGGGTCTCCGCAGGAAGGCTCGGAAGTATCGAAACATCCGCGACGCGGGTCACTATCGGCAAGATGTACAACCGCGAGAAGCCAAATCCGCCAAGTACCTTTTTCAGGTCAAGCTTCCTGCCGTATTCCAAGTTTGGCGTAGACAAGATAAGTACGCAGACCGTCGTATCTCGGGCGTATTCCTGTGTGATTGGAAGAAGGACTCCTCGCCAGTGTCGTATGGAATATGGTGACCGCGTATTTGCCATGTCTCCTCCTTGGACCACGGTAGGTTAGCCCGACCGGCCCATTTCGACCTTTTCCGGTTTCGTAACCTTGTATTTTCGGCGAACCGAAGTTTCGCCATAGGCATGGCAAAATACCACCAGGGCTACGACACATTTTGTCATACGCCTCCTGTCATCCTGTGGTTACAACAAGAAAGCAGTCACCACAGGAGGTAACAATGCGTGACAAAACGAAAAAGGGGAAACCGCACTTTGAGCGGGTTTGGTTCTAGCTGGTTGTGGTAGTAGGAATCGTGGCGGCAGGACCAGGTGGCGAGGGCGCTTCCTCCGAAAGCGCAGGCGCGCCAGAAGACAGCACCACCGAACCCGAAGTATTGCCGACGGTCGGGGAGGCCGTGGTAGTCGGAGAGATCGAATGGCTCATCTCCTGTTCGTCATAAACCAGCTTTCAAGCGACTTTGAGACGGTGCGCCCGAGCTCAGATGCCACCGTGCTTATCTATGTTGAGGGACGGGTAACGAACCAAGGAAAAGAAGAGACCACCGGGGCCGGTGGCGTCCAGCTCGTCGACGCCCGGGGTCGTGAATTCGGGGACCACGAGGACGCTATTCGGGTCGCTGAGCCTTTGGTTCTCGACAGCTTTAACCCCGGAGTCCCCAAGGAGTTTTCCACCGTCTTCGAAGTGCCCGCCGACGCCGCACCCGGTATTTCCCTAAAGGCAACCAACTTCGAAATCTTTGGAGCAGAAGAGCAGCTGATTGATTTGGGGCTTGCGGCGCCTTAGAGCGCTGCGAAGGGACTGGTACAGCCGGCGGGCGTCCATTCAACTCGGAATGGATTGCAGCACCTTTGTCGGTCGCGGATAATCAAGAAGGAGCAAGCAGGGGAGGGCCGCAGTGTTGACGATGAATAACACCTATATCGGCAAGGGCATTTATTCTGTTCCCGAGGTCGCGCGGCTGACCGGTATTTCACCGTCAAAGATTCGCCGCTGGGTCAGGGGCTACAGGGTGGTCGGTGGTCAAGAGCAGCGACCTCCGGTCATTGAATCGGACTACGAGCCCATCGAAAACAAGACTGCCTTGAGTTTTCTCGACTTAATAGAAGTTCGATTCGTCGACTCCTTTCGCCGGCACGGCGTGTCCTGGAGGAGCATCAGAATCGCTTCCCGGAAAGCGGCCGCATTGTTGGATACAGCTCATCCCTTCGCCAAACGCAGGTTCTTCACCGATGGTAGAGAGATTCTGACCCGAGTCGCTGAGGAAAGTAAGGAGCCGGAGCTTCTCAACCTTGTCCGAGACCAATACGAGATCGACGCAGTCGTATCGCCACTTCTGGTTGGTGACTTAGAGTTCAACGGTTTGGACATGGCGGAACGATGGTGGCCCCGAGGCAAGGATGCCGGTGTCGTAATTGACCCGGCACGAAATCTTGGGAAGCCAATCGTTGACCGCTACGGCGTACCGACTGAGGTTCTTTCCCGGCAATGCGAGACCGTTGGCTCCATAGAAGTTGTTGCGGAATGGTACGAAGTTGATGCCGACACGGTGCGCCGGGCGGTAGAATTCGAGAACTCTCTTGCGGCATGAAGTTCTTCTTCGACAACAATCTCCCGCCGCGCCTGGTGCGAGCGATCAATGCCCTCGAAGGAGAGCACGGCAACACGGTCGTTCACCTCAAGGATAAGTTTGATCAGGCAATCTCCGACGAAGAATGGATGAATGCTCTCGGTGACGAGGGGGAGTGGGTGGTGCTTACTCACGACGCCAGCATCAAGCGTAACCCCCACGAGCTTGCTGCGTTAGAGGAGTCCGGACTGACTGTTTTTATCTTTGCAGCCGGCTGGCTGAACATCGGTTTCTGGGAGCAAGCCTGGCAGCTGATCAAACGTTGGCAGAAAATAACCGGAATCGCCGCGAAAGGCCGGAAAGCCCAGCGCTACCGAATCAAGCTTAGAAGCCTGGAGATAGAAACACTGTGAGGGCCGTGACAAATACGATACTCGTGCTTGTTATTCTCGGCGGTGCATTTTTCGGTTACAGCATGGGCAGAATTGCCGGACTGATCGGCGGCATTGTTGTCGGAACTCTGTGGGCGGTACTGGTACTCGGCGGATTGTTTCTGATAATGGATATTGCAGATAATGTGAGAGCCATCCGCAAGCAGAACGAGTCGAAGGCATAGGAGCACTACAGACATACAATTCAAAAAGGGCCGTTGCTGTAAACTAAAAAAGGAGGTGCGGACGTTTTCTTGGACTGAATTGTGCTGCTAACCCAAGGCTTGCCCGGTATTCAACCGTGCTTTTCCCACCCAGCGATAGCTTTATGCGTTGCTCATTGTACCACCAAATATACCCGTAAACCTGATCCATAAACTCCTGAATGCTCGTGTCTGCCCAGGTCCGGTGGTAGTACTTCTCGTTCTTTAGGCGGCCGAAAAAACCTTCGCAAGCGGCGTTGTCCGGCGTTCACCCTTCCCTCGACATAGACCGGGTCAGCCCCGCTTTGTCCATTCTCCAGATCCATCCTGGCCATCGGTAGTGGCTCCCCCGGTCGGAAAGGACGACGGGATGCGCTCCATCAGGTAATCCGGCAATCGCCGGGGCCGGACATCATTTCGTCCTTGACGGGGGGAGGGCTTATACGTGTTATGTTTTTCTCTAATTTATCCACACGACTCGAAACAGAGATCGCGGCAATCAGAAGCTCAGAAAGTCATCAGCATCTACGCCACCCTGCTTGAGAATGGCCCTTAAGGTACCTTCGGGAAGATCGCCAGGATGATTCGGTATGGTGGTTCGCATACGGGTTTCCGGATTCCACCAGATCTCATGACTCCCTCGCGCGTGACGATCAAACACGAAGCCCTTTCGTTTCAGGCGTTTGGTGATCTCGCGGTAGCTGAATCCGGCAAGCCGTCCCATTAAGCGC
>CAZLDK010000296.1:0-4052 GCA_964558285.1 uncultured Spirochaetaceae bacterium | reverse complement strand
GGCCCTGGATCGCCGGCAGATGCTCGACTTCTTTCTGGTGCATCAGGCGCTCTTGGCCGGAGCCCATCCGATGTGCCGCTACTCAGAGATGCAACAGCGGGTGCTCGCCGCACCCGAGCTGGCCGACCTGAGATTGGATTTCGCCGAATTCTACCGACAGGCTATTCTGGCGTACCTCCGGGGGCTACCGCTGGTAGACCTACCTCGTTAGCTTCCGGTGCACGTACCGGTGGGGCCGGTTCGCCGCGGCGCCGTAGCGCTCTTTGCGGAAGTCGACGTACTCGCTCCAATTCCCGTCGAACCAGACCACACCATCATCCTCGAAGGCTAAGAGATGGGTGACGATCCGGTCTAAGAACCAGCGGTCGTGGCTTATCACCAGGACGCACCCGGCAAACTCGTCGATGGCGTTTTCCAGGGCCCGGAGGGTGTTGACGTCCAGGTCGTTCGTCGGCTCGTCGAGGAGCAGGACGTTGGCCCCCTCTTGGATCATCAAGGCCAGGTTTAGTCGGTTGCGCTCTCCCCCGGAAAGCACCCCGACCTGCTTCTGTTGATCCGCCCCGGCAAAGTTGAACCAGGAGCAGTAAGCCCGGGAGTTGACCTCCTTGCCGGCGCCGAGGCGGATGGTCTCCTTGCCGTCGGAAATTTGCTGCCAAACGCTCTTCTCCGGGTCGAGGTTTGACCGCATCTGTTCGGCGTAGGCGAGCTTTACGGTCTCACCGACCTTGAGCTTCCCGTCGTCGGGCGTCTCTTCCCCGACTATCAGCTTGAAGAGGGTCGTCTTCCCGGCGCCGTTGGGTCCGACGATACCGACGATGGCGCCGGGAGGTACGGTAAAGGAGAGATCCTGAAAGAGCACCATCTCTCCGTAGGACTTCGTCACCCCTTCGGCCTCGACGACTATGTCTCCGAGGCGGGGCCCCGGGGGTATGACCAGCCGAACGTCCTTCTCCTGGTCCCGGGACCCTTCGGCGAGAAGGCTCTCGTACTGGTTGACCCGGGCCTTCGCCTTGGCGTGGCGCCCCTTGGGGCTCATCCGAATCCATTCGAGCTCCCGCTGGAGGGTCTTCTGCCGGGCGCTCTCGCTCTTCTCCTCCCGGGCGAGACGCTGCTGTTTCTGCTCCAACCAGCTCGAGTAGTTTCCCTGCCAGGGAATCCCCTCCCCCCGGTCGAGCTCCAGGATCCACCCGGCGACGTTGTCCAAGAAGTAACGGTCGTGGGTAACCGCGATAACCGTCCCTGCGTAGTCGCGCAGGTGGCGTTCGAGCCAGGCGACGGTCTCGGCGTCCAGGTGGTTGGTCGGCTCGTCCAGGAGCAGAACATCCGGCTGCCGGAGGAGGAGCCGACAGAGCGCCACCCGGCGCTGCTCTCCCCCGGAGAGGACGTCGACCACGGTGTCCTGCGGGGGACACCGAAGAGCGTCCATCGCCAGCTCGAGGCGCGCGTCGAGGTCCCAGCCCCCGGCGGCCTCTATCTTTTCCTGAAGTGCCGCCTGCTCTTCCCCGAGCTTCTCGTAATCGGCGTCCGGCTCCCCGTAGGCCTCGTTTACCTGGTCGAACCGCGCGAGAAGCTCGGTAACCTCGGCAACCCCCTCCTCGACTATCTGCCGCACCGTCTTCCCCGGGGTCAGTTCCGGCTCCTGCTCTAAGAACCCGACCGAGTAGCCCGGGGAAAACGCCACGTCCCCGGTGTAGTCGGTATCGCGTCCGGAGATAATCTTGAGGAGGCTCGATTTACCCGAGCCGTTCAGGCCGATTACGCCGATCTTGGCGCCGTAGTAGAAACCGAGGGTAATATCTTTGAGTACTTGCTTGGTGCCGTAGGTACGGGAGACCCGGTGCATCGAGAAGATGACCTTCTTGTCGTCGGTGGTTGCCATGGGTGGAAGATAGCAGAATTAGCCGCCGCCGGGTATTGCCCGCGGGATGCTCACTCTCACGATGGCGCCCCGTGTATATCCGGCATATTGATTTCCCTAAAGAAACCGATATATTCTTTTCTCGAGTTGTATACCTCATTTATAACCGAGGAGGTGGACGATTCCGATCGTCCTCCGCCTCACCCCGGGGTAGCCCTGACGCAAAAAGAGGCAGGGTTTCCCGTTGGTCCGGAGACCGAGGCGTTTTGCCGGCGCTTCTATCCCGAGACCACGAAACGAGAGTGGTGTGATTGGCGCTGGCAGTTGCGGCACCGAATCACCACGGTGGCCGACCTTGAGCGGGTCTTCGTCCTGAGCGAAGACGAGCGAGAGGCGGTCGCCCACCGGAATGGCTCGCTTCCGGTGGGCATTACCCCCTACTACGCGAGCCTGATGAGCCAGACAGATTCGAAGGATGCTCTCCGGCGCACCCACGTCCCGACGGTAGAGGAGTTCGTTGCCTCTCCGGGCGATGCTGCGGACCCCCTGGGGGAAGACCATCACGAGGCCGCCCCGGGCCTGGTGCACCGGTACCCCGACCGCGTCCTTTTTCTGGCAACCGGATACTGCTCCACCTACTGCCGCTACTGCACCCGCTCCCGCATGGTGGGCGACGCAGGAGGCGTGCCCTCGAGTCGACGTCGGTGGGCCGCGGCCCTGGACTACATCCGGATCCACCCGGAGGTCAGAGACGTTCTTATTTCCGGAGGGGACCCCCTGACCATGGGGGAATCGCAGCTGGAGTACCTGCTCTCCAGTCTCCGGGGGATACCCCACGTGGAGTTCATTCGGATCGGAAGTAAGGTCCCTCTGGTGCTCCCGATGCGCGTCACACCCGAGCTGGTTCGGATGCTCCGGCGCTACCACCCCCTCTGGATAAGCCTCCACGTAACGCACCCCCGGGAGCTGACGCCGGAGGTAGCGGAGTCGACGGCTCGCCTAGCGGACGCGGGCATTCCCTTAGGGAGCCAAACCGTCCTGCTGAAGGGCGTCAACGACGAGGCAGAGACGATGAAGCGGCTGATGCACGGCCTCCTGGGTCTCCGGGTCCGGCCCTACTACCTCTTTCAGTGCGACCCGGTCGAGGGGACGGGACACTTCCGGACCCCGATTGCGAAGGGGATCGAGATTATCGAGGCCTTGAGGGGGCACACCTCCGGGTACGCGGTGCCCTCCTACGTCATCGACGCCCCCGGCGGGGGAGGCAAAATTCCCCTGCTGCCGGAATACGTCGTCGGGCGTAGCACCGATTCGATCACCCTGAGGAACTACGAGGGGAAAACCTTTACCTACGTGGACCCCGTTTAGGAGCCCTTCTAGGAGCTATGGATGAAAATTGCCCTTCTCGCGAACCTAAAAGAGAACGCCCCGGCGACCGAAACTGCCGGGGCGGACCTCTGGGACGACCTCGACTCGCCGGAAACCATCGACTCGATTCTTGGGGCCCTGGAGTCCGCCGGCCACCGGGTAGAGTTCTTCGAGGCGACGGTCCTGCCGCCCCACAACCTTCTCACCCGCCTGGAGTCCTACAAGCCGGAGCTCTGCTTCAACATCGCCGAAAGCCACTTCGGCGAGGGGCGAGAGGCCCAGATTCCGGCCCTCCTCGAGGCGCTCAGACTCCCCTACACCGGAAGCGGGGTCCTGACCCTGGCTCTGGCCCTCGACAAGCCGATGACCAAGCGGATCCTCCACTACCACGAGCTCCCGACGCCGGAGTTTCAGGTCTTCGGCCGCCGGGACGAGGAGATCAACGACGACCTGCTCTTAGGAGACGCCCTGAAGTTTCCCCTCTTCGTAAAGCCGAGCCGCGAGGGAACCGGTATGGGGGTCTCGGGTCAGAGCATCGTCTCGACCGTCGCCGAGCTCCGGGAGCGGGTGGCCGAGATGCTCGAAACCTACCGCCAACCGATTCTCTGCGAGCGTTTCGTTCAGGGCCGGGAAGTTACCGTCGGCCTGGTGGGTAACTTGAGTCCCACGGCGGCGCGGCGCCTGAACGACCGGACCGCCCCGGCGGTTCTTCCGCCGGAGCTGGCGCTGCTTCCGCCGATGGAAATTGAGATGGGGAAGTACGACCGGTCCGAGAGGGGCGTCTACACTAACCGCATCAAGGTGGAGCTGGTCCACGACTTCCACT
>CAZLDK010000295.1:0-4054 GCA_964558285.1 uncultured Spirochaetaceae bacterium | reverse complement strand
TTTCTCGTCGGCTACTTCCTTCTCCGCAGGACTCCCTTTGGCCGGCACGTCTTAGCGGTTGGCTCGAACGCCGAGGCAGCCACGCTCTCCGGAATCGACGTTCCCTTAACCAAGACGGTCGCTTCGATGATTCTGGGGCTTTTCGTCGGGGTTGCTGCGGTCGTCGTCTCTGCGACCCTCGGTAACGCTAACCCCGGCTTCTTGGGCGAAGGCTACGAGTTCCAGGTGATTCCCGCGGTGATTCTCGGCGGCACACTCCTCAACGGCGGGCGGGCAAGCCTTCTCGGTGCCTTCTTTGCTGCTCTGATTGTGACGTTTCTACGGAACGGTCTCGGTCTGGAACAGGTGGATTCATACTGGCAATTCGTTGCGACCGGACTGGTACTCATCTTTGCCGTGGCAATCAACCGGGTGCGCTACGCGCTCCTGGGCCAGAAGGAGTAAATCCAGAACAAGGGGGTGGAGCCTGCCAATAGAAACTGAACACGCGGATACGCTAACGCAATTTAGATCAATCAATAAGGAGTGCTTATTATGAAGAACAGATTCTTCACTATCATGATCGTGCTGATCTTAACAGTAGCCTTTGGGGCCTTCGCCGGCGGTGGAGGAGAGAGCGACGCAGACGAAACGCCGACCATTGGCTATTCAGTCTGGACGATGGAGTTTACCTTCTTCCAGAATCTCGAGAAGGGCGTGAGGGACGCGGCGGAAGAGCTCGGTTACAACTACATCATGATCGATCAGAACGCGGACCCCACCAAGATGGTCCAGGACCTAAACTCGTTGGTCGGACAGGGTGTTGACGGGATCGTGGTGACTCCGGTGGATCCCGGATCTATCGCTCCGGCGGTCCGCAACGCCGGACAGGCAGGGATTCCTGTGGTAGTAGCCGACATTGGCTACTCCGGTCCAATCAACGCGCTATTGGTTTCGAACAACTACGAGGGTGGTCGCAAGGCGATGGATCTGCTCCACGAGCTGATCGATGATCCTTCCCAGAGCGTCGCGGTGGGAAAGCAAAAGCCGCAGTTTACCTATTCGACGCAGCGGGACCAAGGTTTTCTCGATCGGGCCAGGGAGCTGGGATATAACATCGCGGCGGAGATCGTCGTTGAAAACCAGAGTGCCGAAGGTGGCTACGATACCATGCAACAGATGCTGTCGGCCGATCCCGACCTTGCCGGCGCGTTCTTCTCCTGCTGCCAACGCTGTTCAAGCCGCCGGGGCAGACACATACGTAGTTGGCTTTAACGGTGACCCGGAAGAGCTTCAGGCCATTCGGGATGGAATCCTTGCAGGCACCATCGCCCAGCAGCCATGGTTGATCGGATACGAAAGCGTTATGATCTTACAGGACATCTTCAATGGGGAAGAGCTCGACGAAGAAATTGTCCCGGTCGAAGTTATGCTCGTGACGCCGGAGAATATCGACGAAGTAGAAGCGACCTTTCAAGAGCGTCGGGGTCAGTAGTCTCACCTGGACCAGATCGTAAGGTACAACGTTACGCGGGGCGGTGGTGTCTTCGGAACCGCCGCCCCGTCCTATTAAAATGAGCATCATCGCCATCGACATCGGAACATCTGCGATAAAGGGGCTGATAGCCGCCTGGGACGGTGCCGTCCGAAGCGCGACAAGCGTTCCAACGCCCGCCCGACGGCCGCTTCCCGGTAGCCTCGAGTTTCCCCTCGAGGAGGTTTACGCTGCCTGTTCCGGCTTGATACGCCGTCTCTCGAACACCCTTCCCGGGGACCCGGTTGATACGCTCACCTTCTCCTGCCTTGGAACAGCGATGGCGCCGGTGGACTCAGCAGGCAACGCCCTCGGCCCTGCTCTCTCTCCCGTCGATTCGCGCTCCCGGTCTCTAGGGGGCTCAGCAGGGTTGCAGGGACTAAACCCCGCCGAGCTACAGAGAAGGACCGGGCAGAATCCGGGCCTCGCCTCCTTTCTCGGTCAGTGGCTCTGGTGGTCGCAGGAGCAACCGGCGCTCCTGGCGGGGGCGAAGGAGTTCCTTTCCCCCCGGGGCTTTCTTATTCGACGGCTCTGCGGCGTCGGCGTAGAGGACTATTCATTTGCCTCTCGAAGCATGCTCTTCGATCTAGAGCAGGGGGCCTGGAGCGAGCAGGTGTGCACCGCCGCAGGTCTCGACATGGCTCTCTTGCCGGAGCTACACCCCGCCACCGCCTCCTGGGAGATCGACCGCAGCCTTGTCGAAGAGCTTGGGTTGGCGACGGGATGCCGCGCTGTTCTTGGAGGCATGGACAACTGCTGCGCCTTTCTTGGATCCACCGCGCCCGACGAGGCGCGTCTGGTTAACATTACGGGAACCTACGAGCACCTGGCCGGGGTCACCGGTATCGAGGAGGCGCGGCGGGCCGCCGAAGCCGTTGGCGGGTTGGTGTTTCATTACCTGTTTCCAGGGCGCTTTCTATCCTGCTCCCGGTCGGCGGTGGGATATCTCTTGAACCGTTTGAGCGCGGCGACGGGAACACCGTTGGAAGCCTTGCTCTCTACCGCATCTCGCTGTGGAGAAGTCGAGGCCGTCGATCTGTCCGAGGGCGCTCTCGAGGCTCGCCTTTCGGCGGGAGACTCTCCGCCTACCGTGGCAGCCGGCCTTCTTCGGAGCGCAGGCGACATTTTGCGTCGGTTTCTTGTCGCCTGGGGGGAGTACGCGGAGGAGCCGGAAGCCATCGTCGTAATCGGAGGTGGGGCAGCTTCGCCTGAGGCCTTGAGGTGCAAGGTGAGCTTGTTGGGCCGGAGCCTAACACTTCTCGAGGAAAGGGAGAGCGCAGCTTTAGGCGCGCTCCGGCTGGGGGCGATGTCGGCAAAAGAGCTGGACCTTGCCGACGCCTGCGGGCTTTTTGCAAACCCCGTGCGCAACGAGCTTGCGTACGAAGGTAAGGAGTAGAACGAATGAATCCGTCCACGGCGACCCGGGAGAGAGCTCGAGAGCTTCTTACCCGCCTCGCGTACTTTCTCTATAGGCGACGCCACACCGAGCTGTGTGGCGGCAACGTCAGTCTACGATTCGGCGACGAGGTCGCTATGACACCGACAAAGGCTTCGGAAAACTACGGTTGGCGCCTCGGCGTCGAGGACACCCTGATCCTGGGACTCGACGGCGAGGTCCGTGCCGGAGACCCGGCGCTTCTCTCCCGGGAAACGGAGCTCCACCTCCGGGTCTACCGGAGGCTTCCCGATGTCGGGTCGGTCTTCCATCTCCACCTGGTGGAGGCGATTGCCGCGGCTGCGACCAAACGATGGCCCGAAGGCGTCGTGGACTCGACCTCGGGTGCCTTCGGGTCCCCTCTCTGCGTGTTGGAAGCGCATCTCGACGGACAGACCGAGGAGCACGACGCCCGTATCGAGGAGCTCTTCGCGTCCCTCCCCCGGGAACGAGGCGCGGTGGTCATAGGACCGGGACACGGCATCTTCTCCGCAGCCCCGGATTCTGTGACCAACGTACGGGCGGTGGATATTCTTCGCGGCCGACTTCGAATGGCCCACCTTCGGGGCCGCGCTATCGGTCTAGGAGCACAGTGATGGACAACAGTCGGCCTGCTGAAGCACCCCGAGTCGCCGATCCGGACCTCGTTAGACGATTTCTCTGGCTTTTGGAGAACGATTTCGTATCCCTCGAGGGCGCCGGCATAAGCCGCCGGAACGACCGGGGGTTCGAATACGTTGGGGAGTGGAGCGCCGTTGAAGCGGAGTTCTCCCTCGAAGGCGCCGGTGTCGACGGAGACCGCGGAGACCTCCGGCAGCTGCACGAGACCGTCTACGCTGCGTCGCCGGAGGTCGCGGCGATCGCCTGCGGGTTTCCCGCCCATCTTGTCGCGCTGCGCGCCGAGGGTCTCCCATGGCCCCCGCCGACGAGCACTATGGAAAAGCGCTACGTGTTCGATCTGTCGCACCACGCGTTCTCCGAGGACGAGCTTCAAGGAGTCGGCCAAGAGGGCGCCGTGGAGCGGGCCAGGGCAGCTGCCGCAGCCGCGGGAATGGAGCACATCTTGATTATTCGAAGCGACGGCTTGGTCTGCGTTGGTGCCCGGA
>CAZLDK010000294.1:0-4069 GCA_964558285.1 uncultured Spirochaetaceae bacterium | reverse complement strand
CCGTTTCGTGTAGGCGGCGGCTTCCTCGCGGCCGTTCTGGATGATCGCGGCCTTTTCCTGTTCGGCCTGCTCCAGTATCGCGCGGGCTTTTTCCTGAGCATTGGAGACAATGGCGTGGGCCTTGGACTCGGCCTCCTGCACAGCCTCCTGCTGCAGGCGTTCTATGAGATGTTCCAGTGATTCGGACATAGGATCGACTCCTTGCGGGCGCCTTGTGACGTAGTATGAATCTGACCCCTAAACATACCCGGTTCTCGGGCAAATGGGAACAACAATGGCGGGAAAAGGCTGTCTAATATCCCTTTCACAATCGGCCACACCCTGTGGAACAGCCGGCAGGTGGTCCGTGAAACAGGATGTGCCACCCAGGATTTTTTCGAATCCGCCACATGGCTACAGACTTCAGAGGCAATGATCGTATGGCACCTGTATAAACAGGCAACACTCACCTCACTAACAAATATAGCCTATTATATCCGCATGCATCTGTCCATGAATATGATTCCAGGTAAAGATGATGGGATGGCCCCGCCCCTCCAATATGGGTAATCTTCAAGGGAACCAAATACGCCTTGAAAAGGAGCCATCCCATGAAAAAGATTAGCACCATCGGAATCGACCTGGCAAAGAACAGCCTTCAACTCCACGGCATAGACAGCCTGGGCCGCATCGTCTTGAAGAAAAGTCTTCGACGAGAACGCGTTGCCGAGTTCTTTGCAAATCTTTCGCCCTGTCTCGTTGGCATGGAGGCCTGTGCTTCCTCGGCCTACTGGGCTCGCGTCATCGAATCCTGCGGGCACGAGGTGCGGCGTATGCATGCTCGATTTGTTACGCCATATCTCATGGCCAACAAGAATGACGCCAACGACGCTGCTGCCATTTGCGAGGCCGTACAGCGTCCGCATATGCGTTTTGTACCGCACAAATCGCAAGACCAAGCCGACATTCAGGCCATCCACCGGGTGCGGCAAGGGCTGGTGCAAGCCAGGACAGCGACCTTCAATCAGGTGCGTGGTCTGCTCGCGGAAAATGGAATTGTGATCAGGCAGGGGGCGAGCCATGTACGTTCGGCTTTGCCGGGCATCATCGACGACCTGGAAAACGATTTGTCCGAAATCATGCGCGGACTGCTACGAGGGCTGCACCAGCACATCGCGAACCTCGACGCGCAAGTCGCCGAGCATACCGAAGCGCTCAAACGAATCGATAGGGAGCGCGAACTGTGTGTCCGACTACGTAACGTGCCGGGGATAGGCTTCCTCACCGCCACCGCGCTGCTGACCGTGGCTGGGCGGCCTGCTGATTTCAAAAACGGGCGTGAATTTGCGGCCTATCTGGGGCTTGTACCTCGTCAGTACTCCACAGGAGGCAAGTCTCGGCTGCTTGGAATAACAAAACACGGTAATAGCACAGTACGCACACTTTTGGTCCACGGGGCACGGGCGGTGCTCAGGTCCATGAAAATAGGCCATTCGCCTTTTGGTGATGGCAGAACGACCGCCTGGCTAAGGGAACTGATGGATCGACGTGGCTACAACCGGACCTGCGTGGCCTTGGCGAACAAAATGGCACGGATAGCGTGGTGCATGATGGCGCGCGGCACAGAATTCAAAGCGGCGTAGCCGTCTCACGACACGAAAATTGACATACCCCCTACCCCTGAGGATGCCAAAAGAAAGGCGATGAGGCAAAACGGTCGGACCTGCTCCTGAGAACCCTGGGTGCAGAGGTGGTGGCAAACACCGATGAGACGATGAGGGACAGGAGCGCGGATATACCATCAGGGCGCTGGCAACAAGGCTTGACGCCGGATATACGTTTGCATCCGTCCATTATTTGCCTCTGTTTTTCTCTTGACTCCGGGGCGGGGCCATATACCTCTGCACGTTACTCGCCGCTTCTTCCTCTGTTCCTCCGCGGTCTGATTCTGTGGCCAGGACAGTGGCTTGAGCAGGTCTCTTCGAGGCAGACGGAGTGCGCCCGAGCCGGCGGCCCGAGCAACACAGTCGCTACATTTGAACGTTCTAGAAGCGCACTCTGCGACCTGGCGAACGCTGCTTCCTGCACGGTTGTGCCCGTTTCGAAGTCGGCCGGGCCGCCCTCCTCCTAGAAGCCATCTCAAAAATGATCTTTGGCCCTGTGGCGGCGTCAGACTCGCCCCGCCCGAAGGTCAAATATTGTGGGATATACTCCCTCCGCGCGGAACTCCCTCTTCCTTGACACAGTACAAAATCTCTATTTTTGAGATGGCTTCTAGTCCAGGCAGATGGGCCCTTTCGCCACGCCAAATACTTCTGGTATGTGAACGCCATACACCAAAACCATTTGAACATCCCTATGGAGATTCGAACGTTACCATTTGGGCGTCACCAGGCAGGCGGCGCAACCTTGGCCTACCCGACCCGCAAGAAAACGGGCCTGACCGCTTGAGGAAATACGCTGCCGGTTATTGACTGAATATCTCCAGTGGCTAAAATAGTACGTGATTATGCTACCCGAGGAGGTTCGAGAGATGGTTATCGATTTTAGTCCGTTTTACGATTTCCACAGGAACATCGACAAGCTGCTGAGCGGCGTGTGGAGCTCTGGCGGCACCCGGGGGCAGTCTTCCTACCCCTTGGTGAATGTCAGCGAGGACAGCTCCGCCGTCTATGTCCAGTGCGAGATTCCCGGCGTCCCTCGCGAAGAAATCGACATCACCATCGTGGAGTCGAGCCTCTCGATCAAGGGAGAACGCAAGCCGGCGCAAGGCAAGTATTACCGGCAGGAGCGTCCCACCGGCGTATTCCAACGACTTATCGCCCTCAACACACCCGTGGACCCCGATCGCATCAAGGCCACGCTCACTGACGGCGTTCTTTCCATCACCCTGCCCAAAACCGCCTTGTCCAAGGCGCGCAAGATCGCCATAGACTGACGGAGGTACCGGACAATGGCCGCCCATGTGATGAAACGAGACAAAGAGACCAGGGACATGCCGCGCTATCGTCCGGCAACGGACATCATCGAGATGGAGGACGGATTCCACATCTTCATGGACATGCCCGGAGTGGCGCGGGAAACGCTCTCCATCGACCTCACTGAAAACGAACTGGTCATAACCGCCCGCACGTCCTACAAAGCCGACCCTGCCGAGCACGCCAGACCAAAGTACGTGCACATGGAGTTCGGCGGCGGCGAGTACCGTCGCGTCTTCACCCTCTCGGACGATGTTGATCGGCAGAAGATTACCGCGCAACTCATGGACGGCGTGCTCGAACTCGTTTTACCCCGCGCCGAGGACAAGACGCCCAAGCGTATCGAGATTACCACCGGGTAATTTTCCGGCTTTTAAGCACGTGCAGGCTTTCCCTTTCGAGCCGGCTTCCGCATTGCGCCCGCTTGCGCTATCGTGCGCCCCATGCCTCGCGAGCTTTGCATCCTCCATGCGAACTGCCAGGGCGATCCAGTGGCCTGGCTCCTGGAACGCCACCCCGGTTTCGCAGAACGCTACGAACTGCGACGGTACGTGAATTATGTGCGTGAGCCCGTGCCTGCGGAAGAACTGTCCCGCGCCGCCGTGCTCATCCATCAACAGCTCGGTCCCCAATGGAACGACCTTTCCAGCGCAAACCTGCGCGCCCGGCTGCCTCGGAACGCCGCAGCCATCTGCCTGCCCAACCTGATGTGTCGGACCTGCTGGCCGTTCTGGGAGTCCAGACCTGGCATCGACTTCAGCGATTCGTTTCTCAACGCACTCCAGGACAGAGGACTCTCCAAAGCGGAGGTCATGCACATCGCCTGTCGCGCGGATCTTTCCAGGTACCACGACGTGAAGGCGCTGGCCGAGCGCTCCCTCACCATCGAACGCGAGAAGGAAAAGGTCTGGGACATCGAACTCACCGGCCACATCGAGGCGAACTATACGAAGCGCCGGCTTTTCACCACAATCAACCACCCGAGCCGCGAACTGTGCCGTGCCATGGCCCGCGGTGTGCTCGACCTGCTGGGGTTGGAACCGCCTTCCCCGGAACTGGAGGCCGCCATGCCAGCCATCGAACCGGAGCTTGAGTTGCCAGTGCATCCGCAG
>CAZLDK010000293.1:0-4078 GCA_964558285.1 uncultured Spirochaetaceae bacterium | reverse complement strand
TATCCGGGAGAGGGAAGTCGGGGTGGAGCAGGAGGTGATTCGGGTTGGGTTTGGGGACGAAACGACCGCCGAGGCCGAACAGCGTCGGATAGACGAGCTACGCTCCGGCTGGCGGACCGGCGGCACCACGTGACTCTCCTGGACACCTCGGCGCTCATCGACTTCCTCATCGACGGGGACAAAAGCGAGGCTGTGGAGCAACTGGTTTCAGATGGCCGGGCTGCGACGTCGGCTATCTGCGCCTACGAGCTGGTGGCCGGCGTGAAGAGCCCGAAGCACCGGCACGAACGCGAGACGCTCATCGACCCGATGGAGGTTATCCCCGTCGATACCGCGATCGCTATCCGAGCCGCACACCTCTATACCGATCTGCGCAGCCGCGGCATCACCATCGACAACGAGGATCTCCTCGTCGGCGCGACCGCCTTGGAACTCGATATCTCCCTGGCGACCTGCAGCGTTGCCCATTTCGAACCCATCCCCGGCGTGCGGCTGGAGCGGGGCAAGCCGCGGCAGGACGAGGCTCGCTAGAGCAGCCCCTTCGCCGCAAAGCCGATAAGGAGGGCGGCGGAGATGGACAGAAGCGTTCCGATCAGGACGTACTCGGCAAAATCGCGGTCGTCCAGCTGCCGGAACCGAGCGATGCCCTTTGCAACCAAAACCAGGCCCAGGGCGGAAAGATCCCCGGATAGGGTTAGGGCAAAGACGATAAGCCGCTCGAGGTAGCCGATGGCCCGTCCCCGGGCCGGCTCCCCGGTCATCCCCGGCATGCCGCGGGACCCGGGCTCTTCGGTAGCCACCGTAGCCGGCATCAACTGCGACCGCTTGAGGATAAGCGCGATGGGATGGTTTATCTCGATAGTCGCGAGGTAGGCCCCGGCGAGTGCCACCAGTACCGCGCGAAGCTCGGAGGGCCCGAGAGAGGCGACGATGCGGTTCTTCCCGCCGAGCCACGCGGCAAAACGGCGCGCCGCCTCGTTGAAATCACCAAAGAGGCCGGCACTTCCGAAGAGTGCGGCGCAGGCGACCAGATTGATGGCCAGGGTGATGCTCCGGGTGAGAAACGCCGTCCGCCCCCGGAGGATCACCATCACGTTGAGTAAGGTGATGACGGCAAGGCCCCCTGCCAGGAAAGCGGCATTGAGGCGCGTCCCAATCGGAGCAGCCACGGCTATTAGGTAGACCAGCACGGCGAGAACTACATGGACCGGAGACCTGGATCTGGCCCAGCTGAGCAAGACCGGCAGCAGGAGCGTCGCCAGCAGGGCGTAGAAGAAGACTTCTGTCACGCCGGGGCCGCCTGTGGCAGCCTCGCCGACAAGAGACACATCAGTTCGACGAAATCGGGAATGTTGTGGGAAGCGATGTTCTTATTTACACCCCGGCGGGTAATCCCCAGCTGCTCCACGAGCTCCTCGGTGGAGGCCCCCTGAAGCAAGCGCGAAAGGATCGCCAGGCTGTTGTGCTTCCAGCCTTCGATGGCGCCGGCAAAGAGCCGTAGGGAGAGGTTCTCCAGCGCCAGATCGATCTCTGCCCCGGCGGAGACCTGGATAATGTTCCGCTGTTCCTGCTTTAGCCGCGTCAGAAGCTCCCGCGCGGCGGCAAAGCAGGGACCATCCATCCCCAGGGCGACCTTGGGATTGACGTCCGTCGACAGCGGCCCGTGCCCCAAGGCCATCCGCAGCCGGTGGGGATAGACCTCTGCGATGATCTCTACCGCATCGCCGAGCACCGCCTCAAACCCGCCGTAGACCGCCTGAAACTCATCGCCTAAGGTGAGGGTAAAAGGCGACAACAGGTGTCTTCCGGACCGCGCACTAATGCGGCGCAAGAGCGCCTCGAGACCCCGCTGGAACTCCGGCCGGTCCGGAATTCCCCGGGAGTCCACAACATCGGCTATGACGGCCACAACGTTCACGAAGAAGAGAGTATCACAGCCGGCGGCGGCGACACAAGCAGGAACCGTATTAGTTCTTTCTTGATCTGGGTACTATTTTGGTTCTTATTTCGAAGGAGAACCGTATTGGTTCTGACCCGGGGGCGCCGCATTCACGAAGGAGGAGTGTCGTCCGGCGGCGGACAGCAAGATACTCGGAGATGGCCTCGCGAATATTTTCGAGGGCGTCTTCCTCGCTGGTGCCTTGGGACCAACATCCCGGAAGGCCCGGCACTGAGACACTGAACCGTTCTTCGGTCTGCTCGAGTGTGACCTTGTAGGTCATAGATGCTTGTAATGATCCCACGGGTGAGGCTACGCCGTCTCGACAGCGCCTTCGGTGGCTCGGAACATTTGCACACCCCCCGTTCCACGGTTGTAACTCCAGGCGCGCCGCGCCATCGTTATCGTCGCCGCGATTGTCGTTGCCGCCGCCATGGTCCAAACCGTGGAGCTGCCGGGCTACACCGTGGTGTTTGGGTTCGGCGGAGCCGCAGAGTGACTATCGCCGAAGAGCAGCTGTGCCACCTCGGTGTGATTGCGAATCTCGATGCTTCGGACTTTTTGTTGGCTCGGACCGCTGTAGATTACGGCGCCGCCGGGAGGGCTTGCGCCCATGGCGGTAAAGCGCTCGAGCGACGTGAGCATCTCGGCGGTAAAGGTGGATGCAGCCTTGATTTCGACGGGGAACGGTCGGCGCTGGTACTCCCGGATCAGGTCCACCTCCAGACCGGACTTGTCGCGGTAGAAGGAGAGGCGCGGCTCGATGCCGCGGTTGTGCGCCGCCTTCAGGGCTTCCCCCACCACGAGATTCTCGTGCATGCCTCCGAGGAGGGGGGCCCGGGCTGCCTGAGCCGGAGTCTCGATTTGGAGGAGCCAGGCGAGGAGGCCGGGCTCGGAAAAGTAGAGCTTCGGCGTTTTGACGAGTCGTTTTCCCAGATTGACATGGTACGGGGTGAGCCGGAACACGAGGAAGGATGCCTCGAGAGCGCTCAGCCAGTCGCCGAGAGTGGTGCTCGACACCCCTACATCGTTACTCAAGGCCGAGAGATTTACGAGCTGCCCGACGCGGCCGGCAGAAGGGAGCACGGATCCTCCGCGGCCCGAGGATAGTCACGACCGGAAAGTGCTCGGCGGACTTAAGGACGATCGGTGCGATCGCTCGGTCAATCATACGTCAAGTACACTCGATAGTTGCCAAATTTCAAGTTCAATTTGGAATTTGGCTACCTGCGTGCTTGTGCGCTTAGAACGGTTGTAGAATCACCGAGTGCGGGGCGTGCGATCTTGCCCAGTTCGGGTGCGCGGCAACAAATGGAGGTATAAAATGGCAAAGGGTTGATGGAGGAGACTCGTAAAGAGCATTGTCGTGGAAGAATGAAAGCAGGGAGAAGCACAAGATGCACAGAACGATACAAGTGAATATCTACCCCGGGGACGAAGGCTGGTACGTCGCGGAAGCGGTCCACCTTCCCGTCGTGACGCAAGGACGCAGCTACGATGAGACGATTACGAACCTCCGGGAGGCTTTGGCGTTGCATCTGGAGGATGAAACCCCGGAAGAGAGCGGCGTCTATCCGGATGCGCCGGTCCTGATCACCGTCGAGATGGAACCGCTGCATGCCTAGGTTGACGGTCCCGCATCAACAATTGGATACCGGAACCACGGATAGGGGCCCCGGAGAGGGTCAGCGGATCGGGCCTTATAGTGACTCTCTCGGCCGACACCCCCGCAGAATAACAATGTCTTCTGCCGCCGGCTATCAATTCGGTACCATGGTACCTATACAGAGGCGGACTTGTCGGGGTACCTGGTTTCCGAGTCCTTCGCGGGAATCGAGTATGTCCTAAAGGACGCTGTGAGTGGGTTTGGTGAGGACAACATTCTCTCGTCCTCCCGGAGCGCCCGGGAGAACACGACGATTAACGAATCACTCGTCAATAAGGCGTCGCTTCACGAGAACATCATCTTCCTCGGCATATTCGATCCGGCCTGCGTAATTCAGTACGGGTCGATCTACTCGATTATCGGGGATAGCAGCGCGGAACTCGGGCGGGAGTATTGCACGGAGGTTCTCCAAGAGCCGGTCGACAGGATGAAGCCCTCGGGTTTTCCTTGGCCGCCTTGGATCTCTCTTTCTT
>CAZLDK010000292.1:0-4079 GCA_964558285.1 uncultured Spirochaetaceae bacterium | reverse complement strand
CTCCGGTTTCCCCGGAACCGGTGGATGCCGTCTGGCCCGGATCTGTCTTTCCCCGGCCGGAGCTACCGTTGATTCTAGAGATCGGGTTCGGAATGGGGGAGGCGACAGCGGCCTTTGCCGCTAAGCAGAGACGATTCAACCTTCTCGGTGTCGAAGTACACCGTCCGGGAGTCGGGAAGCTTCTTCTGGAGATAGAGGCAAAGAAGCTCGAAAACCTGCGCATTGCTACTGTCGACGCGGTGACTCTGCTACGCGATCGCTTCGTCGACGAGACCATTTACGGGGTGCATACCTTCTTCCCCGACCCCTGGCCGAAGAAGCGCCACCACAAGCGACGCCTGATCCAGCCGGAGTTTCTAAGGCTTCTTGCCCGAAAGATCCTCCCGGGAGGCTACCTCTACCTGGTGACCGACTGGGCAGACTACGCCGAGCAGATGAGGGAGGCCGTCGAGGTGGCCTTCGGCGGTCCGGAAGAGCGACCCTCCGTTTCCGCGAGCCCGGTGCCGATCTTGTGCAATCCGTACCCGGGGTTCGCCCCGCCGCGCCCCTGGCGACCGACGACCTCTTTCGAGCGGAAAGCGCGAAAGAAGGGCCACGACATCTTCGAATTGTTTCTTCTGCGGGGCAGTTCTGCTATAGTTTGAACCCATGAACGAAGCAACGGGATCCCTGACGGATCGGTTTCTCGAGAGCCACGCCTCGATGGCGGAGTCTTACAGCTACATCGATCCGGAGCTCCACAAGAAGTACAACACGAAGCGCGGGCTGAGGAACGACGACGGAACCGGGGTGCTGATCGGCCTGACCGAAATCGGCGAGGTCCGCGGCTACGTGATCGACGATATGGAAAAGGTTCCGACGGACGGGAGGCTCTTCTACCGCGGTCTTGACCTTTACGATATCGTCCGGGGGTTTCAGGCGGACCAACGGTTTGGCTTCGAGGAAGTCGCCTACCTCTTGCTCTTCGGCCATCTTGCCTCGATGAGCCAGCTCGAAGAGTTCAAGGAGGTTCTCGGAGCCCATAGGGCGCTCCCCGATAGCTTTACCGAAGTTATGATCCTTAACCACGCCAGCTCCGACATCATGAACAAGCTGGCTCGGTCGGTGCTCTCCCTCTACTCCTACGACGAGAATGCAGAAGACCTTTCGGTCAAGAACGTGCTCCGGCAGTGTATCGGACTCATCGGAATGTTTCCGGGATTCGTCGCCTACGCCTATCAGGCCAAGCGTCACTACTACCACGAAGAGAGTCTCTACATTCATACCCCCAAGCCGGACCTCTCGACCGCCGAGAACCTTTTGTTGATGATCCGTCCCGATCAGAAGTACTCCCGGCTGGAGGCGGAGACCCTCGATCTCTGCTTGGCTCTCCACGCCGAGCACGGTGGTGGAAACAACTCCGCCTTCTCGGTCCACGTCGTCTCGAGCGCCGCGACGGACACCTATTCGGCCATCGCCACCGGCGTCGGCTCCTTAAAGGGGGCCAAGCACGGCGGCGCCAGCGGCAAGGTGGCCTCGATGATGAACGACATCAAGGCGAACGTCTCCGACTGGGCCGACGAAGAGGAAGTGGCCGCCTATCTGCGGAAAATATTGATGGGAGAGGCCCACGACGGAAGTGGGCTCGTCTACGGCATCGGTCACGCCGTCTACACCCTCTCGGATCCCCGGGCGGTCCTTCTCAAAGAAAAAGCCCGGGAGCTGGCCGTGGATAAGGAGCACACCAAGGAGTTCGACCTCTACCTGACCGTCGAGCGCCTCGCTCCGAAGCTTTTCGCGGAAATCAAGAAGAGCGACAAGCCCTTGGCGGCCAACGTCGACTTCTTTTCCGGCTTCGTCTACAAGCTTCTCAACATCCCGGAGGACCTCTACACGCCGATCTTCGCCGTGGCCCGGATAGCCGGCTGGAGCGCCCACCGCATCGAGGAGCTCGTAAGCGGCGGCCGGATCGTGCGGCCGGCGTACAAGAACGTCGTGCCGCATCAGAAGTACGTTAGTTTGAAGGACCGGTAAGGGCGGGCGAAAACCGGGCCGACGGAGAGAAGCTCCCGGGGCCCGGGTCCGTTTCTTTCCGTAGCTAGCCTAACTCGCCTCTTCCTGTTCCGCCTGGGACGCCTTAATGACGTCGTCGGCGACCTTACCGGAGATCGGGTTGTAGTGGCTAAAGCTCATTTCGAAACCGCCGGTTCCGGAGGTCATCGAGCGCAGGTCGATGGAGTAACGCAAGAGCTCCGACTGGGGCACCTGGGCCTTTATGACGACAAAGCCGCCGGCCATCGGCTCCTGCCCGAGTACCCGGCCCCGCCGGGTGTTGAGGTCCGAGAGGACGTCACCGAGGTATTGCTCTTCGATAATGACCTCTAGGTTCATAACCGGCTCCAGAAGGGCCGGTCCGGCCTTGCTCGCGGCGTCTCGCATCGCACCCTTGGAGGCGAGCTTGAACGCCATCTCGGAGGAGTCGACGGGGTGCTCCTTGCCGTCGAGAAGCTCGACCCCAATGTCCACCGCGGGGTAGCCGGCTACGAAGCCCTCGTCCATCGCCTCGTGGAGTCCCTTTTCGATACCCGGGATGTAGCCCTTCGAGACCGCCATACCGCGGATAAGGTTGTCAAACTGATACTGTTCACCCCGTTCGAGGGGACGGATTCTAATGACAACCTCGCCGAACTGGCCGTGGCCGCCGGTCTGTTTCTTGTGCCGGTAGGTGGCCTCCGCCGGCTTGGTGATTGTCTCTCGGTAGGCGACCTTCGGTGGTCGGGTGTGTACCTCGATCTTCTGCTGCTCCTTGAGTTTGTCGAGGATCATGTTCAGGTGGGACTCGCCCATACCGGAGATGACGGTCTCCTTGGTTTCCGGGTTGATTTCGTACCGGAAGGTCATATCCTCTTCCACCACCCGATGCATCACGTCGGAAAGTTTGTCCTCGTCTTTGCGGTTGGGAACTTCGATGGCAACCGCGTGGACCGGCTGGGGAACCTGGAGTGGCTTGAAGTTTAGGACTCGGTCGGGTGCACAAAGAGTGTCGTTCGATTTTGCTTCGGTGACCTTTGTAAGGACCCCGATGTCTCCCGCAGGAATAGACGAGACCTCCTCCAGTTTCTTCCCTTGAGCCGTGTAGACCTTGCTGAGCTTCTCTTTCTTCTTCTCTCGGGAAATAACGAGTTCCGTCTCGGCGCTAAGGGTCCCGCCCACCACCTTTACGAAGGAGAGCTTGCCGGAGAACTGGTCGATCGATGTCTTGAATACCAGAGCACAAAAGGGTGCCCCTGGGTCGATGGCGATCTCTTCCTCGCCGCCGTCGGTTAGAATAGTCTCCGTGGCAGACTCCGGCGCCGGAGCCTCGTCGGCGATAATAGAAAGCAGGCTAAGGAGCCCCGAACCCTGTTCCGCGGCGCCGCAGAGAACCGGAACAACCTTGTTGGCAACCAGGCCTTCGACGATGCCTCGGCGGATTTCCTCCGTCGAGAGGTCTTCTTCGAGAAGATACTTTTCGGTGAGCTCGTCGTCCCCTTCGGCGGCGGATTCAATAAGTACCGCACGGGCCGCTTCCGCCGCTTCGGCGAACTCCGCCGGTATGTCGGCGGCGGTTTCTTTGGCACCGGCGCCGGGGGCGGGGTAGGCTTTCATCTCGATCAGGTTGATGACGCCCTTGTAGTCGGCGCCGCTTCCCATCGGAATGGTTACCGGGACACAGGTCTTCTGAAACTTGTCGGCAAGGTCGTCGAGAACGGCCTGGTAGTCCGCCCGGTCCTCGTCCATCTTGCTGACAAAGACAAACCGCGGCATGTTGCGGTTGTTCATCCGTCGCCAGAGCTTGATAGTCTCCACCTGCACTCCGGCCTTACCAGCAATGACGACACAGGCGCTCTCCGCGGCCCGAAGGGCCGCGACTACCTCACCGACGAAGTCGGCGGAACCCGGCGTGTCGAGGAGGTTAATCTTGGTGTCGCTGAAGGTTACGTGGCTCAAGGAGGTATGGATGGACATCTTGTGGTCGATCTCTTCCTCCGTGTAGTCGCTTACGGTCTTGCCGGACCCGACGGACTCCGGTTTCGAGATCGCCCCTCCTGCGAAGAGGA
>CAZLDK010000291.1:0-4094 GCA_964558285.1 uncultured Spirochaetaceae bacterium | reverse complement strand
AGGTTCCGTGGGTCAGGGTGCCCGTCTTGTCGAAGACGACGGTGGTAATCTTCCGGGCGTTCTCGAAGGCGGTTCGGTTACGAATCAACAACCCGTTCTGGGCGGATTTAGAGGTCGATACCGCGACGACGAGGGGGATAGCTAGGCCCAAGGCGTGAGGACAGGTAATAACCATGACGGTCGCCATCCGGGCGATGGAGAATTGAAGGTCACGACCGACCAAGAGCCAGACCGTCAGGGTGAGGATTCCGACCGAAATGGCGACAACCGTCAGCCAAAACGCGGCGCGGTCCGAGAGTGCCTGGGTCCGGGACTTTGCCGCCTGGGCTTCCCGGACCATCTCGATGACCTTGGAAAGATACGAGTCCTCCCCGGCATTCTCGACCTTGAGCTCCAGGGAGCCGTCGCCGTTTATTGATCCTCCGATAAGCTCGTCGTCGGTGCTCTTCTTGACGGGGCGGGACTCGCCGGTAAGCATCGACTCGTCGATGTAGCTCTCCCCCTTTACGACCACGCCGTCGGAGGGAATCTTCTCTCCGGGCTTGATTACGAGGACATCCCCCTTCTTAACGTCCGAAAGGGGAATATCCTCTACCTGGCCGTCCTGCTTACGGTGGGCCTCCTGGGGCATCAGCTCGACGAGCTCCTCCAGGGCCGAGGAGGCGCTCAAGACCGAGGCCATCTCGATCCAATGGCCCGCGAGCATGATGGCGATCAGGGTCGCGAGCTCCCAGTAGAAGGGGCTCCCCTCGAGGCCAAAGGTAACCGCGGCGCTGTAGACAAAGGCGACGGTAATGGCGAGTCCGATGAGGGTCATCATCCCCGGGTTCTTCTGTTTGAGCTCAGAAACGAGACCCGAGAGGAAGGGCCACCCGCCGTAGAAGTAGATAACCGTCGCTATGACGAAGACAACGTAGGAATCCCCCGGAAAACCGAGAGAAAAGCCGAAGAAGCTCTGGATTAGCGGCGAGAGGACTAAGACCGGGATGGTGAGCACCACGGAGACGTAGAATCTTCGGCGGAAGTCCCGAATCATCATCCGATGGTGTTCCGAGTGATCGTGCTGTTGATGATTACCCATTCTGTACTCCTTTCTTCAAGCTACGTCGAGGCTCCCCGGAAGGCAAACCGACCGTTGACGTACATACCCCCAAGGGGTATATTGGCCCTATGCTTAACGAAAAGCAAAAAGAGCAGGTGGCGAACCGTCTGCGCCGGATCGAGGGGCAGGTGAGTGGTATCGCGAAAATGATCGAGGAAGACCGCTACTGTGTGGACATTCTCAATCAGACCGCGGCGGTCGTCTCGGCCCTCCGGAAGGTGGAGAGCATTGTCATGGAGAACCACCTGAACACCTGCGTAGCCGACGCCATGCGGAGCGACGACCCAGAGCAGCAGCGGGAGAAGACCGCCGAAGTAATGGACATTATTGGAAAGTACCGGAAGACCGGTTGAACTTCGGGTTCCCCCGGGCGCTTTCCCGACTTGGCTACTCCTTTTCCTTGACATACCCCCCGGGGGTATATTAGACTATTCGTGACGAAACCAAACGGGAGTTACCGATGACAATACAGACAGAGACATACCCGATCGACGGCATGCACTGCGCGAGCTGTGTCGCCCACGTAGAGAAGGCCCTTCAGAAGCTCGACGGAGTGGATTCGGTTACGGTCAACCTGGCCACCGAGACCGCGACGATCCGCTACAATCCGGAGTCGGCCCGGGCAGGCGACTTTGCTACCGCCGTCGAGAAGGCGGGGTACAAGATGGAGACGCCCCCGGAGGCTCCGGCGGCCCCGACTGACGCCCCGAAAGCGGAGACCCTGCGGATCGAAGGAATGCACTGCGCCTCCTGCGTGGCTCACGTGGAGAAGTCCCTCCGGACCATAGACGGAGTAACCGACGCGACGGTCAACCTGGCGACCGAGTCGGCCCGGATTACCTACGCCCCCGGTAGCGTCTCCCGCGACGACTTCGTCCGGGCGGTCGACGCCGCCGGATACAAGGCGGTTATCGACTCCCCGGAAGAGACTTCCGGAGAGGCTTCGGCGGAAGAAGAAGACCGTGACGAGCGCAAGATGCGTAAGGCCCGGCGGCAGATGTGGAGCGCCTGGGGCGCGACCATTCCTATCGTTCTCTGGATGATCCCCGAGATGGTCTTCGGCTACGTCTTCCTCGGGCACCTGGGCATGGATATAGGAATGCTCGTCTTGGGGGCCTTCGTCGTCTTTGTTCCCGGCTTCGAGACCATCCGGAGCGCCTGGAAGTCGGCGACTCACGGCGCCCCGAACATGGACGCCCTCATCGCCATGGGAACCCTGGCGTCTCTTTCTACCGGTGTGGTGTCCCTCTTGAGCCACTTCGGCCTTGCGCCGGCATTTGCGAGCTTCGCCGGAGTCGGCGGAATGATCATGGCCTTCCACCTTACCGGCCGGTACATCGAAACCAAGGCGAAGGGAAGGGCGTCCCAGGCGATCAAGAAGCTTCTTACCCTCGGGGCCAAGGAGGCGACCATCGAACGGGGGGGCGAAGAAGTGCGGATACCCATATCCGAGCTGCAGAAGGGCGATCTGATGGTCGTCCGCCCCGGGGAGAAGATCCCCACCGACGGTGTGGTCCGGGACGGCCGGAGTAGCGTCGACGAGTCCCTCGCGACCGGGGAGTCGATGCCCGTCGACAAGACGCCCGGCGACGAGGTTATCGGAGCGACGATGAACGTTCACGGCCTGCTGAAGGTCGAAGCGACCAAGATCGGCAAAGAGACCTTTCTAAGCCAGGTCATCCGGATGGTCGAAGAGGCCCAGGGGTCCAAGATACCGATCCAGGCCTTCGCCGACCGGGTAACCGCGGTCTTTGTCCCCATCGTCATCGTGGTAGCCCTGGCGACCCTCGGTGCCTGGCTGCTATTCCCCGGCTTCTTCGCCGGGGTCGCGGTGTGGGCTTCCGGATTTCTTCCCTGGGTCAACCCGGGAATCGGGCCCGTTGCCCTGGCCTTCTACGCCGCGATAGCGGTCCTGGTAATAGCCTGCCCCTGCGCCCTGGGCCTCGCGACCCCCACGGCGCTGATGGTCGGCTCGGGTAAGGGCGCCGAAAACGGCGTGCTCATCCGGAAAGGTGAGGCTATCCAGATTATGAAGGACGTCACCACCATCGTCTTCGACAAGACGGGAACCATCACCGAAGGGAAACCGAGCGTCACCGACGTCGTCGGCTTCGGCGGTGCCGACGAGGGTGAGGTTCTTCGCCTGGCCGCCGGGGTGGAGACCGGCTCGGAGCATCCCCTCGGGCGGGCGATCGTCGAGGCGTCGAAGGAGCGAAACGGTGCGGCTCCGTCGCCGGTCACGGACTTCGCGGCGATTCCCGGCCGAGGAGTCCGGGGTGTCGTCGACGGCAGGGGGGTATTCCTGGGAACCGAGGCGCTGATGCGAGAGCAGGGCGTTGTTCCGACCGACGAGGCCCTTTCCCGGAAGGCGGACCTCGAGGGCCAGGCGAGGACCGCCATGTTCGTCGCCGCCGACGGCGCGCTCCTCGGAATTCTGGCCGTGGCGGACAAGATTAAGAGCGATAGTATCGAAGCCGTTGCGGCCCTCAGGCGCTTGGGTCTCGAGCCCATCATGATAACCGGGGACAACGAACGAACCGCCCGGGCCATCGCCGGGGAGGTCGGCATCGACCGGGTTATTGCCGAGGTAATGCCTCAGGACAAGGCCGAAGAGATTCGACGCTTGCAAGACGCCGGCGAGATGGTGGCTATGGTTGGAGACGGCATCAACGACGCCCCGGCGCTCGCCCAGGCCCACGTCGGGATCGCGATCGGAACCGGAACCGACGTCGCCATAGAGTCCGGAGATATCGTCCTGGTTCAGGGGGAGCTCGGGGCCGTCGTAAAGGCGGTAAAGTTGAGCAAGGCCACCTTCAAGAAGATAAAGCAGAACCTCTTCTGGGCCTTCTTCTACAACGTGGTGATGGTGCCCCTGGCGATTCTCGGAATGATGCACCCTGTTCTGGCCGAAATAGCCATGGCGTCGAGCTCGATCAACGTGGTCACCAATTCCCGGAGACTGCAAAAGATTAAGCTCTAAGGGGAGCCTACC